>CAYWPQ010000062.1:0-1576 GCA_964460315.1 uncultured Bordetella sp. | reverse complement strand
ATTCCGGCCACTTAGTTTCTAGAATTGTTTACAACGTCACGTTAGTGACTTCTGCCGCCACTGATGCCATCAAGATTCTTTTCCGTGAAGGGTTAACCGCCGTCTTTCTTTTCGGTTACCTCTTCTGGATGAACTGGAAGCTCACGCTGGTGATGGTAGCGGTAATACCGGTGCTTGGCATAATGGTTCAGCACGCCAACAAGAAGTTTCGAAAGCAAAGCACACGCATTCAGGAATCCATGGGGGATGTCACTCACATTGCCTCGGAAACTATTCAGGGGTATCGGGTGGTTCGAAGCTTTGGCGGCGAGCAATACGAAGCATCGCGCTTTAGAACGGCAGCCAAGGCCGGGTTTGATCGGCAGCTGCGAATGGTGAAGATTGCCGACACCTTCACGCCTTTGTTACAGTTGGTGGTCTATTCCGCCATGGGCATTTTGCTTTTCTTGGTCATTTTGTTTCGAAGTGATGCCACCGCGGGCGATCTTGTTGCTTACATAACGGCAGCAGGCCTATTGCCAAAACCCATTCGTCAGCTTTCCGAAATTACCGCAAAGATTCAAGGGGGCCTGGCGGCGGCCGCAAGTATCTTTTCTCTTTTGGATGAAGCCTCTGAAGTGGACACCGGCACCCACACGGTGCCCCGCGCCAAAGGGCAGCTTGATTTTTCCCAGGTCAGTTTCACCTACCCCAATTCAGAACGCCAGGTTTTAAAAGGGGTCTCATTCGCGGTGCAACCTGGCCAGATGGTAGCTTTGGTGGGGCGCTCGGGCAGTGGCAAATCGACCATCACCAGCCTAATCCCGCGTTTTTACACAGGCTGGCAAGGGGCTATCACGCTTGACGGCGTTCCGGTTGAAAACTATCAACTAAAAAACCTGCGAAGCCAGATTGCTCTGGTGACCCAGCAAGTGATTCTTTTTAACGACACCATCGCCAACAACATCGCCTACGGAGACCTTCAAGGCACACCTAGGGAACAAATTGAAGCCGCGGCTGAAGCCGCCTGCGCCACGGAATTCATTGCTCAGCTGCCCAATGGCTTTGACACCTTGGTGGGTGAAAACGGCGTCTTGCTGTCAGGTGGCCAACGTCAACGAATTGCTATTGCACGAGCCATTCTTAAAAACGCTCCTATCTTGATTCTTGATGAAGCCACGTCAGCGCTGGATACAGAATCAGAGCGGCACATCCAGCGGGCCCTTGAGGCCGCCACCCAAGGCAGAACCACTCTGGTGATTGCTCACCGTCTTTCCACTATTGAGCGGGCTGATCTGATTTTGGTGATGGAAGACGGCCAAATTATTGAGCGTGGCACGCATGCGGAACTTCTGAAGTCCGATGGGGCCTATGCAAAGTTACATGCCCTGCAGTTTGAATAAGGTATCGGAGCCCTATGTCTCAATTTTCATTCACCAAGCCCAAGCCCCGCATCGCCCCATGGCTTGCTGGAGTCGCGGTGCTGGCAGTCTTTGGTTATGCCTTGCAGCAGTCTTGGCAAAAGCAAAGTGACATTCCTGTTTTCGTCTTGCCTGCGGCAGACCTGCCAGTGGGTAAAGGCATCTACCAGGAACGC
>CAYWPQ010000061.1:0-1627 GCA_964460315.1 uncultured Bordetella sp. | reverse complement strand
CGCTTTGAATCAAAAGGTCATAGGCTTTTTTGTCTCGATAGGGGCCGTCATTGCCGTAGCCGGAAATGTCACACACGATCAGGCGCGGGAACTGCTCTTTCAGTTGCTCGTGCGAGAGCCCCATGCGGGCTGCCGCCCCCGGCGCCAGGTTCTGAATCAACACATCGGTTTTCTGAAGCAAGGCCATCAGAACTTCCATGCCCTTGGCGTCTTTCAGGTCAAGGGCAAGGCTTTCCTTGGAACGATTAGTCCAGACGAAATGCGAAGAAAGTCCGTTCACGCGGGTGTCATAGCCCCGAGCAAAATCGCCGGACCCCGGCCGCTCAACCTTAATCACCCGCGCGCCAAGATCGGCCAGCTGCCGGGTGGCAAAGGGCGCTGCAATTGCATGTTCCAGTGAAACTACGGTGATGCCATCAAGGGGTCGTTGCATGCTGAGTTAGTCCATGTGAAGAACGGCAAGGGCTGCCTTAAGCCGTTCATTGTATCGACGACGGGTGTCTTGAATTTCCTCAGGTGTCCAGCGTCGGTAGCCTTCGCCCGCCTTCATGCCGGTCTTGCCTTCGGACATGCGCTGCGCAAGTCCTTGCGGAAGATTAGGCGTGTTCGAGAGTGATGGAAAAATTTCTTTGGCTGCGTTGGCCATGCCATCCCAGCCCGAGATCTCTTTTTGGGTGATGGGCCCCACGGCGGCGTAACGAAAGCCGAAGCTGTAGCGCACGGCGTCATCGACATCTTCGGCACTGACAATTCCTGAATCAATGAGGGTGAGCGCCTCACGCATCAGCGCGTGCTGCATGCGGTTGGCGAGAAATCCCGGGATGTCTTTGCGAACCAACACCGGTTTTTTGCGAAGGTCTCGGTAAAGCGACATCACCTTTTGGCCAACGGCGGGGTTGGTGAACTCGCCCAAGACCACTTCCACCAAGGGCACAAGTTCAGCGGGCATGAAGTAGTGGGTGTTGATCATTCGCTCTGCACTGCAAAGCCCCTTCGCAATGCGTGAGATGGGAAAGCCCGAGGCGTTGCTGCCAATGGGAATATCTGCGGGAACGGCGTGATCGAGCCAGGCAAAGATGGCCTGCTTGACTTGAAGAATTTCTGAAACGGTTTCAATCACCAAGCTGACATCGTTCCAGTCGGACCATTGCCCGATCAGCCCGGTCTGGGTTTTGATCTCAGGTGTCACTCCGCCAGAAGACGATGCGCCAGACGGCGCAAGGCCTGCTGCTAATTCACGGGCCTTGTTCACACAGGTTCTTGCTTTTTCAAGGTCTCGGCCAAGAATGACAACCTCGGCGCCTTCCGTAAGAAAGCTTGCGGCAATACCCGCACCCATGATGCCGGTGCCAATAATCACGATCTTGTGGGGCATTTCAATGCTCCTGCAAAAAGGGTGGGTAAGAACCATCAGGGGCGGTAGGCCCGACGATTCGAACCAAACTTGGTTTGGATTTCGGTGCTAGTATATCGATTCTTGTCCGTACAGGAGTGGTCAGCTTGTTCAACCCGTTTCAGCCTTTGGAAAAAATAACGGCCGAGGTGTTTACCTCGATGCCAGCGAAGTTTCGCCGCGCCCAGAAGACCCGTTGGGGCGAATCCAACCGACAGGGTGCTGAACTGGAGT
>CAYWPQ010000060.1:0-1899 GCA_964460315.1 uncultured Bordetella sp. | reverse complement strand
AGGTGGAATCCGACGGCATGAAGAAGCTTCTCGCCAAGCTTCAGCCGGATCGATTTGAAGACATTATTGCTGTGCTCGCGCTCTATCGCCCCGGCCCACTGAGTTCGGGCATGGTGGACGACTTCATCAAACGTAAGCGCGGCGAGCAGCCCATTGAATACTTCCACGATTCGCTGAAAGACTGCCTCTCACCCACCTACGGCGTGATTGTTTACCAAGAACAGGTGATGCAGATCGCTCAGATTATTGCGGGCTATTCGCTTGGCGGCGCTGATCTTCTGCGTCGTGCCATGGGCAAGAAAAAGCCGGAGGAAATGGCCGAGCAGCGGGCAATTTTTATGAAAGGTGCCGTTGACAACGGTCACAGCGAGGCCCTGGCCAAACGTTTGTTTGATCTGATGGAGATGTTTGCGGAATACGGATTCAACAAATCTCACACCGCAGCCTATGCCGTTTTGACCTACCAGACGGCCTGGCTGAAGGCGCATCACACCGCCGAGTTTATGGCCGCCACACTTTCTGCGGACATGGATGACACCGACAAGGTGGCCTTCTTCATGGCGGACGCCCGCAACAATGGTGTTCAGGTTCTTGCACCAAACATCAATGCCTCAGGCTATCGATTCGAGCCCGTACCTGACCATGACACGGGAAAGCTGGTGATTCAGTATGGCTTGGGTGCCATTCGAGGGGTTGGTGAAAATGCGGTGTTAAATATTCTGCATGCCCGCCAGCAGGGCGGGCCCTTCACCGATCTGTTTGATTTCTGTGCACGAATCGACCGTCGAACCGTGAACAAGCGTTCGATTGAAGCCCTTGTGAAATCGGGTGCCTTTGATGACCTGCATGCCAATCGTGCCCAGGCCGTGGCGGCGGTTCCTATTGCCGTTGCCGCCGCCGATCAGGCTGAAGCCAGCCGACATCAGGGCGGACTTTTTGATGACGCCGGTGGTGCAAGGGAAGTGATCGAGATGCCCAAGGTGGAGGCCTGGGGGGAGCGGGAAAAGCTTCTTGAAGAAAAACAGGCACTCGGGTTTTGTTTTTCCGGACATTTATTTACGCCCTACGCAGGCGAAGTGCGTCGATTCGTTTCAACCCCACTGAGTCGACTCAACCCGGGAAGAGACAGTGTCTGGGTGGCGGGCGTGGTCAGCGCAAGTCGTGCGCAAATGACCCGGCGCGGAATGATGCGTATTGTTGAGATTGACGACGCCACAGCCAAGCTTGAGATCACGGTATTTTCCGAGCTATGGGACCAATACCGTCATGTGATCAAAGTGGATGAGCCATTAATCATTCAGGCTCGGATTGAAAATGACGATTTTTCCGGTGGGCTTCGTGGTGCAGCGTCCGATATTCTGACGCTGGGTCAGGCGCGAATGAAATTTTCTTTGGGTATTCGTCTGCGGCTGATGAACCTGCGCGCAACATCCAACGGCCATTCGCGTCGATCAGGCGAAGACGCCTCGCTCGCCGGCCGGCTGAAGGCGGTCCTTGAGCCCTGGCGGGTACCCAATCAGGGCTGCCCCATTTTCATTCGGATGCAACAAGGGGACGCCGAGTGCGATATTCAGCTGCCAGGCGATCTGCGAGTGCGTCCAGAGGAAGACTTGATTCGTGCGCTCAATGAGCATTTCACCCCAGAGGGCGTTGAGGTTCTCTATCGGTAGCTGGTTTAAAATCGGGGTATGAAGATCCCTGAAGCGATTTCTGGAATCGTCGGTCCAATCCGCGCCATTCGACGCGACATTCACGCTCATCCCGAACTTAAATTCGAAGAGAACCGGACGGCGGAAATTGTCGCTCGCGAGCTTCAGTCCTACGGGCTTGATGAGGTTCATACCGGCCTAGGCAAGACCGGCGTGGTGGGCCTGTTGCGGGGGAAATCAGTCGGTTCGA
>CAYWPQ010000059.1:0-2098 GCA_964460315.1 uncultured Bordetella sp. | reverse complement strand
GCTACCAGAATGCGGCGGTTCGCATCAATCGTCACCGAAAGCAGTGCGTCTTTGTTGGGGTTCACCGACTCAATAATTTCATTTGAAACAGGCTGCCAGTTTTTGCCGTAATCAGTCGAGACAAAAATCACTCCGCTATGCCCTACCGCCACCACAAGACCTTCTGTATGGGAAGCAATCGCAGTAAGGTTTCTGTTCGTCGGCAGACGCGAGGTTACCCAGGCGGACTTGCCTGCCTCCGCCCCGGGGATTCTTGTTGATGCGACATCGATCTGCGCAATCAGGCCTCGCTCACCCGCTGCAATGATTCCCTCACGTGTCTGGGTAAAGGCAAAAAAGCTTGCTCGATCGACACTGATCGGACGAATGAGCTGATCGGTATTGAGTTGAAATGGCTTTTGATTCGAATCTGATTGCGTCTGGGCAAAAAGAGCCCCTGCAGCCGCGACCCCAAACAACAAAACCACCGCCTGGCAGAAACCCACAAGGCGGTGGTGAAGAGAAAAAGAGGTGGTGCGGTTTAGCGTGTGCCCCGGCGCCGCAAGGCGTCGGTCTGGAATTCTGACCATGAGGCTTTAATGCCAAACTGAATGGGCTTTTTAACTTCGTTGTCCAGATGAGAGATCAAGACGCTGCCGTTGTTAAGGTCATGCCACATCTGAATGCTGTACCAGGGAACCCCTTGGTCATAGATCTGCACAAAGCCGTGCAGACCAACGCGCCAGATGTCGCCACGGGTGTCGTAGCAGTCCTCGATCAAGATCATCCAGCTGTCTTCATCGAAATAAAACACCCGCTTGCCATAGATGTGTTTGCTATCCTTTTTCAAAGTAGCCTCGACCACCCAAACACGGTGCTTTTCATAGCGCATGAGGTCACTGTTGGCGGTACCTTTGCCAATGACATCCGCGTATTTCAGGTTTTTGCTGGCAACCTTATAGGTGTTGTAAGGCACAAAGACTTCACGGCGACCAAGAAGCTTCCAGTCGTAACGGTCAAGCGCGCCATTAAACCCAAAGTATTGGTCGGTGACCCGCATGCCCTCGGTGCCGTCAGCCACGTTGTCATAAGCAAGGTCTGGGGCACGGCGAACGCGGCGCTGACCAGCGTTGTACACCCATGCTGCGCGAGGGTTCTTAATTGGGTCTTTGAATTCGTGAACCATGTAGACCGTTCCCGCAAGCGATGCCGGCGCGGTGTAACTGGAAATAAAGGCAAACTGAAGGCCGGTGCCCACCTGGGAAGGCTCGATGTTCTCCGCGTAGACAACGCGGTCTGTGTAGCCCACACGATAGGAATCTCCGTTCGCGCGAACCGGGAACCATGAGTATTCACGGTCATAGCCGCCCCCTGCGTAACGCAGAAGGAAATTCTGCATGGCCTCTTCACCGGTTTTTGGTGCGGGAAAGGGTACGGTTGATTTCGCATGGCCTGACAAGGCCGAGCCGGAAAGGCTGATCTTGCCCGCCTCAGCAGCAATATCTGCAATTACCTTTTCCGGAAGCCCCGCGGTGCGATGCGTCTTGTACACCGGCATGCGGAAATTCGGGTTCTTCTTCAGAAGCGCAAGCGTGCCCACCGAAAGCGAATCTTTATATTGATCCGCATTGGCCGCTGAAATGGTGAAAAGGGGCTTCTCGTCCACAAAGGGGTCGACGTAGCCCTTCGCGGGAGAGAACCCGGCCGGAGGTTTCATTAGACCGCCGGTGTAGGCCGGGATGGATCCGTCGGCGTTCGCCGCACGAATGGCACCGGAATAAGTGGTGGCCGAAGCCTGAGCAAAAGCAGCCCCGGTGGCCGAGCCCGCCAACAAACCAAGGCTTAGCTTGGATGCAGAGGCCGCCATGGCGGCGGGTTTGGCCGAAGCCGCCGCAAGCATGAGCGTGCGGCGTTGTTTGCTCAGAATCTTGGTTTCACTCATTCCAGTGCCTTTCCACCTAAACAATGATTAGAACGATGTGCTGAAGACGATGCTGTAGAAGTCACGATCGCGGAATGGATCGTATTTTGCAGAGTCGCCATAACCCACATAGCTCAGTTCAACGTTATGAACACGGTTGAAGTTAAAGCGGAAGCTTGCACCGTAGGTTTTGCGGTC
>CAYWPQ010000058.1:0-2301 GCA_964460315.1 uncultured Bordetella sp. | reverse complement strand
GGGTCGTTCAAGACCAGGACGTTGATAGGCTGGGTGTGGAAGCGCAGTAATGCGTTGAGCTAACCAGTACTAATTGCCCGTGAGGCTTGACTCTATAACCTTGGTGATGTTGCAAAACAAACCTAGGTTTAAAGCAAGCCGAACAAAAAATGTTGATTTGTTCACGCAAGAGCGAACAACTTGTGTGTTTAAAGCGATTACAACTCGAAGCGTTAAAAATTTAGATTGTTGACAGTTTTGCCTGACGACCATAGCGAGGTGGAACCACCCCTTCCCATCCCGAACAGGACCGTGAAACGCCTTTGCGCCGATGATAGTGACTTAACTGTCGTGAAAGTAGGGCATCGTCAGGCTCCCTAAGCAAAAAGCCCCAGTCAATCGACTGGGGCTTTTTCTTTTCTTGTCTTCCGAACCATGCGTTTCCGTTTAAGTAAACGGCGCCCCAACTCTATTCATCCCAGTAATCTGAGCGGAAAGCGACGGGGTTTAGCTCGAGGAGCGTTGGAGCCGAAGTTTTATCAGGCGACCGCGACGAGAGGAAACACCGGAGATCGGCCGCTCGGCTAGGATGAAGATACCTTAGATGTAATGCGCAACGGTCGTCATGACCTTGCCGCCGGCCTGCATAGCTTTTTGAACGGGCGTCGGGAGGTCCGCACCACCGTGGGCCAGCGCAGTGTTCATATGCTTCACCTCGTCGTCCTTCATCTGAGCCACCACCGCACGGGACGCATGGTCGCTCACGGGAAGCTCATGCATATGCCCCATCAGATGCTGTTCCACCTGCCGCTCGGTCTCCGCCAAAAAACCCAGAGAAATTCGGTCTCCAAGCCGCCCCGCTAAAGCACCAAGCGCAAATGCCCCGGTATACCAAAGCGGTGAAAGTAACGACGGTCCGCTGCCAAGCGCCTCAAGGCGTCTTGCCGTCCAATTCAAATGATCCGCCTCCTCCACCGCCGCCTCGTGCAGAAGCTTGACCATCTCCGGGCTCTTGGCGGTGAGCGCCTGACCTTGGTACAGAGCCTGGGCTGCCACTTCACCAGCATGATTAACGCGCATCAGGCTCGCAGCAAGTCGTTTCTCGGTGTCCGTGAGCGTGGCTTCGGCGATACCGCTGGCCGGATAGGGCCTGCTGCTTGGGGGTGTTGTTGAAACGGAGCGAAGAAAGTTATCCGCCGCGTTCAGAAAACGATCAAAAGGACTGAGTGTTCGCATCATTCACTCCTAAGCCGTTCATGACCGGGCGTTAAAGCGCTTGACCAAAAGCTGCCAAAACGCCGCGCCAATGGGGATCAGTTCGTCATTAAAGTCATAACTGGGGTTGTGCAGGGTGCATGGCCCAAGGCCATGTCCTGCGGAACGATGGAGGCCATTGACGTCCCCATTGCCAAGAAAAATGTAGGCCCCTGGTTTCTCTAAAAGCATATAGGCGAAGTCCTCGGCGCCCATGGTGGGCTCCACATGACGCAACACCATAGCCGCGCCAACAATCTCCTCGGCAACGTCGGCTGCAAACATCGCCTCGTTGGCGTGGTTAATGGTGGGAGGATAGTTACGAAGAAACTCAAAATCCGCGTGGGCGTTAAAAGCTGGTGCCAGCTGATGACAAATCCTGTGCATGCCCGCTTCAATGGTGTCGAGCGCTGCGGTGGAAAAGGTCCTTACGGTCCCCTTCATGACGCATCGATCCGGAATCACGTTGGTCGCCTCGCCGGCATTGACCTGGGTCACCGAAAGTACCGTGGCATCAATGGGCTTGGTCTCGCGAGAAACCAGGCTCTGAAAGGCTTGAATCATATGGCTGGCCACAAGCACCGGGTCGACTCCAAGGTGGGGCATGGCCGCGTGCGCGCCTTTCCCTCGAACGGTGATCTCGAACTCATTACTCGAGGCCATCATCGCCCCTGCATTCAAGCCGAATTCGCCAACGCGAAGCCCTGGCCAATTATGAATGGCGAACACGGCATCACAGGGAAAGCGTTCAAAAAGGCCATCATCGATCATGGCCTTGGCACCGCCGCCGCCCTCTTCGGCTGGCTGGAATATAAAGACCACTGATCCTGCAAAATCTCGGTCGTGAGCGAGTGCCTTGGCAGCCGCCAGAAGGGTTGCGGTGTGTCCGTCGTGCCCACAGGCATGCATCTTTCCGGGAAATCGACTGGCATGCTCAAAGGTGTTGAGCTCCGTCATGGGCAGCGCGTCCATGTCGGCCCGAAGCCCGATCATCCTGGGCTTGCCGCCAGGGTTCGAACCGACTGATTTCCCCCGCAACAGGCCCACCACGCCGGTCTTGCCTAGGCC
>CAYWPQ010000057.1:0-2354 GCA_964460315.1 uncultured Bordetella sp. | reverse complement strand
GTTTGGCCATCAGCCCCAGCCTCGTTGAATCGTTTGCGTAGCCGAGCGATTCGCATCTCGACCATCGCATCAGAGGGCAGCTCATGATTGAACCCTAGCAGCTGGGCAATTTGCCAACGGGCCAGCGGCTGACCGACCGCTTTGATCAGGCTGACCAATAGAGTCACTTCGCTCGGTGTTAAAGCAACGGTGGATGCAGGGCCGCGCAGCTGATTCCGATCAAGCTTTAAATACAGGGTGTTTTCGCTGCTGGTGGGCGAATGGCGTCGCCTTGCCAGGGCGGTAATGCCAGCCAGTAATTCCTGAGGGTCGACAGGCTTGGTGAAATAGATGTCAGCGCCACTGTCATAGCCCAACACCTTGTCACCAATCTGGGTGCGTGCAGTGGTGATGACCACCGGAATGTTGGGGTGAACAGCGCGCAGCCGCTTCACAACATTGAGCCCATCGGCATCGGGCAGATTAAGGTCAATCACGTAAACGTCAGGCCTAAATTCGGCCGAGGCCGCAAGCAGTTCTTCGGCGAGCGTAATTGCACGCACAGAATGCCCATGGCTTTCGAAAAATATTACCCACCCTTCGCGCAGGTCATTGTTATCCTCAAGAATTAGAATTTTTAGTGGCTGGGGGAGCATGCTTAAGCTTCCACGGGTAACCAGATCTCGAAACGTATGTTGTCCTGAAGCAGGGTGTAGGTTACCTGACCGTGCATCAGTTCCAGAAGAGATTTGACGAGGAATAACCCCAAGCCAGACCCCGACTGCCTCTGCGCGCTGGCACTGCGGTAATACTTGTCGAATACCTTTTCAGCTTCTGGAAACCCTGCCTCCCCAACGATGTTGTCAACAACCCAGAGCCAGCCGGGGTTGCCGTTCGAACCCATTTGCGAGACTAGCTCGAAGTGAATCGCGGTATCCGGTGCACTGTACTTATAGGCATTTTCCAACACGTTACTCAGAATAATTGAAAGCATTTGTGCATCCGTATGGACTGCACAGACATCGGGTGGCAGGTTCAGGTTAACCCGCTCGGGTTGTCGGCTCGTGGTCAGCACGCTTTTTGTGAGCTCGGCGGCGTCAAGCCATTCATTGCGAGGTGCTAGGCTCCGATCAGACAGCTGACCCGCATGAACACAGCGTTCAATCACACGGTTTAGGTCACCAATGGCCCGCTCCATCACCGGGCGGCCCTTTGGGCCGGCCTCCATCCATATGCGCAGGTTCGCCAGCGGCGTTTTCATCTCATGGGCGAGCATCGCCAGAAGCTTGCGCTGGTCTTCAAGGTACTGCTGGTCAAGTCGAGCTTGCTCTTCCTTTAACACCAGCTGCTTGGCAATGGCCTGGTGCTGTTCTTTAAACCGACGCTGGCGCACATTCAGAATGATCAGCATGATCAGACCGTCCAAGACCAACAAACTCATGTTTCCAATAAACAAAATGTTCGATTCCTTAATCCAGCCGGAATAAGTCAAAGCCGGTAAAGAATTCAGCGTCAAGTAAACGGCCAAATACGCTAAGAACACAGGCTTCGGAATGGGAGGCGTCGTCTTCGGTTTTGGCGCAACCAAAAGGGTTACAAAAATCCATACAACGATCAAAGGCGCAGCAGCGTTGATGATCTGCAATGATTCTCGGGTAAGGCCAACCAAATTGGTTAGGCCTATCAAAGCAATCGCCAGGGCTGTAATTCGTATGACTTTCAACATCCATGGCCGCGCATTGAAGTCTTCAAAAAGAGCCGCGAAAAACCAAAAAACGGAAGCGGTTACCCCCGCCACCAGCATGCTTGCAATCAATGAAAGAGTGCCGTCTGCAAACCATGGGCCAATCGTTACCCTGGCAAAGCCTAAGAATAGGAAGCCCCATGCCGTGATCGCAGCTTGTTTCACTGCAAAAATTCCCATCAACTTCTCGCGTGTGAATGCGTACTGCACAACCGCCCACATTAAGAACACAAACGAAAGAATCAATACCGAACCTGTGATCCATTCAACGGATCGGGTGTGCGCTTCCGCAAGAGGCCGCGGCATCAGTGAAAGGTGAACCACTCGCGTGCTGGTGCTTTCCACCTTGATGAATACATCCCGTGGGGTCGGCAAGGCCGGAACGTCGAACGTAAAAAGCACACTTTTCAGCGCTTCGTCTCGGGTCGATAGATGGTCCCCTGCCTGACGTACAACGCCCAGGGTGGGGTCAAAAAAGGTGATTCGGTCTAGGAACAGAGGGCGGACAACCAGCACATAAGGCTGAGCCGTAGTCTCATCGGCTGCCGGCACGCTCACCCGCAGCCAAACAGGCTCTTCTCCAAACGCCCAGCCTTTCCAGCCGGCGAAAGGTTCCCAGGCGGCGGTCTGC
>CAYWPQ010000056.1:0-2521 GCA_964460315.1 uncultured Bordetella sp. | reverse complement strand
AGGCCCAGCATCTTGGTGGCTGAACAGTATTTGCTGTGGGAAAGATTAATCGCGCGCTCCACCAGGTTTGCCTTCAGGTTCTTGCCTCGAATGCGAAAGAGCATGTGAATCTTGGTGAAGACTTTGGGGTCGGTTTCAGCGCGCTCCGAGGTGGTTTGAACCTCGCAGCCACGAATATCCAGCCCGCTTTTCACAAGAATCAGTACCACGTCATAGGCCGTGCAGGCCGCAGAGCCTGAAAGCACCGTTTCCATAGGCCTTGGCCCCAGGTTTCGGCCGCCACCTTCCGGGGCGCCATCCATAACAAAGCTGTGTCCAGAGCCGGTCTCGGCGATGAAGCTCATGGTTTCGGGCCCAGCCCAGCGAATCGTGCATTCCATAATGTAAAAAGACCTTATCTTTTAATAACCAACCGTTCATAAATGGTTGCGTTGCAACAAAACAGGCAGTAACCTGAAGTCTGTCTCCTCCACCCTCCTCCTTTGGTGGATTCCGCCTCAAGCCTTCACGGGCTTGAGGCTTTTTTTTGGCTATTGCCTAAATGGCCTAAACCCAGTATTCTAGAGGGCTTTCCCGATTTTCTAACTGAGATTGACATGAAGACGTTTTCAGCAAAAGCAGAAACAGCCCAGCACGACTGGTATGTGGTTGACGGCACCAACGCCATTTTGGGCCGCATGGCCTCTGAAATTGCACACCGTTTGCGCGGCAAGCACAAGCCGGAATTCACCCCCCACGTCGACACGGGCGACTTCATTGTGGTGGTGAACGCCGACAAAATCCGTGTCACGGGCAACAAAGCTGACGACAAAAAATACTTCCGTCACTCGGGCTACCCCGGCGGCATTTCAGAAACCACCTTTTCCAAAATGCAGGCGAAGTTCCCTGGCCGTGCTCTTGAAATTGCGGTCAAAGGCATGCTGCCCAAAGGCCCCCTTGGCTACGCCATGATCAAAAAGCTCAAGATCTACGCGGGCGACAGCCACCCCCACAGTGCTCAGCAGCCCAAGCAGCTCAGCATCTAAGCATTCACCATCTAATTTTTAGCAGAAAGAACTCCAATGGTCGGCGAATACAACTACGGAACCGGACGACGCAAAAGCTCTGTCGCTCGCGTGTTCATCAAAAGCGGCAAGGGCAACATCCTGGTTAACGGCAAGCCCCTTGACCAATATTTCTCGCGCGAAACGGGCCGCATGATCGTCATGCAGCCTTTGGTTCTTACCAACCACAACAGCACCTTCGATGTCATGGTGAATGTCCATGGTGGCGGCGAATCCGGCCAGGCTGGCGCCGTGCGCCACGGCCTGACCCGTGCCCTGATTGATTACGACGAAACCCTGAAGTCCATGCTCTCCAAAGCAGGCCTGGTCACGCGTGACGCGCGTGAGGTCGAGCGTAAAAAGGTTGGTCTGCACAAGGCCCGTAAGCGCAAGCAGTTCTCGAAGCGCTGATTCGTCAGTGCTCGTTTTGGGGCTGTATTTCTTGCCCCAAACCACAAACCCCTCGGGCAGTTCTCCGGGGGGTTTTTGTTTGATAATGGGGTCACTATGATCAAAGTTGGAATCGTTGGCGGAACGGGTTACACAGGCGTTGAGCTTTTGCGGCTCTTGGCCCAGCACCCCCATGCAGAAATCATGGCCATCACCAGCCGCAAAGAGGCGGGAATGGACGTCACCGACATGTTTCCGTCGCTGCGTGGCCGAGTAAACCTCAAGTTCTCAGACCCGGCCCAGGCGCCTTTGCGCGAATGCGATGTTGTCTTTTTTGCCACCCCCCATGGCGTGGCCATGGAACAGGCCAGGGAATTGCTGAATGCTGGCGTGAAGGTGATTGACCTTGCCGCAGACTTTCGCCTGAAAGACCCGGCTGAGTTCGAGCGCTGGTACAAAACCCCTCACAGCTGCACAGACCTGCTTCAGGAAGCCGTTTACGGCCTGCCCGAGGTCAACCGCGAGGCCATTCGTGCAGCCCGGCTGATTGGCCTTCCAGGTTGCTACCCCACCAGCGTTCAGCTTGGGCTTTTGCCAGTGCTGGAACATGGCGGCCTGATCGACACCGCAAGCCTGATTGCGGACTGCAAATCCGGCGTGAGCGGCGCAGGGCGCAAGGCCGAGGTGGGCATCTTGCTTGCCGAAGCAGGTGACAATTTCAAGGCTTACTCGGTGGGCGGGCATCGCCACTGGCCAGAGATCACCCAGGGGCTCAAGGCGATTGCCGCCACCGCGGGCAAGGCCCAAGGTGCCAATGACCTGAAGATTGCCTTCGTGCCGCATCTGACCCCAATGATTCGGGGCATTCATTCCACACTTTATGCAAGGGTATTGGCCCACGCCCAGGAGTTCGATTTTCAGAAGCTCTTCGAGCAGCGTTACGCCGCGGAACCCTTTGTTGACGTGCTTCCGGCGGGTTCTCACCCGGAGACCCGTTCGGTGCGCGCGTCGAACTTTGTGCGCATTGCGGTGCATCGCCCGCCCGAGTCAGATCTTCTCGTAATCCTTGTGGTGGAGGATAATTTGGT
>CAYWPQ010000055.1:0-2737 GCA_964460315.1 uncultured Bordetella sp. | reverse complement strand
ATGAATCAGAAAAACATTCGATTCACATCATTGGATTTGCCAAGGCAGTGGGCGACATCGCCGCAGGTGCTGCGGGTGTGTTAACGTTTTTTGCGCTTGCCTTTTTGGTCACCACGGTCTTACTGGTCTGGTACACCAAGTCGTGGATGCTGACGGCTTATGCATTGGGCTGCTCGCTGATTCCCGTGATCTGGCTTTTGGGTTTGATGCCACTTCTGGGCCTGGGTTTGGACCCAATGTCCATTCTGGTGCCTTTTCTAATCTTTTCAATCGCGGTGTCGCATGCTGTGCAGATGACCAATGCCTGGCGGCTGGAGATCCTTGCTGGTGAGACGCCTGAAGAGGCGTCGCGCAAGAGCTTTTGCAAGCTGTTTGTACCAGGCACCATGGCGTTGCTGGCCAACGGGCTTGGGTTTTTGGTGATCGCCTTTGTTGACATTGAAATGGTGCGTGAACTGGCGCTGACGGCCACGCTGGGCGTCACCCTGATGATCATCTCGAACAAGCTGCTTCTTCCTGCTCTTTTGTCGTATCGATCAGGCGCGAAACTCAAGCCGCGCAGCGAGGCCGGGATGGACGCTCTTTGGCGGGCCCTTTCGGTTCTTGCATCACGCAAGCCAGCCATCGTTTGCGTGGCCGCTTCAGCCCTGATTCTGGCGGGCGGTTTGTGGGTTGCGAAAGACCTTCAGATTGGCGATCTGGGCAAAGGCGTTCCCGAGCTTCGGCCAGATTCCCGTTACAACCAAGACACCGAGGTGATCACCAGCCGATTCGAAATTGGTGTGGATGTCATGCAGGTGATTGTGGAGGCCCAAGGCGGTGAGTCACCCTGTGTGGAATCAAGGGTGATGGAACCCATTGGCGAATTCGAGATGCAGATTCGTCAAAACCCAGGTGTCTCCGCGGTATCAAGCCTTGCTGGATTTTCTATGGCAGTTAGCCAGGCCTATGCCGAAAACAATGTGAAGTGGCGTGCGCTTCCGGAGGACCCAGTTCAGATGGCCCAGGGCGCTGGAGCGGCAACCCGTCTTGGTAACGCTTTTATGAACCCAGGCTGCACGGCTATGCCTGTGTCCATCTACACCACTGATCACCAAGCAGGAACGATTCAGTCACTGGTGGACGATGTCCAGGCTTTTGCGAAGGTTCATAACCGAGACGATCTGCAGTTCCAGATTGGTCTTGGCAACCTGAGTGTGATGGCAGCCACGAACCAGGTGGTGAAAGAGGCAGACCGTTGGGTGAACCTTTCATTGTTTTTGTCCGTGTCGCTGCTTTGCCTGATTGCCTTTCGGTCATTTCGAATCACGCTTTGCATCATCATTCCGCTCGCGATTGTCACGGTGCTTTGCAATGCTGTGATGACAGCGCTTGGGATTGGGCTAAAGGTGAACACGCTTCCGGTGGTAGCGCTTGGCGTGGGTGTTGGTGTTGATTACGGCATCTATCTTTTTGAGCGTATTCGTCACGGCCTGGATGAAGGATTGGATCTTCAGGCCGCAGTTTATGAGGCACTTCGTCAGCGGGGAACAGCGTCTCTTTTTACCGCGGTTACCATGACACTTTCGGTGTTGACCTGGATGGGCTCTGAGCTTCAGTTCCAGTCTGACATGGGCATTTTGTTGGGCTTCATGTTCCTGGTGAACCTGCTTGGTGCCGTTTTGCTTCTGCCTGCATTGGCTGCCTTTCTGGTTCGATCGAAAGCCAAAGCCACCATTTAATTCAAAGGATTCACCGTGCCTCTACCCCCAATTCTGAAAGACCTTCGCCTGCCGCTGATTGGTGCGCCGTTGTTCATTGTTTCAAACCCACATCTGGTGATTGCCCAGTGCCGTGCCGGAATTGTTGGGGCCTTTCCGGCCCTGAACGCCCGGGAACCCGGGGAACTGGAGCAATGGCTTCAGAGTATTCAAACGGCATTGGCCGCGCTGCAGGATGCTTCTCTGAAGCATGCCATTGCGCCCTATGCGGTGAACCAAATTGTTCACCCCTCGAATGCAAGGCTTCAGGAAGATGTCGAGCTTTGCGTGAAGTACAAAGCCCCCATCATGATCACCAGCCTGCAGTCCCCTGGCCCCGTGGTGAAAGCGGCCCACAGCTATGGCGGCATTGTCTTTCACGACGTCATCAGCATTCGTCATGCCGAAAAGGCCCTGGCGGACGGTGTGGACGGTTTGATTTTGGTCACCACCGGTGCGGGCGGCCATGCTGGAACCCTGAACCCCTTTGCCTTTGTGGAAGAGATTCGTCGGTTTTATAACGGCCCCATTATTCTTTCGGGAGCCATGAGTCGCGGTCATCACATTCTGGCGGCCCAGGCCATGGGGGCAGATCTTGCCTATATGGGGACACGTTTTGTGGCCACCCAGGAAGCCCGAGCCATTCCGGAATACAAAGAGATGTTGGTCTCTTCGCGCGCCGAAGATATTGTCTACACCAACGTTTTCACGGGTGTACACGGCAACTATTTAAAGGGCAGTATTGTCCGGGCGGGCATGGACCCTTCGGCCTTGGGGCAGGCGGACAAAACCAAGATGGATTTTGCAAGCATGCAAAAAGATGGCGGCGCGAAGGCCTGGAAAGACATTTGGGGTGCCGGCCAAAGCGTTGCCGGAATTGAGGAGGTCCTGCCTGCCGCGCAGGTGGTGGATCAGTTAGAAAAAGAATATCAACAGGTTCGACAACAGTTCAGCAGTTCCAATTAAAACAAGGAGACTTGAATGAAGCTTAGAACACC
>CAYWPQ010000054.1:0-2770 GCA_964460315.1 uncultured Bordetella sp. | reverse complement strand
ATGTCGTCTGCTCGTCCTCCAGCCAAAGCCATCGTGCTTCTCAGTGGCGGCCTTGATTCCGCAACGGTTCTTGCCGAGGCGATGGCCCGCGAATTTGATGTCACCACCCTGGCCTTTGACTATGGCCAGCGCCACCGCGCCGAGATCATTGCGGCCCAAGAGATTTCCAAAGCCATGGGTGCTTCGGAACACCGCTTGGTTCAGATTGACCTGCGTGCCTTTGGTGGCTCGGCACTAACCAGCGATCTGGCCGTTCCGAAAGACCGAGACCTGGCGGTGATTGACCGCGAGATTCCGGTCACCTATGTGCCGGCCCGCAACACCATTTTTCTCTCATTTGCTCTGGCCTGTGCCGAGGCGATGGGCGCGCGAGACATCATGATCGGCATCAACGCCATGGATTACAGCGGCTACCCTGATTGCCGGCCGGAATACCTTGCTGCCTTTCAAGCCATGGCCAACCTGGCGACTCGCGAAGGCGTCGAGGGGCGGGGCATGACCTTTCATGCGCCACTGCTTAGCCTGAGTAAAGCCGACATTATTCGCAGGGGCCTTGCTCTGGGTGTGGATTACGGCATGACCACAAGCTGCTATGACCCGCTGCCCAGTGGTGCGCCATGCGGTCACTGCGACGCCTGTCAGCTCCGGGCCAAAGGGTTTGCTGAAGTGGGAGTTCCCGACCCAAGGGTGGCGCGGTTTCGCTAGGCCTTGGGTTGGGCGATGGTTACCAACCAATCACATGGACAGCGGATTCAAAATAATGTTTTCAATGCGCTCAACGATCTGTCCGTTGGCTTCCGTTTCTTTGCGGGTGGCGATCCATTTGGGGTCTGCCTGAAACGCATTCCATTTCGCTTCACGGTCGGCAAGCGATTCAAATTCAAGGGTGTAATACAGCGCCGCGTTTGAGGGGCCGATCAAGGTGGTCCAGAAGTTGACATGCTTGATGCCGTATTGCTTGAAGAACTCCAGGGTGTGACCTTTGAAACGTGCGATGAGATCAGGCAGCTTGCCGGGGCAGCAGTGATAAATGCGAAGTTCATGAATCATGATGTCTCCTTGGTGGGTGAAGTGGATGATTGTCGTACAAACCAGATGAGGCCGATGGTCATGATGGCCATGGGAACGATGGAGCCAAGGTTCAGCCAGAACCATCCCTGGGTGGTGACCAGGGCGCCCGAGCCAAATGAGGTCATGGCCATCACAAAAAAGACGCAGAAATTCAGAATCCCTTGCACCCGATCTTTCTCCTCAGGCCGATAGGCCTTCAGGGAAAGCGTGGTGCTTGCGGTGAAGAGGAAATTCCAGCCCAGGCCAAGCACAAAGAGGGCGATCAGAAACTGATGAAGATCGGTGCCGGTTAGTGCCACCCCGATGCACAGAAAATTCAGGCCAATGCCTGCCGCCATGATATTTGGCGCGCCAAAGCGTTTGATCAGATGGCCTGTAAAAAAGCCGGGCGCGAACATGCCAATGACATGCCACTGCAAGACAAAGGCCGCGTCTTGAAATGGGTAGCCACAGGTTTGCATGGCCAAGGGCGTGGATGCCATCAGCAGATTCATCACGCCATAACCTAGCGCCGCTCCCATGGCGGCAATCATGAAAACGGGCTGCTTCAGAATTTCGCCAAGAGGCCTGGTGGGCTTAGGGGTTGAGACAACCTCTTCCTTGGCCTTGGGGAACTGAATCATGGACATCAGCCCCGCAGCGATCAGCCCGACGACGGTCAGCGAGACATAAGAGCCCGCAAACGGCGTGGACAGCCAGTCCTTGGTGATGGCGGCAATGTTGGGCCCCAAAATGGCGCCAATCAGTCCGCCCGCCAACACCCAAGAGACGGCTTTTTCCTTGTATTCCGAAGACGCAAGCTCAGCAGCGGCGAACCGGTAGAGCTGGGCATTGGCTTGGTAAAAGCCGGCAATGACCGTGGCCAAGACCAGAAGAGGGAAGTTTTTGGTCGTGGCGGCAAAAAGACACAGTAGTGAGGAAAGAATCGCCACGGCAATGCCCATCAAGAATGACGACTTGCGGCCAAAACGTTTTTGAACGCGGGCCACGGGGCTTGTTGATAGGGCACTGCCAACGACATAGCCCATCACCGGCAGGGTGGCAAGCCATTCAAAGGGCGCCATGGAAAAGCCCACCAGGCCATTGATGGCAATGAAGGTGATGTTGTTGGTAAGGAACAGGCCCTGACAAAGGGCAAGTAAAATAAGGTTTCGTTTCATGAGGGCTCGTTGGCCTGATTATTCCACGGCTAGGCGGGCGATCTCGACACCTTCAAGGAAGCCCCTATGACAACCCCGACTGACGGTCAGCGCCTGCCCTCCGAGATTCAAACCCTTACGCTTGAAACCACCCGTGGGCCCATCACGCTGGCCGATTTCCTTGGTCATCAGCTCATCCTTTATTTTTATCCGAAAGACGATACGCCCGGTTGCACGGTGGAAGGCCAGGACTTCTCGAAACACCATGCCGATTTTCTTGCGCTGGATACCCAGGTGGTCGGTGTTTCGCGTGACAGCCTTGCCTCGCATCAGCGATTCATCAACAAGTACAACCTATCCATCACCCTAATCTCGGACCCGCAAGAACTTCTCTGCAACGCCATGGGTGTAATGAAAGACAAAAACATGTACGGCAAAACCGTGCGCGGTATCGAGCGATCCACCTTCCTGATGGGCGCTGACGGAACACTTCGCAAGGCGTGGCGCGGTGTGAAGGTGCCTGGGCATGTGGGTCAGGTTTTGGCTGAGATCAAAAACCT
>CAYWPQ010000053.1:0-3011 GCA_964460315.1 uncultured Bordetella sp. | reverse complement strand
TCACCTACTGCTCTATACCGGATGCCGCTGCGGTGACCTCGTCCAGCTCGAACTCACAGATCTCGTGCTGTCCGAGCGGTCGGGTTCAGCCACCTTTCGCTTCGGCAAAGGCAAGAAGGAGCGGGTGGCGCCTCTCCCTCTTCAATGCAGGCGAGCATTGCAGGCGTGGCTCGATGTTCGCCCACCCTGCTCAACAACACGGGTGTTTGTTGGGTGTCGAGGCCCGTTAACAGAGCGTGGCGTGAGGGCGATCTGTGACCGCTACTCAGCCATCCTCGGCGTGAAGATTCATCCTCATCTGATGCGGCACACGATGGCGAAGAGGTTTCTGGAAGACAACCAGAACGACCTCGTAAGCCTTGCTCAAATCCTTGGCCATGAATCACTCACCACGACGGCTCGATACACGAAGCGGTCAGCCGGGGAACTGGCTGAATCGTCGGAGCGGCTCAACTACTAGGCCATGAGCACTCGGTATTGAAATCCATGGCGTCGAAATAGAGAGAAGGAGTGCCAGAGGGCACTGAAGGACCGCCAGCCATGATCTACGACCCAACATTGAAATGGCGGAGAAAAAGATCCGCTGAAATCAACAGCGAGCCAAAGACCCGCATGGAACTCGAGCTGATTTGGGGTGAAGTGCTCGACCACATGGAACTACGGCAACGCTTCAATCGCTTTTTCTTCTGCAACCCTGTGCTTATCTGTTTCGAAAAGAAAACGGGGCAGCAAGGCACCCTGCTTTTTCAGTTCCATCCCAGGTTTTATTTTCGCTGGCTTCCATTCCTACCTGGAACTGAATGATGTTCATCGATTTCAGAGATCTGCTTGGTCTAGCCGGCATCGGGTTCTGCATAACCCTTTTCCTTGCCATTTTCGGCGCCTTCTCTTTCCTGGTGCCTTTGATGCTGATCGTATTGGGGGCGACCGCTGTCTTTTGCAGTCGAATCGAATGAAGGCGTGGGCAACCTATTTCGGTGTATTGGCGGTTTGTTGCCTCATCTGCCCACCGTTGATCGGAATCGCAGCAGGCGTTGCGATCTTCTTGGCGATCTGGTGGGTGGGATTCAAGATGATTGGGGGGTGACGGTACTCAACTAGAGGCTTCACTCAACGATATGATGCTCCGGCGAGAGCCTGCATTTCGTTAGATGCACGACTTTCCCTATGGCATTGTTCTCATACTGCCCCTCGATGTAGACGAAATGACCCTTTTGGACTTTTTCCAGGCCAGCAATGTTTGAGAATTCACATTCAACCCATTCATCAACATATCCGCTGGGACCTTTATGAAACCCATCGGCATCGCCAGAGATCTTGATCGTGACTTGCATAGTTCCCCAATAGGTTTTGGAGTTCTCCATTTCTAGGACTCGGCCGGTGACAACAAACCGTGACGGCAGTTTCGATACTGCGATTGGATTCATGTCCACAAGCTCCGTACCTGAGATCACAAGCGTCTTCTTTGGCTTGTCACCTTTCGGTTTCTCCTCAACAGGCGGCTTTGCGGGCTCGCCCCATTGGTCACCGCTGGCCGTTTCCGCCGCCACGGCATTCATACGAATGAGTTTCGTCGGTGTGCTTATCCCAAGACAGTGGCAGAGCATGAACACGCCAAGAACGGCACCCGCGCTGGCAGCAGCTGGCAAGGGGAAGGATGCCTTGTCGCGTCCATAAAAGTACAGAAGAAACCCAACGAAATGCCCTATGCAGCAACCAAAGAAGACGCCAGGCACGAGATATTGGGTGATGATTCCGTAGATCAGGCCGATGCCAGCACCGAAGGCCGTGGACTGACCGAGGAGTCGATTCCAAGACTTTTTATGTCGGCCAGATGCCTCACTCGCGTACCAGCCGAAGGGCATGGCGCCGAGGCTGAGAAGGAACCAAGAGGATAAAAACGACCATAGACTTCTCCACGCTCCCCCCAAAAAACGATCAATCAAGAGGAACCCAATAGCCAGGCAAAACCCGAGAAAAATTGCTGCGGCGATATTCGCTCCGGTTTCGTCGGTCGAGTTCTTGGCGTTCGTTTGTTCGTCAGACATGGGCGTCGCGATACCGTGCCGAAGGCACACGCTGTCTACCTTGCATACCTGCTAGCTGCGGCCTTAGCGCCTTCATAACCGCCGCGTGTACGCTCAATCACCACCGCATTCTCAGCCCTTTTTCCGGGGCCATACGCTCGCACGAGCTCATCACTCCATCGCTGTGCCTTGAGGTACTGCGAGGCGTAGTTCTCTACCACGGAATCGAGAGCGGTTATCTCCTGCTCGATAATCATCTTGTCTGTGTTCGCTTTACGATGTCGCTCAATCGCTTCGCCCCAACGCTGGACATCGGCGTATCCTCGTTGGTACGCGGCTTCGTATTCCTTCTTCAGTTCCTCCCGGTTGGGTGGCGCGGCTGCCCTCCGTGCGCGCGCTTCTTCGGCTTGCCGTACCGTATTTTCCCAGTCACGAATCATCTCGGCATTAATTTCTTCGTCTCGTTTTTTCCAAGCTTCCCACTCCTCACGGCCGATTTCAGGTACTTCTTCGTTACTGACTAGGTATTTATTTGGGTCATAGTCATCTTGTCGAGCAGGCGGTCTCTCGACGGCATACGGATCGGTCACTTGCTTAAATCTGCCCTTAGGTAGTTCCAGCGTGTAGGTGCCGTCCCCATTCCTCGTTTCTCTGACCGTCTCTGTTGAGGATTGTGGCTTTGCCTTTGGCGGTGCATGGCCGGGAGCTGCCTTGATTGGGTGGGGATTATTAGCGCCCCCGCTACGCGCCACGGTGCCTGCTTTTTTCGTTGCCCTGAATGCATACGCTTTCCACGCCGGCTGGCCTGAAACGGCATAGATCGCCCCAACGCAACCCATCGCACCCAGGATGGCCGCATAAGCTACGCCCCTCAGGCGTCGTCGTTTTCGCGGTCGTTTGCCTTTGCGCCGCTCAAGTGTTGCGGTCTGAATGCGAATAGCCGGCAATGAGTTGGCCGATTCCATAATGCGATTTACCTTCGTA
>CAYWPQ010000052.1:0-3098 GCA_964460315.1 uncultured Bordetella sp. | reverse complement strand
GTGAACTTCGTGATGCGGTAGTCAATGGCGTTTTGAAAACTTCCCATGTCCACTTCGAAGTCGTTTCGGGTGTCCAGCATCACGACGGGCCGACCTTCATCGTCATGGCCTTGATCCAGCCATCGGTTCAGGGTTTCCGCGCTGACCGCCGGTGCTCGGCCGCTGTGGGGCCGAATGGTGGGGTGGTTCATGCGGATGATTTCTTTTTTGATCTTCACCAGCATTTTTCGAAAGGGCTGGCTTTCGGACCAGCTTTCTTTGGGCGCGAGATCAGAAAAACGTGGGTCCTGCCGAAGCCAGTTCACAAAGCTGTGAACGTCATTGGCGGAGCCTGCAAGAAAAAGATTAATGCCCTCTTCGGCAATCAGAATGGTGCCTTTCAGGTTACGCCGGACTGTTTGATGAAGCAGTTGCTCCCGCAGTTCGGGGAGATCATGGATCTCAACGAACTTATAGGATGAGATGTTTAGCGTTTCAGGTTGCGATAAGCCGGTGTTCATTTCGTCGATTTATTTTGCATTCACATCCACGACAAGTCGGCCACGCACCTTTCCTGCAAGAATTTCGGGCGCGACATCAATGACCTGGCCAAGCGATATCTCCTCGGTCATGGCGTCAAGCTTCGTAATGTCCAGGTCACGCGCCAGCCTTGCCCAGGCTTCTTCGCGACGCGCCTTTGGGCAGGTGACGCTGTTCACGCCATAGAGTGTGACCCCGCGCAGAATGAAAGGAGCAACGGTGGCTGGGAAATCCATGCCCTGGGCCAGCCCGCATGCAGCCACAGCGCCTTCGCTTTGAGTGCCCGCGCAGACATTGACCAGGGTGTGGCTGCCCACGCTGTCAATGGCTGCAGCCCAGCGTTCCTTGGCCAGTGGCTTTCCGGGGGAGGAGAGCTCTGCGCGGTCGATGATGGTGGTGGCACCAAGCTGCTTCAGATAATCCGCTTCGCTGGTGCGACCGGTGGAGGCAATCACGCGAAAGCCAAGCTTGGCTAAAAGGGCAATGGCCACGCTGCCCACACCACCGGCAGCACCGGTCACCAGCACTTCACCATCCGATGGTTTGACGCCATGACGCTCAAGCGCCAGCAGGCAGAGCATGGCCGTGTAGCCCGCCGTGCCAATGGCCATGGCCTGTTTCGCTGAGAACACTTGGGGAATGGGGGTGAGCCATTCGCCCTTCACCTTAGCGTACTGAGCCAACCCACCGGGGTGGCCCTCGCCCACCCCCCAGCCGTTGAGCAGCACGGCATCGCCTGGCTTAAAGGAAGGATGAGCGCTGGACTCCACGGTTCCGGCAAAGTCAATGCCGGGTGTCATGGGGAATTTTCGGATGATGGGTGAACGACCGGTAATGGCCAGACCGTCTTTGAAATTGATGGTGGAGTAGTCAACCTTCACCAGAACATCTTGTTCACCGGTGGTGACCAGTGCACCTTCATTCACCGACTCAATCTTCGCAGAGTAGCTGGTGTCGGTTTTATTCACGATGATGGCGTTGAAGTTCTGCATGGCGTTGGGCTTTCTTCTTTTAGTGGGTTGAACTTGTCGATTTTAATCGCTGGGCCTGGCTTTGGATGGCTTTTCGCTGCGAATCGTCAAGCCGTTTCAGATTACGAACCTGCATGACCATGCGGGGGTTTTTCGCAAGCATGGTTTCGTGGCGCAAAAGAAAATCCCAATAGAGGGTGGTGAAGGGGCAGGCCTTGTCCCCGGTTGAGAGCGCCGGGTTGAAGGCGCACCCCTTGCAGTAATTGCTCATTCGGTCAATGTACTTACCGCTTGCCGCATAGGGCTTGCTGGCCATCAGGCCGCCATCCGCAAACTGGCTCATGCCCAGGGTGTTGGGAAGCTCCACCCATTCCACGGCATCCACATAGACGCTCAGGTACCAGGCATGAACCTCTTTGGGGTTCACGCCCAAGAGAAGTGCATAAAGCCCCGTCACCATGAGCCGTTGAATGTGATGGGCATAGCCATGGTGAAGTGTCTGCGAAAGGGTGTCGTGCATGCAGGCCATGGGGGTATCTGCCGTCCAGTAAAAATCAGGCAGCGGCTCTTGTGCGTCAAGTGCATTGCCATGGATGTATTCGGGCATATGCATCCAGTAAATGCCGCGTACGTATTCACGCCATCCAAGAATTTGCCGAATGAAGCCCTCGACCGAAGCCAGAGGTGCATGCCCTTTGCGCCAAGCGGCCTGAGCCGCCTCCACAACCTCTCGTGCGGAGAGCAGCTTCAGATTCAGTGATGAAGCAATGTGCGAGTGGAAAAGCCACGGCTCTTGAGTCCACATGGCGTCTTGATAGCGGCCAAAAAGAGGCAGACGTTCTTCAATAAATTGTTGCAGCACCTGCAAAGCTTCGTTGCGGTTGACCGGCCAGCCGAAAGCCTCGGCGGTGTCACCCACATGTCCTGGATGCTTTGCAAAGTGTTGATTCACCAAACGAATGACCTCGCGGGTGATGGCGTCTGGCTTGAATCGCAAGGGCCTGGGAATGGGAGGTGGTCCATCACGGCCAAAGGATTCTCGGTTGTCGTGATCGAAGTTCCATTCGCCACCCTCGGGCTTGCCGTTCACCATCAGGATGTTGTGCTTGGCGCGCAGTTCCCGATACCAATATTCAAGGCGAATCTGTTTACGGCCCTTGGCATGTTCTGCGAATTCACGCACGGTTGAAAAGAAGTGCCTGTCCTCGCGGATATCAAGCGGTGTGCTGTTGGATGCGCAGGCTTCGCGAATGGACTGAAGCACCCGCCAGTCACCGGGTGCAGTCATGATCACCGCCTGAGGCTTGTGTTTTCGGAGGGCAAGCTCTAGGGCGCTCTTGAAGTTACTTTGCGCTGTGTTCTCACCCAGTTCGGTGTATTCCAAAGGAAGATTTCGGTCGCGCAGTTCCTTGGCAAAGTGACGCATGGCGCTTAAAAAAACGGCGATGCGCTGTTTGGATGAAGGCACATGGGTGGATTCTTCCCAAAGCTCGGCCATCCAAATCAGGTCGCGTTGGGGGTCAAAATCGTCGAAGGCCGAAGCGTTGTGATCCAGCTGATCGCCAAGGACAACAATGAGATGTCGAGTCATTTGGGGTGTCCTTTTGG
>CAYWPQ010000051.1:0-3130 GCA_964460315.1 uncultured Bordetella sp. | reverse complement strand
TGGGGGCCTTCGCCATGCAGTGGGGGCTCGGCCTGATTGTTGACTGGATGACAACCCTTCAGATGTCGGAAGCTCAGGGCCTGCGCATTGCCTTTCTCTTCTGGGTGACCTGCCAGGGGTTTGCTCTGGCCTGGCTCGTGCTGCTGCCGAGGCGGAGCGAACAGGGTTAATTAAGCCTGCGGAATATCCATGGCTCGTCGAAGCTCAATCGCTTCGGCCAGATGCGGAATTTGAATCTGATCCATTGCTTCAAGATCAGCAATGGTGCGTGCCACCCGCAGGGTTCGGTGCCATGCCCTGGCGCTCCAGCCAAATTGCTTGGCAGTTTGCTCCATTAATTTTTGGCCGAATGAGTCAAGCGCAACCCACGGCGTCATCTCTGAGACACTCAACTTCGCGTTGGTCTTAGCCTGACGGTTTGTTTGATAAATGCGGGCCTGCTCGACGGTTGCGCGAATCTCATCGCTGCTCGGCCCATCCGTGTCTTGCCTTGAGAGTTCATCCACCGTGACCGTGGCAAGCCCAACGGCCATATCGAACCGATCCAGCATTGGCCCCGAGATTTTTTCACGATAACGCTGGAGACGATCGGGAGAGCATCGACAGACCCGTTGAAGATTTTTCGCGCCGTAATAGCCGCAGGGGCAGGGGTTCATGGCAGCAACCAACAAAATGCTTGCTGGAAAGATACTTCGCTCTCGAACCCTCACCACACTGACCTCTCCTGTTTCAAGGGGCTCTCGAAGACTTTCCAGTGCATCACGGCTAAATTCAGTGAGCTCATCAAGAAACAAAACGCCGTGGTGTGCCAAGGAAATTTCGCCTGGCCGAATGGGCTGGCCGCCACCCACAATGGCACGCGCGGGCGTGCTGTGGTGTGGCGCGCGATAAGGGGGTTGTCGCCAGCGGGCCGGATCCACCCCCTGCGCAAGGCTTTGAATGCTTGCAAGTTCACAGGCCTGCTCGCGAGTAAGGCGTGGCATCAAGGTGGGGAGTCGTGAGGCGATCATCGACTTGCCCACGCCCGGCGGCCCAAACATCAAAAGGTTGTGACCTCCTGCAGCAGCAATCACTGCCGCACGTTTGGCGCTTGCCTGACCGCGAATGTCCGACCAGTCGTTGTCCTCGCTTGAGGTTTCTGCTTGCTGGCAACTGAGTGGATCGTCGGGAAGAGGCGGCAACAATGAATGACCTGAATGCCCTAAATCACCTGAGGTAAGAAAATCCGCGACATCACGCAGACAGCCTGCAAAAGCAAGCCGCTTGGATTGTGTCAGCGACGCCTCAGCCCGATTGGCCTTGGGTAACACCAAAGACCGGTTCACCGCCTTGTCACTGGTCACACCCATAGCCAGAGCAAACGAGCCCCGCACCGGTAACAACATTCCGGTTAGCGAAAGCTCGCCCACGAATTCCCAAAGGCTGAGAAGACTTCGGGCATGTTTTGATTCAATCTGCTGACTTGCCAATAAAACACCCAGCGCGATGGCCAGATCGAAACGTCCGGATTCTTTAGGAAGATCGGCTGGTGCAAGATTGACGGTCACCCGGCGTTGCGGGAATTCAAAGCCCGAATTCTGAATGGCGGCGCGCACACGATCGCGGGCTTCACGCACAGCGGCATCCGGTAAGCCAACAATGGAAAAATGAGGAAGCCCGTTGGCAAGATCAGTCTCAACCTGAACGGGCAGGGCACGAAGGCCGGAAATGGTGCGTGTATGAATGATGGAAAGTGACATCCCCCGATTGTTCAGAGGGCCATGCCGACTGGCTATCCACCAAATGGCCAGTAACTGGGTTGATTCTTGAAACTGCGCCCTTAAGGCTTCGGTCGCGACTCCAGTTCAGCCACACGCTTTTCCAAGACCGAAAGCTTTTCTAAGGCACGGGAAAGCATTTGGGTTTGGATGTCGAACTCTTCCTGAGTCACCACTTCCATTTTGCTAAGCGCAGCCGCCAAGGCCGCCTTCATATGCTTTTCCACTTCAGCAGCAGGCGAGGTCTTTACGAGCTCGCCAAGCTTTTCCTGGAAGTCAGCCAAAGGCTTAGGCAGGGGCGGGAAGGAAGCAAATGGGTTTTTATCCATGGCGGAAATTTAGCATGGCCCTTGGGGGAAATCCGCAACTGCACCATATTGGTGCAAATAGGCGCACCAATGTCGGTCAAAAGCAAGCTCGGCCGCGGAAAAACCGATTCCAAACCGCCCAGAACGGGGATTCCACGACCAAATGCAAGTTGGCACGACTTTCGCTTAAGAGATAAGCGGTCCACGTAGGGATCGAACTTAACAAGGAGCCTCCTCATGAAAAAGACAGTAATCGCACTATCCCTAGCGGCAATGACCCTGCCAGCCATCGCTCAGAAAGCGGCTGAGCCTGAGTTTTCAGTAAGTGGAAACTTCGGTTTGTTCTCGGATTACCGCTTTCGTGGAATTTCGCAAACCGACCTTGGCCCCGCCCTTCAGGGAGGTTTCGATTTAACGCACAAGAGCGGCTTTTATCTCGGG
The DNA here is from genome assembly GCA_964460315.1 of uncultured Bordetella sp. GTDB lineage: Bacteria > Pseudomonadota > Gammaproteobacteria > Burkholderiales > Burkholderiaceae_A > Lacustribacter. Next base: position 624 of record CAYWPQ010000051.1, on the reverse strand, counting down.
ACCTGGGCCTCAAGCATTTCGGAATTCACTAGTTTCCAAGGGGACGGAATAGAAATTGATTTCTATGGTGGGTACCGATTCAGTCTTGGCGATGTGGGGGTCGATATTGGCAACCTGTACTACTACTACCCAGGAGCCGTTGCTGGGGACGGTTACAAACCCAACACAAATGAGGTCTATGTCGGGCTTTCTTATGGCCCTGCAACTTTAAAAACATCTTACTCAACAGGTAGGTATTTCGGCTTACCAGAAACTAAGGGGACCCTTTACTACGACCTGTCAGTTTCAATACCGCTGTCGGATTCGTGGGGCCTGAGAGCTCATGTTGGATATCTCGATTTAGGAAAAACCATTGAGGATGAAGGTGAGAAATACAAATCGGGTACGGACTACAAACTAGGAGTGACTAAAGATGTAGGCGGTTATGTTCTTGCGCTGGACTACGTAGGTAACAGCGGAGACATTAAGAAGTTCAATGAAGATGTAGACGTGAACAATGGAGAAGGGTCGCCAAGCCTTAAAGACCTCGGCAAAGGCGGGCTGGTGCTCTCCATTTCCAAAACCTTCTAAACCCCAATCTCATGAATCCAAGGGCGCAGCAGATCACCGCGGCCCTCATTCAAA
>CAYWPQ010000050.1:0-3367 GCA_964460315.1 uncultured Bordetella sp. | reverse complement strand
AGGCGCTCGATGCGCTTCCCAGCCGAATGCCGGAATTTCTCAATGACCCGAATCGCCGCGGTCTTGAGCGCCTTCGTCCTCTGCAGCCGTTGGGCTAACCTTTTCGGTTCACCGCCATAGGCCACTGCGATGTCGACGACTCTCTATGACGAAAGCTGTCGCCGATGTCATCGCCTTGCAGCGTTTCTTGACGAAGTTAAAGCCGAACACCCCAGTTATTTTTGTAAACCTGTTCCACCCTTTGGCAGTGATCAGGCCAAGGTCTTGGTGGTAGGTCTGGCGCCGGGCCTTCATGGCGCCAATGCCACAGGGCGACCATTCACCGGAGACTGGTGCAGTGATCTCTTATACGGCACCTTGCATCGGTTTGGTTTTGCGACGCAGCCACAATCGATTCATGCAGCCGATAGCCAACGCCTGCTTGAGTGTCGCGTCACCAATGCGGTGAAATGCCTGCCACCGGGTAATAAGCCCACACCCGAAGAAGTCTCGAACTGTCGAAGCTTTCTCGCGCGGGAAATCGAAGTGATTCAGCCCAAGGTGATTGTCTGTCTGGGGGCCGTTTCCCATCAGGCGGTGCTGCGCTGCTTGTCGTCTTCGGTGGATGGATTTCGAGCAAGCGCTTATAAGTTTGCCCATGGCGCCGAGCATCGGCTGGCGCAATACATCGTGATCGACAGCTACCACCCCAGCCGCTACAACACCAACACCGGGCGTTTAACGCCGGCCATGTTCGAGGACATCTTTCGCGCGGCTAGAAACCATGTCCAAGACTGAGGAATCCGGTTTTGACGCCAAGGCGGTGATCCGCACCCTGCCAGGTCTTCCGGGGGTCTACCGTATGCTTGGCGAATCCGACAAGGTGCTTTATGTTGGCAAGGCGAAAGACCTAAAAAAAAGGGTGTCATCGTATTTTCGTGGCGCAGGGCTGTCGCCCCGAATCAGCAAAATGGTGAGCCTTGTTCGAGGCATCGAGATCACGGTGGTGCGGTCCGAGGCCGAGGCCCTGATTCTTGAAAACAATCTGATTAAATCGCTTGCGCCTCGATTCAACATTCTGTTTCGAGACGATAAGTCCTATCCGTTTCTGAAGTTAAGCGGCCATGCTTTTCCGCGAATTTCATACTACCGTGGCGCTCTGGACAAACAATCCAGCTTCTTTGGGCCGTTTCCGAATGGCTGGGCGGTGAAGGAGAGCATCTCGCTTTTGCAAAAGGTGTTTCAGCTTCGAAGCTGCACGGATTCCGTGTTTTCAAATCGCTCTCGCCCATGCCTTTTGCATCAGATTCATCGCTGCAGTGCTCCCTGTGTGAACCGAATCAGCCCGGCCGATTACGCCGAGGATGTGAATCGTGCGGTTCGTTTTCTGAAGGGTGATTCTCAGGCTATTCTGGGCGAGCTTGAGACGAAGATGAACAGCGCTGCGCAAGCCCTTCAATATGAAAAAGCGGCCGTGTTTCGAGACCAGATGGCATCGCTCTCCAAGGTGTTAGAGCAGCACAACATGGAAACCCATCCCGAGCTCGATTGCGATCTTCTCGCCGTGGCCACCGACGGCAGGACCCTTGCGGTCAACCTTGCGATGGTTCGCGGTGGGCGCCACCTGGGTGACCGTGCACATTTCTCGTCGGTTCAGGTCGATCTGACCGAGCAAGATCTTCACGAGATCCAGGATGAGGCGTTGATGGCCTTTGTGTCGCAGCATTACTCAATCCATGATGCGCCCGGCGTCATTGTGGTGAATCGTCCTGCCATGGCGAGTAGTCTTTCGGAATGGCTGTCAGCGCGGATGGGTCGCGATGTTCGCGTGTTGCAACAGCCGCAGGGAAATCGACGCGAATGGCTGGAGCAGCTTGAATCCAATGCCCGGCTTGCTCTGGCCCGCCGTGCCCAAGAGATGGGTTCACAACAGTCCAAGACCCAGATTCTTGCTGAAACATTGGGTATTGCCTCGGACAGCGAGGGGTCAGAGGATGTCCATGACCTGCGCATCGAATGCTTTGACATTAGCCACACCGGAGGAACACAGACCCAGGCGTCTTGCGTGGTCTACCAACATCACGACATGCAGCCCTCGGAGTATCGACGCTTCAATATTTCGGACATCACTCCCGGTGACGACTACGCCGCGATGCGACAGGCTCTGAGTCGGCGCTATGAGGCGATGGAAACGTTGCCCGATCTGGTGTTGATCGACGGGGGCAAGGGTCAGCTTGGGGTGGCCATGGGGGTCTTCGAAGGCCTTGGACTTCCAACGAATCTCCTGGTGGGTGTTGCCAAAGGCGAGGGCCGCAAAGTGGGGCTTGAGACTCTGGTGTTTCCTGACGGCCGTGAAATTGCCCTTGGCCCCGATCACCCCGCGTTGATGCTGATTGCCCGCATCCGTGATGAGGCTCATCGCTTCGCCATCACTGGCATGCGAGCCCGAAGAGCCAAGGCTCAGGTGGGGTCGATTCTTGACGAGATCGAAGGCATTGGGCCGAAACGTCGCCAGAGGCTTCTTGCCCGGTTTGGGGGTCTTGCCGGTTTGAAAGATGCGGGCGTGGATGAACTGGCCTCGGTGCAGGGCATTTCCCGGGCTACGGCGCAAGAGATTCATCGCAGGCTTAGGGGTTAAGCGGAGCTTCTGCAGGCTTGGGCTCAGTCATAATCCAGCCATGGATTGGAACCTACCGAACGTTTTGACATGGGCTCGCATTGTGGCGATTCCCTTGCTTGTCGCGGTGTTCTACCTTCCCTTGGGGCTGAGCGAGCCCGAGGTCAACCTGCTGGCGACTGTCATTTTCGTAGTGGCCGCAGTGACGGATTGGGTGGACGGCTGGCTGGCTCGCCGCTGGAACCAGACGTCGCCTTTTGGTGCCTTTCTGGATCCCGTGGCTGACAAATTAATGGTCTGCACGGCCCTTGTCGCACTCATTGAAATGGGCCGACTCGAACCTGTGATTGGGCTGATCATTATTGGCCGAGAGATCACCATTTCGGCGCTTCGGGAATGGATGGCCCAGGTGGGCGCCCGGGGTAGTGTCGCGGTGAATTGGCTGGGCAAGGCCAAGACCATCGCCCAGATGGTGGCGATTCCATTTCTGCTGTTTCACGGGCCCCTTTTCCAAGGGCTTGTGGACACCCGCGCCTGGGGCCAGGTCCTGATTTGGATCGCGGCGGCCTTGACTGTGGTGTCCATGATCTACTACTTAAAGGCGGCCTGGCCCGAGTTGCAAAAGCGGGGCTAGTCAGGCTAAAATTTAGGGCTTAGTTTTGCAGTTTGAAGGCTAAGCATGCAGGAAAGTAAGCATGAAAGTATGCGTGAAAGTATGCGGGAGTAGCTCAGTTGGTAGAGCGCAACCTTGCCAAGGTTGAGGTCGCGAGT
>CAYWPQ010000049.1:0-3469 GCA_964460315.1 uncultured Bordetella sp. | reverse complement strand
AACCCGGCATCCAAGAACAAACGCAGCTACTGGGTGAACGAGTCGGCTACGTCAGGCGATCTCGGCGGCTCGGCACAGGCTTGGTTCGCTGGGGCCACAGAAATGCCAGGCAGCTGGTGGAATGACTGGGCGCTGTGGCTCAAGCGCTTTCAAGGGGATCTGATACCTGCCCCCGTAGCGCCTGGAGGAGGGCGCCACAAGGCGATTGAGCCCGCACCCGGAAGCTATGTCAAAGTGCGGGTTGCGGAGACAGAAACCAAGCAGTAGGCAGGCCCAGATAATGACAACTAGGAGGAAGACAGCATGACACAACGAATTGCTTATGTAACAGGCGGGATGGGCGGCATCGGAACCTCGATCTGCCGGCAGCTGCATGATGGTGGCCACAAGGTGATTGCTGGCTGCGGCCCAACCCGTGACGCGCAGAAGTGGCTTGATGAACAGAAGAAAGATGGCTACACCTTCTACGCTTCCGTCGGCAACGTCGGCAGCTGGGATTCCACTGTCGAGGCCTTCGAGAAAGTCAAAGCCGAACACGGCAACCCCGACATTTTGGTGAACAACGCGGGCATTACCCGCGACGGCATGTTCCTTAAAATGACCCGTCAGGCCTGGGACGAAGTCATCGACACCAACCTGAACAGTCTTTTTAACGTCACCAAGCAGGTGGTGGAGGGCATGGTGGCCAAGGGCTGGGGCCGCATTGTTAACATTTCTTCTGTGAATGGCCAGAAAGGCCAGTTTGGTCAGACCAACTACTCCACCGCGAAGGCTGGCATTCACGGGTTCACCATGGCCTTGGCCCAGGAACTTGCCGCCAAGGGCGTGACGGTGAACACGGTGTCGCCCGGTTACATTGGCACTGAAATGGTTCGTGCCATCAAACCCGAAGTGCTTGAAAAAATTGTCGGAACGATTCCTGTGAAGCGGCTTGGAACACCCGATGAGATCGGATCCATCGTTCGTTGGATTGCCTCCGAAGATGGTGGTTTTGCAACGGGCGCAGACTTTTCACTCAATGGCGGTCTGCACATGAGCTGATGCCCCTAGGGTGCATCGCTCATTCATTTGGCGGCCCCCGGAATTCCTGGGGGCCTCACTCAACGAATCGGATTGTTATGACAGAGACTCAAACCCGACTGATTAAAAAGTATCCCAATCGCCGGCTTTACGACACCCAGACCAGCACCTACATCACGCTCTCGGATGTGAAGCAGCTGGTCTTGGCCGGTGAAAACTTTACCGTGGTGGATGCGAAGACCTCCGAAGACCTGACGCGGACCATTCTGCTGCAGATCATTTTGGACGAAGAGTCGGGCGGGGCGCCCATGTTCTCGGCCCCCATGCTCTCTCAGATGATTCGCTTTTATGGCAATGCCATGCAGGGGATGATGGGTGACTACCTGGAAAAAAACATCCATGCCTTCACCGAAATGCAGAATGCCTTCCAAGAGCAGTCCAAGAAGCTGGTGGAAGGCAAGGCTGCTTTTCCAGCCTCGGATGCCTGGACTCAGCTGATGCAGGGCCAAAACCCGATGATGCAAAACCTGATGGGCGGTTACCTTGAACAGAGCAAGGCCATGATGACCCAGATGCAGGAACAGATGCAGAAGAATGCACAGTCCATGTTTCAGGGCTTTCAGTTTCCCGCCACGGGTGCTGGCGATACCGCCAAGAAAGATTCCGAGTAACGTCTATGGCGGCAGGTCGAGTGGGGTTTGTGTCCTTGGGATGCCCCAAGGCATTGGTGGATTCCGAAAGAATTCTGACGCAGCTGCGTGCCGAGGGCTATGACATTGCGCCCGAATATCAAGAGGCCGATCTGGTTGTGGTGAACACCTGTGGCTTCATTGACGATGCCGTGCAGGAAAGTCTTGATGCCATTGGCGAAGCGCTGCATGAAAACGGCAAGGTGATTGTGACGGGTTGTCTAGGTGCTAAGAATTCGGAATCTGGCGCCAACCTGGTGAAAGAGGTGCATCCCAAGGTCTTGGCCGTGACCGGCCCGCATGCCACTCAGGAGGTCATGCAGGCCATTCACCTGCACCTGCCCAAGCCGCATGACCCGTTTATGGATCTTGTTCCCGACCAGGGCATTCGACTCACACCAAGGCACTATGCCTATCTGAAAATTTCAGAGGGCTGCAATCACCGATGCAGCTTTTGCATCATTCCAAGCATGCGCGGCGACCTGGTCTCGCGCCCCATCGGCGAGGTCATGCGCGAGGCCGAAAGTCTGGTCAAGGCCGGAGTGCGTGAGCTGCTCGTGATTTCCCAAGACACCAGTGCCTATGGGGTGGATCTGAAATACCGAACGGATTTTGTGAACGGCAAGCCTGTCCGAACCCGCATGACGGAGCTCTGCGAAGAATTGGGCAAGCTGGGTGTCTGGGTGAGGCTTCACTACGTCTACCCCTATCCTCATGTCGATGAGGTGCTGGGCCTGATGGCGGAGGGCAAAGTGCTTCCTTATCTGGACGTTCCGTTTCAGCATTCCCACCCCGATGTCTTGAAGCGGATGAAGCGCCCAGCCAATGGCGAAAAGAATCTTGAGCGGATTCAAGCCTGGAGGAGGGTGGTGCCTGATCTTACGATTCGAAGCACGTTCATCGTGGGCTTTCCCGGTGAAACCGAGGCCGAGTTCCAACATCTTCTTGAATTTCTGGAGGAAGCCAAGCTTGATCGGGTGGGCTGCTTCACCTATTCCCCAGTGGATGGGGCGAGCGCCAACGCGCTCGACAATCCTGTGTCGGAAGAGATCAAGCTTGCCCGACAAGAGGCCTTCATGACGCTCCAGGAGCGCATCTCGGAAGAGCGGCTAAGGCGATGGGTTGGGCGACGCGTTCGCGTTCTGATTGATGACATCGACCCCGACGAGGGGCAGCTGATTGGCCGCACCACGGCCGATGCCCCTGAAATTGACGGGATTGTGCGGATTTCGCCCGATCCCAATTCCCGCCATCCGGTGCCTGCGGCCATCGGAGAGTGGGCCACGGTGGACATCATTGATTCCGATGCCCATGACCTGCATGCAATTTATTTCAAAGGAGACAAGCCATGAAAGAAGTGGTCGTATTAAGCGCAGTGCGCTCTGCAGTTGGTGCCTTTAACGGAACACTCTCAAGCCTTGAACCCGCGGATCTTGGCGGCATGGTCATGAAGGAGGCCGTGGCGAGGGCGGGCGTGGACCCTGCAGCGATCAACTACGTCTCTGTGGGCAACTGCATTCCCACTGAATCCCGTTCGCCCTATGTTTCCCGGGTGGCCGCAATCAACGCTGGTCTGTCGATGGAATCCGTGGCCGTCACTTTGAATCGTCTCTGCGGTTCAGGCTTGCAGGCGATTGTTTCGACCGCACAGTCCATCATGCTGGGTGACTGTGAATACGGCATTGGCGGTGGCACCGAGAGCATGTCGCGTGGCGGCTATCTCTCACCGGCCATGCGTAACGGCGCCAGAATGGGCGACA
>CAYWPQ010000048.1:0-3538 GCA_964460315.1 uncultured Bordetella sp. | reverse complement strand
TCGCCACCAAACAAACAAAAGCCCCTTCAAGGGGCTTTTGTTTTCAGAAAGACTAATCCTCCAAAAGGCTGCGCAGCATCCATGCGGTTTTTTCATGGACATCGAGCCTTTGGGTTAAGAGGTCTGCCGTGGGTTGGTCGTTGGCTTTATCGACAACCGCAAAGAGATTTCTTGCCGTTCGAGCGGTCGCCTCTTGGGCTTTGACCAAAAGCCTGATCATCTCGGTGGCCTTCGGCGTTCCAACCACTTCCCCAATCGATCCGAGCTTGGCAAATTCAGAATAGGTTCCCGGAGCGCGTTCCCCCAAAGCACGAATGCGCTCCGCGATCAGATCGAGCGCCGCCCACTGCTCGGTGTACTGCGCCATGAACATGGTGTGCAGGGTATTGAACTGTGGCCCCGTCACATTCCAGTGAAAGTTGTGCGTCATCAGGTAAAGCGAATAGCTGTCTGCCAGGAGAGCGGACAGCCCTTTTGCAATGGCTTTTCGATCTTTGTCACTGATGCCAATATCAATTTTCATGGCGGTCGATTTTGTGCGCATTTGTTTCTCCTTGGTTCAATCCGTTTCGTTAAATCACCTGAGGTTTCGCAGGCAAGCCTCGCACCTCAGGTCGCTCCTGGCGCTGCCAGACCTTTTCGTGAAAGAAAAACACGCCAGCCTGAATGGTGGGTTCAAGAAGACTCAAGGTGATGGCGGCAACCCAGTCCCCGGTCACAGCATAAGCGACCATGGCGGCCACCGTGATATGGAGCACGTAATAAGAGGCAGTTTTCTTGATAAAAAACATGTTTCGTCGAATTAAGGCCATGATGACTCCAAGATTCAGGTTGATGGAGCCATCTTAGGTGAGCCCTTTTCATCTATCCAACGAATCGTTTAGATCTTATTAATCGAAAAAAACGATTGATAACCATGGTTACTTGGACGGTGCGCTCGGAATGGCCACCGGAATGAGAATCTCGTTACGACGCCGCCATGGCAGGGTGAAGGGGTCGTTGTACCTTGCTACCTTCGGGGCGCCTGCAGGTTTCAAGCCTTTTTGGGTCATCCAAGCCTGCAGCTCGGCGGTGTTCGATTGAATCGATGATTCTGTAGTCCAGCCACTAAAACGGATAGCGGCTACGTCGTGGGCGGGAACCTGGCGAATCGCAACCTCAGCGTTGCCAGGCTTTGGCAAGGTTGAGAGTGACTCTTGGCTGGGCATCACAAAATGTAGCCGCCAGCCACCTTCTTTCGGTTCAACGGTCACCGGCGCAGTCATGGCAATCTTACGGTTACCGCCGCTTGGCGCTTGGTTATCGCCGAAGATGTACCCAGCGATCCGGCGAAATCCCGTACGACTGGCAGAATCAAAGTCTCCGGTGAGTTCGGTTTCCGCGACAATAAAGCCCGCGTATCGCCGAAGCTCAAAAGGAGACTCTGTCTGAAGGACTTGATAAGAAGGTTCTTCAACGGCCATGGCCTGACTCACGAAAAGAAATGAAACAACGAAACCTACAGCGACAACCACGGTTCTTACTCCTCTTGATGTCTGCAAGTCTAACCACCTTTCTCGGCGCCTGTGCCGTTCGAGAACAATCTTTCGGCTGTGAAGGTGTTTCTGAAAACACCCGCGCCGATGAGTTCGTGATGACACCTACAAGTCTTCGGTTTCAGTCCATTACCTACCGGTTTACCGAAGAACGCAAGACATCTCGTATCTACACCCACAAAGAATCCGGCGAACGAATTGAATTCAACACCGCAAACGGGATCTTGCAGCGTCAGTCGTCTCAGTGGCGCTGCAAACGAATCGAACTCTAGCGCCGTGCCGGGCTGACCTGCGGCTCAAGGCGCAGGAGCTTTCCGTCTGGCGCATCCGTCAGAAGATAAATGAAACCATCTGGGCCCACGCGGACATCCCTGATTCGCCCCACCGTGTTCACCAGCAGCCGCTCCTCTGAAATCACACGCTCAGCTTTCAGTTCAAGACGCACAAGGCTTTGAGATTTCAGCCCGCCAAGAAATGCACTACCCTGCCATTTGGGGAACGCGGCACCGGTGTAAAAAGCCAAGCCGGAAGGGGCAATCGACGGCACCCAGACATGCCGTGGCGCCTCAGTGCCTGATTTGCTAATCCCCTCACCAATCCGTGTGCCGGTGACATAGTTCACACCATAGGTGGCTAGGGGCCAGCCATAGTTTTGTCCGGCACGAACATGATTGAACTCGTCACCACCCTGGGGGCCATGCTCATGGGCAAAGATCTCGCCCGTCACGGGGTGAAAGGCCATTCCTTGAATATTCCGATGGCCTCGAGAAAAGATTTCAGGCGGAATGTCTTTTTGGCGAACAAAAGGGTTGTCTTGCGGAATGCGGCCGTCGTCGTGTAATCGAATGACAGCGCCGGCATGATCGCGGAACGCTTGAGCCCGATCTTCATCACCCCGGTCTCCAAGGGCCAAATAAACAAAGCCTTTGCCATCCAGAAGGATCCTACCGCCGAAATGCCGACCCCCGCGGGATTTGGGTTGCATGCTGAAGAGTCGCTCGACATCAACCAGACGATCGTCTTTTAATCGCGCCCTGATGAGTGCAGTGCCAAGTAATGAACTGCGCTCGTCCTGTCGCTCAACGTAAGAGATGTAGATCCATCCATTCTTGGAAAACTCCGGATGCACAGCAACGTCCAAGAGACCACCCTGCCCGCTCACAGCAATCAGGTTGGGCAGCCCACCGAGGGGTTTTGAAACCTGACGAAAATCCGGGGAGACGCGCCGAAGAAAGCCCTCTCGCTCGGTGACCAACATCTCGCCCGAAGGCAGCCAGGCAATGCCCCACGGGTGCTGAAGGTTTTCAACCAGCACCCGTACCGCGAAGCCAGCCTGGGCCGGTGAAGGATTGACGAGATTCTTCGATTGCGTGGTTGCTTGGGCACCCACCGAAGAAAATGCCACCACCACCCAAATGAGCGGAGCGATCGTCCAACGGAATTTCATCGCCATCTCACACCAATCAATTTCTTAAGGCCCAACAAGGGACACTCAATAGCCCGGGATCGCCGGCCGATTCTGGGCCGCCTTCTCTTCGTCTTTCTCCCCACAGCCGGCAAGGGCCAGAGCCAGGATGACCACTGAGAAAAATGCTGTGATTGAACGCATTTCAACCTCTTTTCTTGTTGCAGCCCAGCGAATGAGGGCAATCAGAAACCGAGAATTTCTATTAAGTTGACACTGTCCTGTGTAAACTAGTTCCAACATTCGGTGCGAGGCGGTCAAAACGAGGCCTCTCGCCCGACAGGAACGCATTGTCCCCCAGGAAAGGGCCGCTATGAACCTAACCATCGTGACGTTTCTCGCGCTCGGCGCCCTCTTTGGTCTTGCTTCGTTTTCAAACCGTCATCTCTTTAGCGAGGGTCCATGCAAAGCCGAGGACCTCAAAACCAGCCACTCGGCCGGCAGCTGGATTTTCTGGGTGTTGATGTGCACGCTCTTATGGCCCGTTATGGTGGTCACGGGCATCAACACCGCGGTGGTGCTTGCGAGACGAAGATCA
>CAYWPQ010000047.1:1730-3642 GCA_964460315.1 uncultured Bordetella sp. | reverse complement strand
CCCGCGCGCAATGATGTTCCAGAATTCCTGCTAGGAGCAGATCTTCTTTTGCATCCGGCCATTCAAGAAAACACTGGCACGGTTATTCTGGAAGCCCTGGTGGCAGGCCTTCCTGTGATCACCACGGCCAACTGTGGCTATGCCCACTATGTGACCAAGGCACAGTGTGGTCTGGTGGTTCCCCTGCCTTTTGATCAGCATGCTCTGAATCAAGCGGTGACCGAAGCCGTTCGTTCAGCCGAGCAACGACAGACATGGTCCAGCAAGGCACACCGATACGCGGATGAGGCTGATCTCTATGACATGCCCATTCGGGTTGCCGAGATTCTTGAAAAGCCCTTGCCTCGCCAGCGGCTAGAAATGCATGCCGATCAGTGGCTTGACGAGCCTTTTCAAACCCTTTGGTCGGGGAAGGATGTTTTTGCGGAAGCAATGTCCCTTCAGGGCGAGCTCTTTCGCGACATGAAGACACGGCGCACCCTGCGCTTTCATCTGGGCGGTGAGTCGTTTTTCATCAAGCTTCATCTGGGTGTGGGCTGGGGCGAGATTATTAAAAACCTGCTCAGCCTTCGCTTACCCATTATTGGGGCCAAGCCTGAACTCAACGCCATTGCCACACTGACCGCCGCTGGCGTTCCCACCATGCAGGCAGTGGCCTATGCCAGCCGGGGCACGAACCCGGCGCGCCAGGAATCTTTTCTGATCACGCGTGAACTTCAGCAGACCATCAGCCTTGAAGATTACTGCCGCAACTGGTTAGAGCAGCCGCCTGAACCAAGCCACAAGCGCGCCATCATTCGTGAAGTGGCGGAGATGATCCGCCGCATGCACGCAGCCGGCATGAACCACCGTGACTGCTATCTGGTGCATTTTCTGCTGCACCAGGATGCCCTGCCCACAATCAAGATTTCGCTGATTGATCTTCATCGTGCCCAGCTTCGCACCAAGGTTCCCATTCGTTGGCGCAACAAAGACCTTGCCGCCCTGGCCTATTCCGCCAACGCGATTGGCCTAACCCAGCGGGACCGCCTTCGGTTTCTTGCTGATTATTTTCAAAAACCGCTGCGCGAGATTCTTCAAAACGAACAGCCGCTTTTCCGGTTTATTCAAAAGCAGGTGGCCTACTTGGAAGACCGCTGGGTGCGCCGATTCGCAGATAAACCCGCGCTTCAGATTCAAACCGTGTACCGCAACCTTCCCGGCAAGCGCATGACTGCTCTGGTGAAGGATGAATCCGGGCTTGTGTCCGTGGCCAAGATCTTTCTTGGTAACAAGGGTGCTCAATCCCTTCAGAAAGAGGTGTCTGGGCTTCGGCTTTTGCAGGCGGCCGGTGTTCCCACAGCCCGCATTCTTCGCACGGAAGAATCCACGCTTTTTACCGAACCCATTACTGGGGCTCAGCCGCTTGCGTCGCTCCTTACGCCCGATGTCTATATTGTGGGTGGGGCCTCACTGAAGAGCACACCTGAAGAACTAATCCGGTTGCTCAGTCTTTGCATCCGCACCATTGCCAGGCTGCATCAGGCGGGCTTGGTTCATGATGATCTTCATCCTGGTAACCTTTTAATTCAAAGTTGGCAGGCGCACATGCAAGACCCGATGGCTTATCTCTTGGATGGTGATGCCGTCCGAAGCGTTGGGTCTGAATTACCAAGTAATCCAAAGAGGCCTGACGCACCAGAAACCACAAAAGCAACGCTTGAAAATCTGGCCCTGTTTTTGGGGCAGTTCACGCCCGAAGTGGATAGTTTTTTCCCAAGCCTGGTTAATCTTTATGAGTCCGTAACGGGGTTTTCGGTGAGCCGCGTTGAACTTGACCAGGCCATTCATCGCGTTCGGGAAAAGCGATGCGCAGACTATCTTTCGAAAACCCTGCGTGACTGCACCCTGTTTCAGGTTCAGACAAGCTTTA
>CAYWPQ010000047.1:0-1630 GCA_964460315.1 uncultured Bordetella sp. | reverse complement strand
ACCACAACCAGCTGCAACAGTTTTTTCAAAAGCCCGATTCACTGATGAACGGCAGGCTTTTAAAAGACGGCAACACCTGCACCGTGAGTGAGATCAATATCGAAACAAAAATTGGCCATTCAATTAGGGAGCAGAATCAACAGCGAAACCAACAACACAACGAGCAGCAAAACCCAGCGGGCATGGGGACCTCACTCAAAGCCTTGGTCATCAAGCGCTACAACATCAAGGGCTTGGGCCATTGGCTTACCCGCTTCTGGCGCCCCAGCCGTGCCTGGCATTCCTGGGTGGCCGGGCACCGACTGAAATTTCTTGCCATTCCCACCGCTGAACCGGTGGCCATGATGGAATCCCGCTTTGGCCCCCTTCGGGGAAGAGCCTGGCTTGCGATGGCCAAGGTTGATGGGGTCTCGCTGGATCAGCTCTACCCAAGAGACTTCCCCGGCGGTTTTGAAGACATCCATGCGGAAAGCCTAGCTAAGCTTCTGGGTCAGCTGAACGAGCAGCGAATTTCCCATGGCGACATGAAGGCCAGCAACCTGATCTGGTCTGAGGAACAGCAAAGCTTCGTGCTGATTGATCTGGATGCATTGAAACATCACCCTTTAAAAGATCACTCCAGGCCAGACAGCTTTACGCACGCCCACGCCAACGACCTGCAGCGTCTGCGCGCCAACTGGCCGGCAGGCAGTAAACTTGACGAATGGTTTGACCGCTTTAGCATCCAAACGCCATCAGCTTTTCATTAAGGCTTTTCCCATGCGCACTCTTTTTTCTTGGCTTGCCTCTCGCCGCATTCAATACATTGCCGGTGGGCTTTTGCTTTTTTTCATCTTCTTTGCTGTTCTCCGGGCTATTTTTTATTACGGCTTTAGCGGTGTCCCGGGCAAAACCACCGTGCCTGCGTTGGACATCTGGAACACCATTAGCATTGGCCTTCGGTTTGACCTGCGCGTGGCCATTTTGCTGATGATCATTCCTGGGCTTTTGCTGCTGCTTCCCTGGCTGAACGCCCTGCGTATGAAGTGGCTGCGGTGGGTGATGCGGGCTTATCTGGTGATTGCGCTTCTGGCCATGCTGCTGGTGGCTGCCTTTGATTTCGGCCACTACCAGTACCTTGGCACCCGGCTGAATGCCACCGTCTTTCGATTCCTGGGTAACACCGACATTTCGCTGGATATGGTCTGGCAGAGCTACCCGGTGGTTCAAATCACGCTGGGTATTCTGCTGGGCACGGCCGTCTTCACTTGGCTCTTTGTCAAACTTGAAGCCTTTACCCTTCAAAGAAAAGCCACCCGAATTAGTTTTGGGGCAAGGGCCGTGTCGGTGGTGGTTCTCTTGCCGCTCTTGTTTTTTGGAATTCTTGGTCGCGTGACCAACATCAACATTGAAAACCCGGTGCCGCTTCGCTGGAGCGACGCCTATTACACCAGGAATCAACAGATTGGCTCATTGGGCATTCACCCCGTGATCTTTCTTTACGAAACTTCACGCGCTAGACACGACAGCTACGACATTGAACAGGTTCGCAAACACTACGATGCTATCGCAAGCTATCTTGGGGTCACCAACAAGAACCCCGAGACCTTGAACTTTGACCGCGTGGTGCCGCTGCAGCCCCACCGCATCA
>CAYWPQ010000046.1:3030-4086 GCA_964460315.1 uncultured Bordetella sp. | reverse complement strand
AGGCCAAGATCCAGCAAGACGATGCCGATCTCCGGGTCGCCCTCCAGCATGGCCAGGGCATCCGTGCGGGTGGTGGCCAGGTCGGCCTCAAAACCAAGAGACTCCACAAGTTCCCTCACAGCGGGGCCTGCACGCAGGTCGTCTTCAACAATCAGGACACGGGGCATTTATTTATATATAGAGGATAAATATAAAAAGTGTAGCAAAAATTAGGGACACAAAGTGGTGGGCGCAAGTGACCCGCTCGTTCTCAGTGCATCGAAGTATTTTTTGGTGCGCTTGTGCACGAACTCGGTGCCATGAACGGGGTGCATGTCCTCGGGTATTCACGGTCATGACGCAAAGCTTTCCCCTTGGGCTCCCGAGTTTTTTGGGATGAAGAATCTGGCATGGAATCTGCTTGAGATTGGGTACACATCCCAACAGGAGGCCAGCCATCATGTCGATCTTTTCAAACCCATTTGATTCCGCAACCCGTCTGCGTTGCAGCTGCGGCGAGCACAGTTCAGAAGCCGAACACCAGGCAGCGCAGGCGCATCGCCTGTCCCTGCAGCGCCAAGACGATCTGACCTCCAATGTGGTGGAGCAGGCAGTCATGCGGGCACTTTTCCCGGATGACAGCATGCGGCGAAAGTTTCTGCAGGCGGTGGGTGCTCCTACCGCCATGGCCGCCGTGGGTTCCATCTTCCCGATGGCCTCGATCAAAGATGCATTCGCTCAAGGCTCGGGCCCTCTTGAGAAGAAAAAACTGAGCGTGGGCTTTATTCCTATTACCTGTGCCACGCCAATCATCATGGCGCATCCCATGGGCTTTTATAAAAAGCAGGGGCTTGAAGTCGATGTGGTCAAGACGGCTGGCTGGGCGGTGATCCGAGACAAAACCCTGAATAAGGAATACGACGCGGCGCACATGCTCTCGCCCATGCCTCTGGCCATCAGTGTCGGTGCCGGTGCAAGCCCACTTCCCTACACCATGCCGGCCGTGGAGAACATTAACGGTCAGGCCATTACCTTGGCCATGAAGCACAAAGACAAGCGCAATCCCAAACAGTGGAA
>CAYWPQ010000046.1:0-2930 GCA_964460315.1 uncultured Bordetella sp. | reverse complement strand
GCCAGCAAGGAATTTGTGACCACCATGCCCAACACCTATGCGGCACTACTCCGTTCCATTATTGAGGCCACCGCCTACGCCCAGAAGGCGGAAAACCGTAAAGAGATTGCTGCGGCGATCGCGCCGGCGAACTACCTGAACCAGCCGGTGACCGTGGTCGAGCAGGTGCTTACAGGAACCTTTGCTGACGGTCTTGGTAATGTCCGCAAAGTTCCCGACCGCATCGGGTTTGATCCCTTCCCTTGGCACTCCTTCGCCGTTTGGATTCTTACCCAGATGAAGCGTTGGGGGCAGATCAAGGGCGAGATCGATTATCAAAAGGTGGCTCGTGAAGTCTTCCTTGCCACGGATGCGGCGAAGCTCATGTCGCAGGCGGGGCTCACCCCACCGAAGACGACCAGTAAGTCGTTCTCGGTCATGGGCAAGGTCTTTGATCCTTCCAAGCCTGAGGCGTATCTGAATAGTTTCAAAATCAAACGAAGCTGATCGGCGGCGATGCTTAATGAACTGTGAAGGCGATCACCCATGATGAAATCTGAACGTAGCCGTGCCCTTTTGCTGTCGACGCTTCTACTTGTGCTCTTTTTTGGCGTCTGGCAGATCGGCACCATGCCAAGTGCAGGCACCCAAATCGTTGATGATGAGTACGCCAAGCTCGTTGGTGCGCAGGCTGCGACCGGTCAGAAGTCCGCCTTTCCTACGCCGGTGGACTTCATCAGTACTTTCGGCGCGCACCTGGCGGACCCATTCTATGACCGCGGTCCTAACGACAAAGGCATCGGTATCCAGCTGGGATGGTCGGTCGCTCGGGTCGCCCTTGGCTTTGGCCTCGCAGCTCTGGTGGCCATTCCGCTTGGCTTTCTCATTGGAATGTCCCGAGTGACCTTCCAGGCACTGGACCCGTTCATTCAGGTATTGAAACCCATATCGCCTTTGGCTTGGATGCCTCTTGCGCTCTTCACACTGAAGGATTCCGGGGTGTCCGCCATCTTCGTGATCTTCGTCTGTTCAATATGGCCCATGTTGATCAACACCGCCTTTGGCGTCGCGTCCGTGCGCAAGGAGTGGATGGACGTTTCCAAGACATTGGAGGTGAGCCCAATTCGTAAGGCTCTGTTGGTGATCCTGCCGGCTGCGGCACCCACCATCATGACCGGCATGCGAATTTCCATCGGCATTGCCTGGCTTGTGATTGTGGCTGCCGAGATGCTCGTGGGCGGGACAGGCATTGGTTACTTCGTCTGGAACGAGTGGAACAACCTTTCGATTACCAATATTTTGTCGGCGATTCTAGCCATCGGAATCATCGGGATGTTGCTCGATCTAGGCTTTGCAAGGCTTCAAAAAGCGGTGACTTACAAAGATTAATTCGGGAATGGTCCATGCGCCAGGGTTTTTCGGCGTGGGCCAGGTTGAATCGACAAGGAAAAGGGATGAGCCACTTTCTTCAGGTGCAGGGTCTTAAAAAATCATTCCCCGGTGTGGGTGGGGGAGATGATCTCGTGGTCTTTGACCAGGTGAACTTTGATATTGAGCGAGGTGAATTCGTCTGCATTATTGGGCATTCGGGCTGCGGCAAGACCACCATCCTGAATGTCCTCGCCGGCCTTGAACAGCCAAGTGCTGGGCACGCTTTCATCGACGGGCGAGAAATCGCCGGCCCCAGCCTGGATCGGGGCGTAGTGTTTCAGTCTCATGCGCTGATGCCCTGGCTTACTGTTCGCGGCAATATCGCCTTCGCGGTCCGCTCAAAGTGGCCGGATTGGTCGAAGAGCCAGATTGACGACCATGTTCAGAAGTTTATTGACATGGTGCATCTCAAGGGCTCTGAAGACAAAAAGCCTTCGCAGCTTTCGGGGGGGATGAAGCAGCGCGTGGGCATAGCCCGTGCGTTCTCGATCCAGCCCAAGATGTTGCTCCTTGACGAACCCTTTGGTGCCTTGGACGCTCTGACACGAGGAAATATTCAAGACGAGCTCATGACGATTGTTCGGCAGACCCAACAGACTGTCTTCATGATTACCCATGATGTCGATGAAGCCATTCTTCTGGCGGACAAAATCTTCCTGATGAGTAATGGACCTCGGGCGGTGATCGCAGAAATTGTTGAAAACACACTTCCGCGTGACCGAACACGTTCGACGATGCACCACGACCCACAGTTTTACAGCATTCGCAATCACCTGATCGACTTTCTGGTCAAGCGTGCCAAGGCCATTTCCTTGGGAGATGAAGCCAAGCCCACTACCCCACGCCTTGTCCAACCCGGACTCCTGCCGAAGGCGGCCTGATCTTGGTGTGATCCCCATTCATGGTTTGAATTGTTTTTACTAAAGGAGAGTTGTTATGCCCGCTGCACGAACACCCGCAAAGCCGATGACCCGAGAAGACGTCACCGATTTGATTTATTCCACCAAAGTTCAAAAAGGTATTAAGTGGGCTGATGTTGCCAAGCGACTGAAGCTCTCAAAAGAGTGGACAACGGCTGCCTGCCTTGGCCAGATGACACTCACCAAGGTTCAGGCCGAAACGGTAGGAAAAATTTTTGGTCTTCCCAAAGAGGCGGTTATGCTTTTGCAGGTGGTGCCGTACAAAGGTTCCCTTCCCACGGCCGTTCCAACCGACCCCCTCATTTATCGCTGGTACGAGATTGTGAATGTCTATGGCACCACGATCAAAGAGCTCATTCACGAAGAATTTGGCGATGGCATCATGAGCGCGATTGATTTTTCGATGGATATCGTCCGCCAGCCTGACCCCAAAGGCGACCGTGTCAACGTCGTGTTGTCAGGAAAATTCCTTCCCTACAAAACCTATTGACCTGGCGTGCTCGACGCGCTCGCCGGCCGGCTATTTGCTTGATGCGTCTTTCTTCGGAAGCAAAACGGCGGCCATCGACAGAAGAATCAGAATCAGGGCCCCGAAGTCAT
>CAYWPQ010000045.1:0-4263 GCA_964460315.1 uncultured Bordetella sp. | reverse complement strand
GTCGAAACCGGGTCGGCCCCAATTTCGAGAACGTTACTACTTAAAGACACAGTGTAAACGCAAAGGTTCCCTGTGCCGCTAAGCCTCTAAAATCATCTGCTTATGAACACCGCCCCGCAAAGTGCCGCCGCTTGGTATGTCATCCACACCAAGCCATGGCAAGAAATGCATGCACTTACTAACCTGGAAAGACAGGTTTTTAGTGTTATTTGCCCATGATGCAGGTGGAAAAGGTGCGCCGTGGCCGAGAATGAGTCAATCTTAAGACCTTGTTTTCTGATTCCTGGTCGACATCCCTCAAACGAGATCTCCGTGTTTCTTCGTCAAACCGTGGTGCAAGGAACCCCAGCTTCTATTGTTAAATGGGCGTCATGAAAATTTACATCGCAGGCCACCTTGGCATGGTGGGTGCCGCCATTCAACGGGCAGTGCTTCGGCATCAGCCCAATGCCCAGGTGATTGGCCGCACCCATGCCCAGCTTGACCTGACCAATCAAGCGGCCGTGCACGGCTTTTTCGCTCAAGAAAAGCCCGACCAGGTGTATCTGGCCGCCGCCAAGGTAGGGGGCATTCATGCCAACAATACCTTTCCCGCGGAATTCATATACGAAAACCTGATGATTCAGACCAATGTCATTCACGCGGCCTTTCAAGCTGGGGTGAAAAAGCTTTTGTTTCTGGGTTCAAGCTGCATCTACCCCGGGGCGGTGGCCCAGCCCATGCGGGAAGACGCACTGCTCACCGGTGTGCTTGAGCCCACCAACGAACCCTATGCTATTGCAAAGATTGCCGGCATCAAGCTTTGTGAAAGCTACAATCGGCAGTACGGCGAAAGCCATGGCATTGATTACCGCAGTGTCATGCCCACCAACCTCTATGGGCCGGGCGACAACTATCACCCCGAAAATTCCCATGTCATTCCGGCGTTGATTCGCCGCTTTCATGAAGCTAAGCTGGCCAGTGCGCCATTTGTGGTGATCTGGGGTTCTGGCCGGCCGCGCCGTGAATTTCTTTATGTAGACGACATGGCGGCCGCATGCCTGCATGTGATGAGTCTGGAACCCTCGGTTTATCAAGAACACACTCAGCCCATGCTCAGCCACATTAATGCGGGAAGCGGGGTGGACATGACCATAGCCGAACTTGCTGCCCTGGTGGGGCAGGTTGTGGGTTACCGGGGTGCGATTGAGTTTGACACCTCTAAGCCCGATGGCACCATGCAAAAACTGATGGACAGCCGCCGCCTGAACGCGTTGGGCTGGTCCGCCAAGGTTGGCCTTCAGCAGGGGCTTACACGTGCGTATGACGATTTTCTTGCCCGCCACGGGGCGAAGTGAAGGCACCGACAGACGGATAACGAACGCATAGCGGACGGATTAATGAATATGCAAAATAGCAGCCCCATGGGCACCCCGAAGACAGCACTCATCACCGGTATTACCGGTCAGGATGGCTCTTACCTGGCCGAGTTTCTGCTTGAAAAGGGTTATGTCGTACACGGCATCAAGCGCCGCAGCTCGCTTTTTAACACCGAGCGGGTGGATCATATCTATCAAGACCCTCACATCGAGCACGCCCGTTTCAAGCTGCATTACGGTGACCTGACCGACACCAGTAATTTGGTGCGAATTGTTCAAGAAACCCAGCCGGACGAAATTTACAACCTGGGTGCCCAAAGCCATGTGGCGGTGAGCTTCGAAAGCCCTGAATACACGGCGGATGTCGACGCCATGGGCACGCTTCGTCTGCTTGAAGCCATTCGCATTCTTGGTCTGGAAAAGAAAACCAAGTTCTATCAGGCTTCAACCAGTGAGCTTTATGGCCTGGTGCAAGAAACTCCCCAGAAAGAGACTACCCCCTTTTATCCGCGCAGCCCCTATGCCGTGGCGAAGCTATATGCTTATTGGATTTGCGTGAACTACCGCGAGGCCTATGGCATTTACGCCTGCAACGGCATTCTGTTTAATCACGAAAGCCCGCGTCGTGGCGAGACCTTTGTCACCCGCAAGATCACCCGGGGGTTGGCCAATATTGCGGTGGGGCTGGAGCAGTGCCTTTACATGGGCAATATGGACGCCCTTCGTGACTGGGGCCACGCCAAGGACTATGTCCGCATGCAGTGGCTGATGCTTCAGCAAGACAAGCCCGAAGACTTTGTCATTGCCACGGGGCAGCAGATGAGTGTGCGTGCATTCATTCAGATGTCGGCGGCCGAGCTTGGTGTGCATCTGCGCTTTGAGGGTGAGGGTGTTCAAGAGGTGGCCGTGGTTGACCGAATTCAGGGTGCCAATGCGCCAGCATTGAATGTGGGGCAGGTGATTGTTCGTTTGGACCCACGCTATTTCCGGCCCACGGAAGTGGAAACCCTGCTTGGGGACCCAAGCAAGGCCAAAGACAAGCTTGGCTGGGTACCAGAGATCACCGTTCAGGAAATGTGCGCCGAGATGGTCCGCCACGACCTCGGGCGCGCAAAGCAGATGGCGCTATTAAAGACCAATGGATACAACGTTAATGTGAGTGTGGAGTAATACGGGTTGGAATGAGCTTACAACCTAGCCAAAGCGCCCTAATAGTTCGGGTCGTTGGACCATTCCGTCAAACCCGTGGGCTTTGCGCTCTTTGAAAAGAATTTTGTCCGATGCGTTGACTCGCTTTGCATTTTTTTCGTAATCAACTTCGAGCATGATCGCGTGAGGATCATAGGCATACATTCCTTGTTGACGGGCGATTAAAGTGAGTTCAACGTCTCCGTAGTGATGATGATAGCCAGGGAAAAAGAGGCTTTCGCCGTTGTAGATCATATTGACCCAAGCCCTGTCAGCAATGCCAAACGAGGCGAGTTCACCCATCCATTTGCCGTCGTTGAAGCCGAGCAAGCCAGCTTTTTTGAGGTTTAGACGCGAGATTGCAGCCGAGAGCCAATTCCTGCCTGGAAAAGCATCTTGGGCCGAATAACCAAATAGATTTCCTCTCGTGTGCCTGAAGACTCCGTTGATGATGCGTGCGGGGCCGAGTCGAAGATTGTCCTCGGCTAGTACGAGGTCAAAAGACGCGCCAGCTTTTTTGAGAAGTTGATCTGCAGCCCTTTCGGCAGCTTCGGCGTCATTCCATGGCATCACGAAGCAAACATGCGATTGATCCGTATTCAGGGTCCGAGCAAAGTCGGGTGCCTGAGCCCCCCCGGCAGGCTCTAGGTCGCTTGCTTTGATTTTGATCAGACGACTGGTTGTGGGCATTTGATATTGTTATTCCCTTGACGGGGCGTGAGGATGTTTTCGAGTCCAGTAAGGTGCCCTAGCTCGCCATTCCCCCTTATTTTCCATGGATTTTAGTTTTTTGGCATATTTTTTGCTTTAAGTCGCCCTGTAAAAATCGGGACATAAAGTCGAAATCATGCATCAGGGAGACTGCAGAAACCGATAGAATCAAGATAACTGTTAGCTGCTTTTTTGCGGTGCACTTAAATATTTGTCATGGACATAATCTAAAGGTCGATTCCCCTTTTGGCGTCAAAGCGAAAAAACTCGAAGTTAGCTGGTCTCGCTAGGAAGAATGCGCGCGCTGTTTCAAAAGCAGCCGAGCATTCGACTGGCGTTGTCGCGACCGCTGCCTTTGCGTCCGCTTTACTTAACGAAGTGCAAGCGAGCTCCCAAGGGCTCCCCGATGTCGAGTCGAATCTCGGAGCGAATGTACTCCAACCAGAGGCCCTTTCAGTAGAGGCGCCAGAGGCGCAACAAGCCGAAGACCTGATTGCTCTAGCGGCCAACTCCGACGTCTCAGACAGCCAGCGTGAATCGAGATCAAAGGGTGCGGAGGATGATGAGTGTGAGGATGATTCCTCCGAAGGGTCGAAGGACGGAGAGCGCGGGGAGCAAGACGACTGCGTAGCGTTAGCAGAATCAGGTTCGGATGGATCGTCAATTAGCGCACCAGGTGGCGGAGGCGCTTCTGCGCCAGCAGTCGCTCAGCAAACTTCCTCATCGTATTCATCTCCCCTTGAACTGAGTGAACTTGGTACTTTAGGGCTTGGAGCTCTCGGGCTGGCGGCTCTGGGCGGCGGAGGTGGAGGCGGTGGAAGTGGAGGTCCGCCAGACGACACGGACACTGATACCGATACCGATACCGACACGGATACGGACACGGATACCGATACCGACACGGACACTGATACCGATACCGACACGGACACTGATACCGACACGGACACGGACACTGATACCGACACGGATACCGATACCGATACCGACACTGATACGGATACGG
>CAYWPQ010000044.1:0-4667 GCA_964460315.1 uncultured Bordetella sp. | reverse complement strand
GCACTGCCTTCACACGGCAGGGGTCACAGGTTCGAACCCTGTCGCGTCCACCAAAGATTCGTTTCAATTTTCAACCCCTTTGGCATACCGCCCGGGAATCAAGAATGGAAAAGCTACTTTCAGGAGTTGGATCGCTGCTCTACGGCATGCGATTCACCATGCTGTTTTTCTACGTGGGCCTGGTCGCAATCATCGTGGGCATCCTTGGGAAGTTCCTGCTAGAGACCTACAAACTGATGAGTACCTTGCTGTTCGGCGACCTCGAAAAGATCCAACTGATTATTAAGGTGCTCGAACTGGTCGACATGACGATGGTCGCGCAGCTCGTCTGGGTGGTGGCGCTCGCCGGCGTATCGCTCTTCGTGACCACGGCACACTTCGACAAGAAAGACATGAAGAAACCCGATTGGCTGGACCATGTCAACACCTACAACCTGAAGTTAAAGCTGGCGTTCGCGATCATCTCGATCTCTGGTGTGCATGCCCTGAAGACTTACCTGAGTGGTGATTTAAGTCTTGAAAATATTCAGGTCTTAACGCTGGTGGCCGTGATCCACTTCACCTTTGTACTGTCCGCCATTGGCATCTCCTTTGCCGAGCGTTTGACGCGAGAGAAGACCTGAGCATGCCTGGCGTGATCAGGTCTTCTTTTGGTCAAATCACGACTGAGGAAAAATCGGCCGTGATACAGATGGCCTGGGAGGATCGAACATCCTTCGAAACCATCCAGGAAAAGACGGGGCTTTCCGAGTCAGAGGTCATCAGGCTCATGCGCAGTGAGCTGCGCGCTGGATCATTCAAAATATGGAGGCAGCGCATGAAGGGGCGTGTCACTAAGCACCGTGCATTACGCGACCCTTCAATGAAGTTTCATGATCGGCTCATCGCCGACCATCGAAGGCCTAATGGCTAAGGTTTTGCCCACCGGATCACCAAAACACCCAAAGCAGAACGCTTCCAAGAATCAGCCGGTAGATGACGTACGGAAGCATTCCCGTTCGATCCAGCAAACGAATGAAAAAGTGCATCGTCAGATACGCGGTCACAGCGGACACTGCGAACCCAACGAATAAGGTCGTCCAATCGATAGGGTTCATCCCCTGAAGCAGATCGGCGGTGACAAGAACACCGGCAGCGGCAATCGTGGGTATCGACAACAAGAAAGAAAACCGTGCAGCGGCCGTCCGGTTCAAACCGAGCAACAAGGCTGCGGTGATCGTGATTCCCGCACGAGACGTTCCAGGAATGAGCGCGATCATCTGGGCCAGTCCAATCACCACGGCGTCGCGCAGGGTGAGTGAATATTCGTCACGACTCTTCCTGCCAAAACGGTCCGACCACCATAGAACCAGACCAAACAAGATTGTGCTTGCTGCAATCACCACCGGAAACCGAAACACGCCCTCCACGAGATCCTTCCCAAGGAATCCAGCCACCGACACCGGCAGCGTGGCAAGGACCACGCCCCAGGCAAGCCTTGAGTCTGGGCTTGAACCGCCCGTGAACGAACGGGACCATGCGGTCGCCATGGCCATGAGCTCGGCTCGGAAATAGATGACCACTGCGGCGAGTGTTCCAGCATGCACAGCGACATCAAAGGCAAGGCCTTGGTCGCTCCAGCCAAGCAATACCGGCGCCAGAATAAGATGCGCTGAGCTCGACACCGGAAGAAATTCCGTGAACCCCTGGACGAGCGCAAGCGTGATGATCTGAACAAGATCCATCTAAATTCCCTTGGCGGCAGCCAGCAAAAGGCAGATGACGACGATGAGGCTGAGATTGCGCCGAAGATTGAGCCATTCAACCGGCCATTCGAACTGAAGCCCGTGACGACGATCCACCAAATAAACAAGCGCGACAAGCAAAGCTAACGCAACAAGACGTATGGAATCACCAGGCAAGAACCAGGAGAGCCAGGCCATCAACGACGGCACCACGCTAAAGGTGAATAGCCGGGCACGGGCCGCGTCATCCAAGCGATCATCGGAAAGTGCAATTCCCCACGAGACAGCACCAACAAAGCTGAGAATCGTTACCGCATAGAGCGTCAGTGCGTCTCTTGCCAAGGCCTGCAAATCAAAGGGTTCCAAAAGCTGAACAGCCACGGAAAGACCGACGAAGGGAATGAGTCCTCCATAGCCCAAGAGCTGCAGTCGACGAAAAATCAATAAAGAAGGCTTTTGCATGCCGTGAATTCTATGCGAATCCTTTATCGAGCAAGCACCACCGCAAAGTATCCGCGGCGGTCTGTCCAGATCTGCAGGTCTGAAAACCCGGCATGGCCCAAGAGTGTCCTCAGGTCTTCCGGGGTGTATTTGTAAGAGTTCTCCGTATGAATGGACTCGCCCTGCTGAAAAACTCTTGAGCCACCCGGCCACGACACGGTGCAAGTTTCTTTTGCACGAAGATGCATCTCAATACGAGATTCCGTCGGATTAAAGAATGCGTGGTGCTCAAATTCTTCGACCTGGAAATTAGACTTGAGACGCTGATTCACATGACGAAGAATGTTCAGGTTGAAGGCGGCGGTCACCTTCAACGGGTCATCGTAAGCAAGCTCGAGCACCGCTTTGGGCTTGACCAGGTCCACACCCAAAAGTAGCCAGCCGCCAGAAAGCTGATGCCGTATATCCGACAGAAGATGGGTTGCGGCAGAGGGTGAAAAATTACCAATGCTGGAGCCTGGATACAGAAATAGTCTTGGCTGGTCAGGCAATGGCAGATCTTTCGGAATACCCATTGAAAAATCAAGACTGATGCCGGTCATGGGCAGTGCCGGAAACTTTTCCCGCAGGCGCAGCATGGACTGCCGAAGATGATCCGCAGAGATATCCATCGCCACATAGTGACTTGGATGAAGCATGGCCAGCCAACGCTCTGCTTTTTGACAATCCCCGGCGCCCAGGTCGCAGACTACAAGATCCTTGCCCACTCGGCCGATCAATTCCGACTCCACCGTATCCAGAATTTCGGCCTCAGCCTGCGGGGGATAATATTCAGGAAGCTGAACGATGGCGTCAAACAAGGCTGAGCCCAAACGATCGTAAAAAAACTTCGGCGAAATCATCGCCTGCTTTTGCATCAGACCCGCCGCCAATTCCTCAGCCGCCGTCATCGAATCAGGCGGGTCGATCACGATAAACTGCAAAGAATGATTGGGCTGAGTTGATGTCATCTGCTAGGTTACCTATTTCTTGTGAATACGCTTCAACAACACCCTGACGACTTCAGTGACCTGCGTTCGCTTTCCAAAACGCGGCTTATCGTCGAGACCCAGCGGGCAAGAGCCGCCACACTGGAGTTGCTCAAGGCGTTTGTTCGAAACTTTCCAAAGGATACCGCCTGGAGGGAACGTTTCCCATGGATCAACCCGCCTCTGTGGGAATTCGGCCATATCGCCTGGTTCCAAGAATACTGGCTCTTGCGTCGAGCTTCAGAGATTCCAAATGACCAAGACGAGCTCTACAACTCAGCGGAGGTGTCACGCGAAACCCGATGGACGATGGATGCCCTCGAGGCCAATGAGGTTCAACGCTACCTCTCCAACGTCTTGGACCGCAGTCTGATTCAACTCGAGCAGGCGGACCCGAATGACAACGAGAATCTCTATTTTTTCCGTCTGACCCTCGCCCACGAGCTGATGCACATTGAGTCGCTTTTATGGATGGCTCAAAGCCTTGGTTTTGACCCGGAGATAACCGATGCCAAAAGTCCGCTCTATTCCCAGCTCAGTTCGATGCCCTCCACGTGGGGCTCAATCAGTGTTCCCGCCCAGACAGTTTCCGTGGCCGCAACCCCAGGGTTTCATTTTGACAATGAAGCGCCGGGGCATTCCTGGGTGATTGAAGCCTTCGAAATCGATGCGTCCCTGGTCAGTCACGGGCAGTATGCCGCTTTTGTCGATGCTGGCGGCTACGATCATGACCCATTCTGGTGCCCCGAGGGGCTTGCCTGGCGCCAGGCGCAACAGGCGATACAGCCGGCGTTCTGGCGTGTTTCGGGTCTGGGCATTGAACGACAATGGTTCGGCAAGTGGGAAGCCGTTTTGCCCTCAGCCCCCATGCTTCACCTCAGTCTCTATGAGGCTCAGGCCTATTGTCGCTGGGCCAAGCGCCAACTTCCCTCGGAAGCCCAATGGCTAGCCGGCATTCAGGCTGGTATCGACTGGGGGGCTGCATGGGAGTGGCTATCGGAAAAGCACCAACCCTTTCCAGGATTTAAGCCGCACGCCTATCGCGAGTATTCTGAGCCCTGGTTTGGAAATCACCAGCTTTTAAAGGGGGGAAGCTTGCTTGCCGACCCGCTGATGCACCACCCTCACTACAGGAACTTCTTTAAGCCCAACCGACTCGATGTCACCACGGGCTTTCGTACCGTCAACCCTCTTTAAATGAAGGAGTATTCATGTTCACGTTTAAAGCATCCTCTCTGATCAAGGCCATCGCGGGAGTTGCCGTCTTAACACTGGCCAACCTGGCACAAGCCCTTGAGATCAAGCCCTACACCCGTGAGGCTCATGCAGCGGCGCAATCCAGCGGAAAGCCAACAGCGCTGCATTTTCACGCGCCATGGTGCGGAACCTGTGTTTCCCAAGAGGCCGCACTGAAAACCTTACAAGCCGAGAAAGCACTTCCTGGACTGACTGTCTTTGTCGTCGATTACGACAG
>CAYWPQ010000043.1:0-4889 GCA_964460315.1 uncultured Bordetella sp. | reverse complement strand
TGCGCTTGGGCTTCACCCTGATGCAAGCTTTGATGCCATCGTGCAGCAGTACATCGACGAAAACCTGACCGGTCAGACGTCATGACACTGCCCAAATCATCCACACGAAAACCTCTGGCGCTTGGCTGCATTGCTGACGACTTCACCGGAGCCACGGACCTTGCCAATAACCTGGTGCGCTCAGGAATGCGCACCGTGCAGCTGATGGGTGTGCCAAAGACTGACCACAGCCAGGATGACGCCGACGCCGTGGTGGTGGCTTTGAAGTCGCGAACCATCCCCGCCGAAGAGGCGATTGCCCAGTCTCTGGCCGCGCTTGAATGGCTTTTGGCGCATGGTGCCCAGCAGATTTATTTCAAATACTGCTCCACCTTTGACAGCACCCCGAAGGGAAACATTGGGCCCGTGGCTGAAGCCTTAATGAAGGCGCTTGGCACCTCTTTCACCATCGCCACGCCTGCCTTTCCAGAAAATCAGCGTTCGGTGTTCCAGGGCCATCTTTTTGTTGGCTCCACATTGCTTGAGCACACCGGTATGCGTGACCATCCGCTCACCCCCATGACGGACTCCAATCTGGTTCGGGTCTTGCAGGCCCAGTGCCATCAAAGGGTTGGGCTCGTTGATGCCGCCACGGTGGCCGAAGGTTCAGCGGCCGTTGGCGAGCGCATGCTCAGCCTTCAGAAGCAGGGTGTGGGGCTTGCCATTGTTGACGCCATTTCCAACCGCGATCTGCTGACCATTGGCGCCGCTCTGAAGGGAATGCGTTTGGTCACTGGAGGGTCTGGCGTGGCCATTGGCCTTGCGCAAAACTTCGGGATTTCTCCCAACCCAACATCCGAGGCTCTGCCCAAGGCTAAGGGTAAGAAGGCTGTCGTGTCGGGCAGCTGTTCTGTGGCCACTCAGGCTCAGGTTGCCCATTTCATCGCACAGGGTTTTCCTAGTTTTCAGATTCATCCCGCTGAGATTGATGCCCAGGGTGCTCTCGTCAATAAAGCCTTGGCATGGGCAGCCTCGCAAAACGAGCATGATCCTATTTTGATTTACTCAACCTCTAGCCCTGGGGAAGTCAAAAGCATTCAAGACAGGCTTGGTGTTGGTCATGCAGGAGAGCTTGTGGAAACCACACTGGCCGCAATCGCCAAGGGCCTGGTTCATCAGGGTGTTCGGCAGCTGTTGGTTGCGGGCGGTGAAACCTCGGGTGCCTGTGTGCAGGCACTTGGCATTGACCAGATGCAGATCGGCCCACAGATTGACCCCGGTGTGCCCTGGTGCTGGGCCCAGACGGGTGCATCGGAATTCGCCACACCATCCAGTGACGCAATATCGCTTCACCTTGCCTTGAAATCCGGCAACTTTGGAACCGAAGACTTTTTTATCAAATCGTTTGGTCTGCTGAAGTGACCCGCCCGGCCACCCGGTCTATGATGAAGCCCATGAATGAACACCAAGCCAGAGACGACATCGTTCGAATTGGAAAAAGCCTTTTCGATCGTGGCTATGTCCACGCCACAGCTGGCAACATCAGCGTGCGTCTTGAAGATGGTTTTCTCATCACCCCAACAGACGCATGTCTTGGCTTTCTGGATCCTGCACGGCTTGCGAAGCTTGACCTCCATGGCCATCAGCAAAGTGGTGATGCTGCCAGCAAGACCATTGGGCTGCATCGCGCCATTTATCAGGCTGCACTTGCGTTTGACCCCAACACCCGCTGCATCATTCACACCCACAGCACCCATTCGGTTGCGCTCAGCCTTAAGTCTGGTGAAGCTCGGGAACTGCTTGCACCCATCACGCCTTACATGGTCATGAAGGTTGGGCATGTCCCCTTGATTCCCTATGACCTTCCCGGCAGCCCTGCCATAGCCGATCATGTGGCCAGGGTGATTGATCAATACGGGAAGGCGGGCACGCCCATTCGAGCGGTCATGTTGAGCCGGCTCGGGCCCAATGTCTGGCATGACACGCCGTCATCGGCCATGGCGGTGCTTGAGGAACTGGAAGAAACCGCAAGGCTCTTAATGTTGTATCCCAACGCTCAGCCCTTGAGTGCGGATGCTATCCAGGCATTGAACGCACGATTCGGGTCACGCTGGTAAGCGAAAGTGGTTATCGGTAAACCCCATCCCAGGGTTTGTCTTCAACCTTGGCCTCGTGGCCGTCGGGCCCCACGGTGGGCCGATTGATCCGAAAGATTGATTCCGGCGTGACCACGCTGTAATCCATGTACCCCAGCCTCGACACAGGGCGTAAGGCCACGGTGTCGACGCGACCGTCGCGGATGTATTGATCATCAATGTAAACGCCCACCACAAGGCCAAACATCACGGTCCAAAACGATTCGGTTTGTCCATGCGGTGGTGGCAGGCTTACCGTTTTCCAGAGCTTGCACTCCAAGGCCACTGGGCTTTCCGCCACGCGGGGTGACTTCACATACACGGAGGGCGCCGGCGTCACGCCCGCCAGCTTGAATTCATCCACATCGGGTGACACCGCTGCCGAACTCATATTCATGTTTTCGCGAAGCGCGTCGGTAACCAAAGAGCAGGTGAATTCACCCGAGGCTTCGATGTTGCGCTGGGTGTCTTTACGTCCACCGGAAGAGAACATCACCATGTGCGGCTCATCGCTCACGATATTGAAAAAACTGTAAGGCGCAAGATTCAAAATGCCCTCGGGCGACACGCTTGAGATCCAGCCAATGGGTCTTGGCACCACCACCGCCTTAAAGGGGTCGTGTTTCATGCCGTGGTCTTTGGTTTTGGTGTCGTAATGCAATTGAATCTCCGTGGGTGGTTCAGTGCCCTGCCGCAAAACGGCCAAGGGAATCGGGAAGAAAGTCGGCCATGCGGGCCTTGCCTGCAAAACGAATGGAGGGGCGCTTTTCGGAATCAATCCCGGAGATGAAGTAGCTTCCTGCATCAAGGTCGTGATAGATCGACACGCGTGTGGCTGGGTACTGGGCGTC
Source organism: uncultured Bordetella sp. (assembly GCA_964460315.1). Taxonomy (GTDB): domain Bacteria; phylum Pseudomonadota; class Gammaproteobacteria; order Burkholderiales; family Burkholderiaceae_A; genus Lacustribacter. Next base: position 1,924 of record CAYWPQ010000043.1, on the reverse strand, counting down.
ATAGAGCTGAATCAGGCCGTGCAGCGCCACACGCCAGAGCTCTCCACGCTTTGAATAGGCTTCCTCCATCAGCACCGACCAGCTGTCTTCGTCAATGTAGAAACGTCGCTTGGGGTAGAGATGCGACTGACCGGGCTTTAAGGACGCCTCGACAATCCAGACGCGATGAAACTCATAGCGCATCAGGCTTGAGTTCACGCTGCCTTTGCGAATGAGCTCATCCACGGTCACCTTCGGTTCGCCAATCGCATAGGTGTTGTAAGGAACAATCATGGCCTTCTTGCCCACAAGCTTCCATTCATAGCGCTCGAGCGAGCCATTGAAGCCGTCCACCTGATCGGCCACCACCATGCCTTCTGTTCCATCGCTCACGGAATCAAAGGCCAGATCGGGAGCACGCCGAACCCGCCTTTGGGCGGCGGTATAAAACCATGCACTGCGCCGAACGGATGAGCCCTGAAGCATCTCGCGAATCAGTGCGGTGTTGCCGCGAAGCGCAGCCGGGGCGGTGAAGCCACCCATCGCCACAAACAGCACGTCGTCGGCCGGCTGATCCAGATGGCTTGCCGAAACCCGGCGTGACCAATAACCAATGGCATAGGTCTCACCATTTGCACGAACCGGAAAGGCACGCCCCTCGCGGGTGACATGGCCGCCAACATAACGCAAAAGAACATTCCACATCACCTGCTCACCGTTTTTGGGTTCCCGAAACGGCACGGTCAGATTGACTGGTTTTTTTAGATCCGCGCCTTCCAGACGAAACTGCCCCTGAAGAGAAACCGCAGCTTCCAAAACATCTTTCGGGAAGGTTGCCGTGCGCCTGCTTGGATACAGCGGAATCGCAAAGCCCGGCACTTTTTGAATCAGGGCCTGAAGGCCGGGCGAAAGATCCGCACGATGAGCGTCAAGGTTCTGGCCCGTGATCGTGGACAAAGGCCGATCTGAAGCCAATGGGTTGAGATAACCCATTTCCGGCTTCCAGCCCGACGGTGGTGAAGTGAGCCCGCCCGACCATGCTGGGATACGCCCGTCGCTCGATGCGGACGCGTCCGCGCCAACCGGGGTGAGTTCCGAGGCCGTAATGGCCCCGGAAAACACCAGACTTAGAACTACAAAAAGTGGCTTACAGCTCAATTCGATAATTCACACCAATGGTCTTGGTGTCGCCGCCACCTTCGCGACCACCGAAACCAACCGAAAATGACAGCGTGCTGCCATCGGTTGCAGGACGCATGATGCCAAGCGTGGCCTGCCACATGGTTTTGCCAGGTCGGTCGATATCAAAAGTAGCCATCGTTCCAGACGCATGGCCAACCTTGATTTCAAGATCGCCGCTCTTCAGGTCCCAGTCGTGCACAAGACGACCAAATCCGCGCCACTGACCCACCGAAGCAATTTGGTCAAGGCTTAAGCCTGCCGTTAAACGCTGAACGGAATAATCAATCTTGCCAAAGCTCATGGACGACGGGCCCTGGTTTTCATCGAACTGATCGATGGTTACGTTTTCAAGGGCGAAGCTTGCGCTGGGCCCAATGCGCCATCCGTTGACCTCATAGACTGCGCCGCCACCAATTCGGAAGCTCTCGTATTCGCCTTTGGGGCTGCTGCGTGAGACCAGAGTGGTGGTGTCAAGCGCAATCTCACGCCTAAAGGAGTGATCAATGGTGCCCATTCCAAAGCTTGCATTGATGTAGGTATTGGTTGAAAGCGCTTTGGAAGCGTACAGAACAGCAGAGACCTCGTTGGTTTTGATCTCTCCGGTGTTGCTGCCGAAATCAGTCTTGCTTTGGCCATAAGTGAAGAGTGCGCCACCCATCACGCTGGAGGTGAGCTGCTGATCAATACCAATGCGATAGCGCTGGCTGGAAAGATCCACCGAGGGGTCAATCTGTCCAGAGCCCTGCTTGAAACCACCGGATTC
>CAYWPQ010000042.1:0-5946 GCA_964460315.1 uncultured Bordetella sp. | reverse complement strand
AAGACCCGCTAAACCCGTGACCTGCGATGGGTGCTTCAAGGCGCCCTCGGTCTAAAATAGAACGCTTGACCCTAAACCTGTCCGCCGAAACTGTCTGAGCCAAGGACGACGGGTTTTATTGCGAACCATTCCCATGCCCCAGAAACTGCCTGAATCACCTGCCTTTGAATTGCTTCGCCGAGAGCTCGCACGCCGAATTCTTGTGCTCGATGGCGCCACGGGCACCATGATTCAACAGTACAAGCTGTCCGAAGAAGAGTACCGAGGCACGGGCAAGAAACTGGCTGCGCCGGAGATTGCAGCCGCCATTGAAGAAGCGACCCGCGGTGGCATTGATGTCAAAGGCAACAATGAACTGTTGTCCCTGACACGCCCCGACATCATCACCGAAATCCACGAGCAATATCTGGCCGCAGGCGCCGACATTGTCGAAACGAATACCTTCGGCGCCACCTCCATCGCCCAGGATGACTACCATCTGCCCCAGCTTGTGCGGCTGATGAATCTTGAATCGGCAAGGCTTGCCAAAGCGGCCTGCGAAAAATTCTCGACCCCTGATCGTCCGCGTTTTGTTGCAGGGGCCATTGGGCCAACACCCAAGACGGCGTCCATCTCACCTGATGTAAATGACCCTGGCGCGCGCAATGTGAGTTTTGATCAGCTCGCGGCGAGCTACACCGAACAGATTGATGCACTCATCGATGGCGGCGCCGACCTCCTGCTTTTAGAAACCATTTTTGACACGCTGAACGCCAAGGCTGCGCTTTTTGCCCTGGAGACCGTCTTTGACCGACGCGGTGTGCGTTACCCCTTGATGATCTCCGGCACCATCACCGACGCCTCGGGCCGAATCCTGTCTGGTCAGACCGTCGAGGCATTCTGGAATAGCGTTCGTCATGCCCAGCCGATGACGGTGGGTCTCAACTGCGCTCTTGGTGCGGCCCTGATGCGCCCGTATGTGGAAGAAATTTCAAAGCTTGCCGACACCGCCATCTGTATCTATCCCAACGCGGGGCTTCCCAACCCCATGGCGCCGACAGGTTTTGATGAGACGCCGCCCATCACCTCTGAATTTCTCAAAGAATTTGCCGAACAACACTGGGTCAATATTGTCGGCGGCTGCTGCGGCACCACCCCTGACCACATCGCAGCAATTGCCAAGGCCGTGACATCATTTCCGCCACGAGCCATTCCTGAAGTGGCTCCAAAACTGCGGCTTTCAGGCCTTGAGGCCTGCAACATTGATGAGGCCTCGTTCTTTGTCAATGTGGGCGAACGCACCAACGTCACAGGCTCAAAGCAGTTTGCGCGACTCATCCTGGCCGGTGAATACGAGGAAGCTGTGGCTGTGGCAAGGCAGCAGGTGGAAAACGGCGCCCAGATTATCGATGTCAACATGGACGAGGCCATGCTTGACTCGGAAGCGGCGATGGTGAAGTTTTTGAATCTCATCGCTTCTGAACCGGACATCTCCCGCGTGCCGATCATGATCGACTCCTCGAAATGGAGCGTGATTGAGGCCGGGCTGAAATGCGTGCAAGGCAAGGCGGTGGTGAACTCCATTTCGATGAAAGAAGGCGAGGAAGAATTTCTTCGCCAGGCTCGCCTTTGCAGGCGTTACGGTGCCGCCGTCATCGTCATGGCCTTTGACACCCAGGGTCAGGCCGACACCCTTGAGCGGCGCAAGACCATCTGCTCACGCGCTTACCAACTTCTCACCGAAGAGGTGGGGTTTCCGGCCGAAGACATTATTTTCGACCCCAACATCTTTGCAATCGCCACCGGCATTGAAGAGCACAACGCTTATGCAGTGGACTTCATTGAGTCCTGCCGCTGGATACGTGCCAACCTTCCCTACGCCAAAATTTCGGGCGGTGTGTCCAACGTCAGCTTCTCATTTCGCGGCAATGATCCTGCCCGCGAAGCCATTCACACCGTCTTTCTCTACCACGCTGTGAAGGCCGGGCTCACCATGGGCATCGTCAATGCCGGCCAGCTGGGTGTCTACGAAGACCTTGACCCAGAACTGCGTGAACGGGTCGAAGACATCGTGCTGAACCGACGACCCGATGCCACCGAGCGGATGATTGAATTCGCAGGTCAATTGAAAAACGACGGTAAGCGTGAAGAAGCCAAGCTCGAGTGGCGCGGTCTTGATGTCAATAAGCGGCTTGAACACGCACTGGTCCACGGGCTGACTGAATTCATCGTGGAAGACACCGAAGAGGCTCGAGCGGCGATTGCCGAGCGTCAGGGCCGGCCCATTGAAGTGATTGAAGGCCCGCTCATGGCGGGCATGAACGTGGTGGGTGATCTCTTTGCCCAGGGCAAGATGTTTCTGCCGCAGGTGGTGAAATCGGCGCGGGTGATGAAGGCGGCCGTGGCCCATCTGGTGCCCTATATCGAAGCCGAGCAAAAGGCATCTGGCAATACCCAGGCCAAAGGCAAGATCATTATCGCCACCGTCAAAGGCGATGTGCATGACATTGGCAAGAACATCGTATCGGTGGTGCTTCAGTGCAATAACTTTGAAGTGGTCAATCTGGGGGTGATGATTCCGGCCCAGCAGATTCTTCAGGCGGCCAAAGACCACGATGCCGACATCATTGGTCTCTCCGGCCTCATCACGCCCTCGCTTGAAGAGATGAGTCATGTCGCCAAGGAAATGGAGCGCGACGACTGGTGCCGTTGCAAACAGATTCCACTGCTGATTGGCGGCGCCACCACCTCCAGGGTGCACACGGCGGTGAAGATCGCTCCTCATTACTCCGGCCCGGTGATCTGGGTGCCCGACGCCAGCCGATCGGTTCCAGTGGCGCAGGCACTCACCAGTGACGCTGCTCAAAAGGGCGCTTACCTGGGCACATTGCTGCAGGATTATCAAAAGCTTCGTGAGCGCCATGCCGCAAAAATTGCTGCCCCCATGCTCAAGCTTGAAGAGGCGCGTGGCAATGCGCCCAAGATTGATTTCACCAAAACGCCACCACCCAAGCCGAAGGCCCTGGGACGGCGTGTGTTGAAGTCTTACAACCTTGACGAGCTCGTCGCCACCATCGACTGGACGCCCTTCTTTCAGACCTGGGATCTTGCTGGGCCCTTCCCCGCTATTTTGGATGACGAGGTGGTGGGTGTTCAGGCAAGACAGGTCTATGCCGACGGCAAGGCCATGCTGGCCAAGCTGGTTTCCCAGCGTAAGCTCACGGCCAATGCTGTGTTTGCCATTTTGCCTGCGCAACGCACCGCACCCGAAGACATTACGCTTTACGCCGACGAATCCCGACAATCACCGGTGCTGACATGGTTCGGGCTTCGCCAGCAGACACAGAAACCCTCTGGTGAATTCAACAAGTGCCTGGCCGATTACGTGGCCGATGTATCCAGTGGTGTTCCTGATTACCTGGGCTGCTTTGCTGTGTGCATTGAAGGTGCAGACAAGCTTGCGAATGACTACGAAGCCCGTGGTGACGATTACAACGCCATCTTGGTGAAGGCCCTGGCCGACCGCCTGGCCGAATCATTGGCCGAACGCCTGCATCAACGTATCCGCACCGAATTCTGGGGCTATGCGCCCAATGAATCGCTTTCCAACGAAGAACTTATTGCTGAAAAATATCAAGGCATTCGACCTGCTCCCGGCTATCCGTCTTGCCCAGATCATTCGGTGAAAGAAGCGATGTTCAAGCTGCTGAACACCCAAGAGATCGGCATGAGCCTGACGGAGAACCTGGCCATGCTTCCTGCGTCTGCCGTCAGTGGTTTTTATTTCTGGCATCCGGAATCGAGCTACTTTAATCTTGGCTCCATCAATGAAGATCAGCTGCGCAGCTACGCCCAGCGTGCTGGTCTTAATGAAAACGAAGCGCGAAGCCGGCTTGCGCCAGCGCTTGGGTTTTAAACGCCCCAAACCACCGCAACGCCATCGCGTTCTGAGGCCGCCAACATATCCAGCAAAGGGAACGCACGCTGGGAAAGCCCCACCGGGAAATCGCGTGCGATGGCTTCACCTTCCGCCACCGATTCATCGTGCTGTTCAAGTTGGGCCTTGTCTTGGGCTTTCGATGCATCAATCGCCTTCTGCAGCCGTTGACGCATGATGGGCACCTGTTCGGCAGTGAAAATTCCCTTGGGCTCAAACGTTAAGCCCATGGCCGAAAACACCATCTTGGCCACGGGCTCCGTCATGATGAAGATGCCAGTTGCCTTGCTTTTGAATTCAACGATCACGCTACACTCCCAGTCATGAATCGACCTTTCATTCTAGGCGCAGCAGCAAGCGAAAGATATCTTTCTCGCTTGTCGTTGCCTCTCGTGTTGGGCGTGCTCATTTTGATGGTTGTCGGCTGTTCACCCCAATATGATTGGCGTGTTATTCGGGACGATTTCGGTGGTTCGGCCATATTCCCCGGCAAACCTGTCGAAGTCACCCGACCCATTGCCATCGAAGGCCAAAAGGGCCCCGTCGAACTCACACTCCGCTCAGCCAAAATTCAAGAAACACTCTTTGCCATTGGCTCCATCCCGCGGGCAGGAGAAACCACCCGCCGCGCGATTGAAGCCGCGATGATTGCAAACATTCAGGCCGCGCCAGAATCCATTCAAAGAACAACGGTCATCGTCCAGGGGCTGTCTTACACGGACATCAAGGCGCGTGGGCAGATGCGCCTGGCCGCCAACGAGGCTCCTGTGGAAGCGCAACTCTGGATGCGGTCCCTCACCCTTGGCCAAGGCTCAGGTGCTGAACGGGTTGCGGAGGCGCTGGTGGTGGGACCCGCCTCCGAATGGTCAGACGAACACGCAGAACAATTCATCAATGGCTTTAAGCCCCGCTAACGGCCACACCACCGAGCATTACCGGGTAATGCAGATTTTTCTGCCCTTTGCGGCAGCCTATCTGCTGTCGTATGTGATGCGGTCGGTCAATGCCGTGTTGTCCGAACCGCTCACGGCAGAGCTCGGTCTTTCGGCTTCACAACTGGGTCTGCTCTCTGGTGCCTACCTTCTTACCTTTGCGGCCATGCAGATTCCTTTGGGGGCCTTGCTCGATCGCAAAGGCCCCCGAAATATTGAACTGATTCTGCTCACACTGGCCATTCTAGGCTGCGTGATCAGCGCACTGGCCGTGAACTTTTTCTGGCTGTGGGTCGGGCGAGCGCTGATTGGTCTTGGGGTCTCAGCCTGCCTGATGGCCTCTTACAAAGCCTATCGAATCTGCTTTGCAGCAGAGCGGCAATCAAGTCTTGCCTCGCTCATGCTGATGGTTGGTTCACTGGGTGCATTGATTGCCACCGTGCCTGTTGAACTTGCCCTTCCACTCATCGGATGGCGTGGCATTTTCTGGCTTACCGCGGGCTTATTCGTACTCTCCACCCTGGCCCTACTCTGGTGGCTTCCACCCTTGCCGAACCCCGAGCCCAACCACCGACCCTTTTGGCGAGACACCTGGGTTGGCGTGAAGGAGGTGTTTGCGCATCGGGAGATACAACGTCTGATTCCCTTTGCCACATTCATTCACGGTGGTTTTCTGGCGGTTCAGGGTCTATGGATGGGACCATGGTTTCGAGTGGTGGATGGAAAAAGCTCAGGTGATGCCGCCTTTGCACTGCTGGTGTTGGGTGTGGTGGTGATGTTTTCCCATATGGCCATGAGCTATGTCGGAACGCGGTTCAAAGACTGGGGCTGGTCGCTTGATCGCGTGCTCCAGGTGGGTTCGCTTCTGCTTTTACTGCTGACCGCAGCGGCTGTGCTTGACCTTTGGAATCACTCAGTCTTGGGATGGTCATTGATGGTGACGGCCACCTGCATCACCGGCGTGGGCTATGCCAAAGCAAGTCTGGCCTTTCCGGTCTCCATGGCGGGGCGGGCCAGCACCACCATTAACTTCATTGTGTTTGTGGGGGCCTTCGCCATGCAGTGGGGGCTCGGCCTGATTGTTGACTGGATGACAAC
>CAYWPQ010000041.1:5879-8129 GCA_964460315.1 uncultured Bordetella sp. | reverse complement strand
GTGGCAGGGCTTGCTGCATTTGGCGGCGGAACGCTTCGTGATGTGCTTCTTGATCGTCGACCGTTTTTCTGGGTCGAACATTCCGAGTTTCTCTGGCTGGTGCTTTCGTTGGCGATTCTCGCCATGTTGTTTCTTCGGGGGCGGCACCTTGCGCCCACTGAACGAGCCATGCAATGGCCCGACGCCATCGGCATGGGCTTATTCTGCGCCAGCGGTGTTCAGATTGCGCTAAACCTTGAAATGCCTGCTCTGGTGGCGGTGCTGATGGGAATGGTCACCGCCGTGTTTGGTGGCGTGCTACGAGACATCGTTTGTAACGAGATTCCTCAGGTGTTTCGTGACCATCGCCCCTATGCCCTTTGCGCTTTTGCCGGAGGTTGGGTGTTGGTCGCCTGCCAGGCGCTTAGCCTGCCTGAATGGCTGGGGCTTGTGGCGGGGGCAGTCACCGCCACCGTGTTGCGGCTCTTGGCCATGGCCTTCGATTGGCGTATTCCATCCTGGCGAACGGGGGATTGAGTGAAATGGCGCGTCTGGCAGGAATTGAACCTGCGACCCTTGGCTTCGGAGGCCAATACTCTATCCACTGAGCTACAGACGCGTTGACGAACGACCGCTAGTTTAACGCCCTCAGCGCGTAAAATCAGGCCTTCTCTGGGAATAAGACTGCATGGCTCTGATCGTTTTATCGAATGCAACACTCGCCTTTGGCCATGTTGAACTCCTCTCCAAGGCTAACTTCTCGCTTGAAGCCGGCGAACGGCTGGGCTTGATCGGTCGAAACGGCACAGGTAAGTCGTCGCTGCTTAAAATTCTGGCCTCGTCCATTGAGCCGGACGAAGGCACACTGCAGTTCCAGCAAGGGCTTCGTGTGGCGACAGTGGCCCAAGAACCCGTGCTCGACGCTCATGCCACCATTTTCGACACGGTCTCGGCGGGCGTTTCATCCATCAGGGCGTTGCGTGACGACTATGAGTCTCTGAGCGCGCACGCGTCAAGCGATGCCGACCATGACCGGCTGGAGGCGATTCAGTCCGCACTGGATGCGGCAGGTGGATGGAACTGGGAACAGCGGGTGGAGGAGGCGCTGCATCGCCTGGGGCTTTCCGGTGGCGAACAGATCGCGAACCTCTCGGGTGGAAACCAAAAACGGGTGGCGCTTGCCCAGGCCCTGGTGGCCACACCCGACGTGCTCTTGCTTGATGAGCCCACCAACCACCTGGATATTGACTCCATTGTCTGGCTTGAGGAACTGCTCACCTCTTGGCGCGGCTCGATCGTCTTCGTGACCCACGATCGTGCGTTTCTGAATGCGGTCTGCACCTCCATCATTGAGCTTGACCGCGGACAGCTGCGGCGATACCCCGGAAGTTTCGATGCCTATCAGCTGCAAAAAGAACAAGAGCTCGCTGCGGAGGCGCTGGCCAACGCGCGGGCTGACAAGCTGCAAGCCCAAGAAGAAATATGGATTCGTAAAGGGGTGGAGGCTCGTCGAACACGCAGTGTCAGCCGGATTGCACGGCTGGAAGCGCTGCGTGCCCAGCGCGAGGCGCGCCGTGAAGCCGGTGGAAAGATCAAGCTTTCGATTGCGGCGGGAGAGCGCAGCGGAAAAATTGTGGCTGAGCTGACCGAGGTCAGCCTGGCTTATGAGCGGCCCATCGTCAAAAACTTTTCAGCGACGATCATGCGGGGCGATAAGGTGGGCCTGATCGGCCCGAACGGCGCAGGAAAAACAACGCTCTTAAAGATCATTCTTGGCCAGATCCAGCCCGACGAGGGCGAGGTCAAGCTTGGAACCAAAATTGAGATCGCCTATTTTGATCAGATGCGCCATCAGCTTGACCTGGATTCAAGCCTTGAAGACTTCATCAGCCCAGGAAGCGAGTGGGTAGAAATCAATGGCGAGCGAAAACATGTGAAGAGCTATCTTGGTGATTTTTTGTTCCCGCCTCAGCGTGCCTCATCACCCATTCGTTCGCTTTCGGGCGGCGAGCGCAACCGACTTCTTCTGGCCCGCTTGTTTGCAAGACCCGCAAACGTCTTGGTGCTTGATGAGCCCACCAATGACCTGGATGTTGAAACCCTTGATCTTTTGGAAGACCTTCTTCAGAGCTATGCCGGAACCGTCTTTCTGGTGAGCCACGACCGCTATTTTTTGGATCAGGTGGTGACCAGTGTGATTGCCTATGAGGGTGAAGCGCGTTGGGTGGAATACATCGGCGGCTATGCCGATTGGCAGGTTCAACGCCAACG
>CAYWPQ010000041.1:0-5779 GCA_964460315.1 uncultured Bordetella sp. | reverse complement strand
CGCGTTGGGTGGAATACATCGGCGGCTATGCCGATTGGCAGGTTCAACGCCAACGCGTGCAAGACTATCAGGCTCAGCACAACGGCACATCTTCCCCTTCGGCAAAGTCCAAGGCTGCTGTTCAGCCCCCCAGCAAACCTGCCTCGCCACCTGCCCAAGGCACCAAGAAACTCAACAGCAAAGAAAAGCAAGAGCTTGCAGCGATCCCTGATCAGATCAGCACCCTTGAAAAAGAGCAGGCCGAGATCAGTTTGCTTCTGGCAGACCCCGAGACCTACAAAACGGATGGGGCACGTGTGGCAAAACTGCAGGCGCGGTTTGCCGAAATCGAGTCGCTGAGCGAGCGTCTTTTAGCCCGCTGGGAAGAACTTGAAAACAAGAGTTAATGCAGTGCGCTCGATGCAGTGACATCGGGGCTGTCGGCCCGAAGTGAGAAGACCGGGATCTGCGCTTCAAATCGTGTGGTGTCGTCTGCAATACAGAAGTAGGTTCCGTGCATGCTGCCCACCGGGCTGGCAATCTGAGTGCCGCTGTTGTAAGTGAAGCTCTCTCCCGGCTGAAGCAGGGGCTGTTGGCCCACCACACCAAGGCCCTTGATTTCCTGATGGTTGCCCTTGGCGTCTTCCACCACCCAGTGTCGGCCAATCAGCTGGGCAGCGATATCTCCCGTGTTTTTAATGGTGACGAAATAGGCGAAGGTGAACCGTCCTGCGGCGGGATCAGACTGATCAGGCAGGTACTGGGGAAGCACAGAGACTTCGAACTCGGGTGAGGCCATGGTCATCAATTCCTTGGTTAATCAGTGAAAAATATTTAAACCTCGTGGGGATCCACATCAATGTGAGGATCGAACGATCGATGGTCAGCCATCCAGTCTTCGGCCAGAGCCATCAGGTGGTGCAAGGCCACACGATCGGCCGCTTCAACAAGCACCTGGCCACGCCAGCGCCCTGCCTGCGTTTCCGGGTACCGGGCTACAGGACCATAGGCTGAGGCATCAAACTGTTGTGCATCCACCATCTGCTCAAGCTGATCACGCAACGCTCGCAACGCTTTCTGTGCTTTCAATGGATCCGCATGGGAAGCCCGAACGGCCGCCATATGACGAAATGGTGGAAGCCCAGCGGCCTGCCGGTCTTTCATTTCATGTCTGGCAAAACCTTCGACATCTTGATGAATCAGAAACTGGTAAAGACGATGTTGGGGGTAACGAGTCTGGATCAAGACGCGTGCGGGCGCGCCAGACTGTTCGTGTCGACCCGCCCTTCCGGCCACCTGCACGAGTGTGGCAAACAAACGTTCCGGTGCGCGAAAGTCTGGGTTCAAAAGCTGCGTGTCGGCATCGGCCACCACCACCAGACGCATTCGTGCGAAGTCATGCCCTTTCGCCAGCATCTGGGTGCCCACCACGATGTCGACCTCGCCGCGCTCAATCCGTTCAAGCTCGGTCTGCAAGGCTTTCGCCTGCTTCACGGAGTCCCGGTCAATTCGACAAATCCTTGCCTGAGGAAATTCTTTGTGCAGGGTTTCCTCAAGCCTTTGCACACCGCGGCCAATCGGCTGGAGATCGGTGTCGCCACAATCAGGGCAGCTCCGGGGCACGGCACCCAACAGGCCGCAGTGATGGCATTGAAGCTTCCATCCTCCCTGGCTTGTGGCCCCGGAAAGTGATGGTCGGTGCAACACCGTCGGCACCAGGCATTCTTTGCACTGGCTTGACCATCCGCAGCTTGAGCAGGCCAACACCGGGGCGTAGCCACGGCGATTCAAAAACACCAGAACCTGACCGCCATCAGTGAGCACCTGCTCAATCGCTGCACGACTTTTTTGCGACAGCCCCTCTTTTGCTGGATCTTTGAGTGTGTCAACAAGCTCAATCCCGGCCGCTGGCTCTCCGGTTGCGCGCTTTGGCAGGTTCAGCCTTTGATAGCGTCCACGTTCGGCCTGAGCCCACGACTCGATGGAGGGTGTGGCACTTCCAAGTACCAGCGATGCCTTCACCTGTTGTGCCCGCCACACCGCAAGGTCGCGCGCCGAATAACGCATGCCCTCTTGTTGCTTATAGGAATGGTCATGCTCTTCATCAATCATGATTAGAGAAAGCTTGGGCATCGGCGTCATGATGGCGAGACGCGTACCGATCACAAGACGTGCCTGGCCGAGTGCTGCCGAAAGCCATAGCCTTGCCCGCTCCCGCTCGGTCACCTCGCTGTGCAGCACCGCCATGGCAACACCGGGAAGCGCCTGACGGAAGCGTTCCACAAGCTGAGGCGTCAGTCCGATCTCGGGGACCATCATCAACACCTGGGCATCGGGATGGTTTTCTAGACATCGTCTTGCAGCTTCGGTGTAAACGCGAGTTTTGCCGGACCCAGTGACCCCATGCAAAAGGTGCACCCCAGGTTCGGAAATTGCATCAAGCGCCACCTGCTGAGCAGGGTTAAGCGGGGCCTGCTCAGCTTCTTTCCTTGGAACCTGTTCCGCACGATGGGCGGATGGATCAGCCGCTAAAGATTCCATGAGCTTGGCAAAATTACTGGGCATTTCACGGCCCTTGGCGGAGACCTTGGTTTCAAAATTGGGCAGGCTTCTTAGCCATTTGGGTAGGAGGCCGACGACCACGGTTCCAAGTGGCCTTCGGTAATAGCGGGATGCAAACCCCATGAACTCGATCCAGTTGGGGTCGGCCGCGGGGAACCCGACAAGCCTGGATTGAATTGGTTTGATTTTTTCAGGCGAAACCGGGAAAGAAGCTTCGGGTTTGGGCTCTTTTTGTGGCCTGAGGCGGCCTTGTTCAACCACTAATCCTAGGGTGGTTTTTCGGCCCAGGGGCACGCAGACCCAGTCTCCATGCCCTAGGGCTTCGCCCGACCAGGCGTAGTCGAGGGTTGGCGCCATCGGGGCGTCCACAGCCACTGAAATCAAGGGTTCTAGGCCTGTGGATAAGTCTGTGGGCAATTGGTTGCTCCAGCTGACCGACTCGTCAGAAAGTTGATCAAACCAATGTCGAGAATTCGACAGCGATTAATTATTGTCCAAATAAATCAACAACTTAACGGATGCACTTCAATCTGAAAAAGAAAAAATCGCTGCAAGCCTTTAAGTTTCGTATCTGTGTATAAGCCCGCACCGTTTTAGGTCGAACCCTGGAAAACTCGGCCGCCCAATGGCTGAATTAACGCATTTTCTTGGAGTAGTTAGCGACCGCTTCAACCAGACAAGCCACGTTGTCGGGCGGGGTGAACTGAGAAATGCCATGCCCCAGGTTAAAGACGTGGCCAACACCCGGCTGAACCGGGCCGAAGCTTTCGAGCGTTCGTGCGACTTCGGCCTGAATGTGCTGATGAGTTCCCAAAAGAGATGCAGGGTCAAGGTTGCCTTGCAAGGCGCAGCGATCGCCAATCAGGTTTCTTGCCTGGCCAAGATTCGTCGCCCAGTCAAGGCCCACGGCATCAGCGCCAGTTTCTGCGATGGACTCAAGCCACTGGCCACCACCTTTGACGAAAACAATGGTGGGCGTCGGGAGGCCGTCGGTTTCGCCACGGGCCTTTCGAATGCCTGCGCTTGCGAGCTGAACATCTTGGACAATCTTTTTGATGTGTTTCTGGGAAAAGCGTTCAAAGTGTGCCTGCGGCAAAAAGCCGCCCCAGCTGTCAAACACCATCACGGCATCGGCACCCGCTTCGATCTGCATGACCAGGTAGTCAGTCACGGCTTGAGTGATTTTTTCAAGCAAGGTCTGCAGCGCGTCGGGACGGCTGTAAAGCCACTGACGTACGCTAAGAAAATCGTCATCGCTTGAGCCGCCATTAATCATGTAGCAGGCAAGCGTCCATGGGCTTCCAGAAAAACCAATCAACGGCACCCGCTGATTGAGCGATTTCTTGATGGTCGACACGGCGTCGGCCACATAGCGAAGCTCCACTGAGGGGTCGAGCCGACCCAAGGCGGCAATATCAGATTCGGATTCGATCTTCTTTTTAAAGCATGGGCCTTCACCCTGAACGAAATAAAGCCCAAGCCCCATCGCGTCAGGAATGGTCAAGATGTCAGAAAAAAGAATCGCTGCATCAAGGCCATAGCGGTCGATCGGCTGAAGGGTGACCTCACAGGCGAGCTCTGGGTTTTTGCACAGGCTCATGAAGTCGCCGGCCTGTTTGCGGGTGGCGTTGTATTCGGGAAGGTAGCGCCCCGCCTGACGCATCAGCCAGACCGGCGTGCGCTCGGTGGGCTGACGGAGAAGAGCTCGAAGGAAAAGATCGTTTTGAAAGGTCTGGGGCATGAGTTCTTTGGGGCCTAACGAATCAATGCCCGCCTGGTTAGATCGGATGAATCACTGGTGTTGGTTCGGGTGCACTGAAATTTCTGAGCCGGGCGAATGACGCTGCGACGCTGAGTTACTTGCGCTTAAGCAGACGCTGAATGGCCTGGATCTCGGCAATTGCCGCCATCAGCTCAGCACGCGCTTTCGCGTAATCGACTTCCGCACCCTTGGCGGCAAGCTGCTCTTCGGCCTGACGCTTAGCCTCAAGAGCCTTGGCTTCGTCCAGGTCTTTGCCTCGAATGGCGGTGTCCGCAAGGACCGTCACGCCACGAGGCTGCACTTCGAGAATGCCGCCTGCCACAAACACCAACTCTTCACTCTCCGGGCCGCCGTTTTGAATTCGAACAGCGCCCGCACGAATGCGAGAAATCAGCGGCGTGTGGCCAGGCAGAATGCCGAGTTCGCCAGATTCGCCGGGCAGGGCCACAAACGTGGCCTGCCCCGAGAAGATGCTCTCTTTGGCGCTGACGACGTCGACTTGAAAGACTTTGGACATAGCGATTCCTGAAGTTTGGTGGATCAAAAAACCTTACTGCAGAGTCTTCGCTTTTTCGAAGGCTTCGTCGATACCGCCCACCATGTAGAACGCCTGTTCTGGAAGAGCGTCGCATTCGCCGTCGACAATCATCTTGAAGCCGCGAATGGTTTCTTTCAAGGTCACGTACTTGCCAGGCGAGCCCGTGAAGACTTCGGCCACATGGAAAGGCTGTGACAGGAAGCGCTGAATCTTACGAGCCCGAGCCACCAAGAGCTTGTCTTCGGGGGAGAGTTCGTCCATGCCAAGAATGGCGATGATGTCGCGCAGTTCTTTGTAGCGCTGCAAGGTGGCCTGCACCCGACGGGTGACCGTGTAGTGCTCGTCGCCCACCACATTGGGGTCGACCTGACGCGACGTTGAATCAAGCGGATCCACCGCAGGGTAGATACCCAGCGAGGCGATGTCTCGCGAAAGAACCACGGTGGCGTCCAGGTGAGCAAAGGTGGTGGCTGGCGAGGGATCAGTAAGGTCGTCAGCGGGAACATACACGGCCTGAATGGAGGTGATCGAGCCCACTTTGGTGGACACGATTCGTTCTTGCAGACGGCCCATTTCTTCGGCAAGCGTTGGCTGATAACCCACCGCTGAAGGCATACGACCCAGCAAGGCAGAAACCTCGGTTCCTGCAAGGGTGTAGCGATAGATGTTGTCAACGAAAAACAGAATGTCACGGCCGTCGTCACGGAAGCGTTCGGCCATGGTGAGACCAGTCAAAGCCACACGAAGACGGTTGCCTGGAGGCTCGTTCATCTGACCAAAGACCATGCCCACTTTGTCGAGAACGTTGGACTCTTTCATCTCGTGGTAGAAGTCATTGCCCTCACGTGTGCGCTCGCCCACACCCGCAAACACCGAGAGGCCCGAGTGCTGCTTGGCGATGTTGTTGATGAGTTCCATCATGTTCACGGTCTTGCCCA
>CAYWPQ010000040.1:2731-8862 GCA_964460315.1 uncultured Bordetella sp. | reverse complement strand
GGCAATGACGGCCCCTATCGAGACAAAAAAGCCTATGACCTTTTGATTCAAAGCGAGGCCGGTTTTCTGTCCATCACCGGCACGCCAGAACATCCCAGCAAGGCCGGCTGTTCGATTGCCGACATTGCAGCAGGCATGTACGCCTACACCAACATTCTTTCGGCACTGATGCTTCGGGAGAAAACCGGAGTGGGCTCATCAATTGATGTGTCCATGCTGGAGGCCCTTTCAGAATGGATGGGTTACCCCCTTTATTACGCCTATCAGGGCGCTTCGCCCCCGCCGAGAAGCGCGGCTTCGCATGCCACCATCTACCCCTACGGCCCCTTTCCTGCGGGTGACCAGAAGACCGTGATGCTGGGCCTGCAAAACGAACGGGAATGGCAGGTCTTTTGTGAACAGGTGCTGATGCAGCCAAACCTGGCGAAGGACCCACGATTTGATTCCAACTTCAAGCGCAATGAAAACCGCCAGACACTTGAAGCCATCATCATCGAATCCTTTGCCACCATGACCGCTGCCGACGTCGTGGCCAAGCTGGAATCGGCGCAGATTGCCAATGCACAGGTGAACGACATGCACGACCTTTGGAACCATGCTCAGCTTAAAGCCAGAAACCGCTGGGTGGACGTTCAAACGCCTGCTGGGCCCGTTCCCGCACTCTTGCCTCCCGGAAAGAATGCGGCGTTTGATTACCGCATGGATCCCATCCCTGCCGTGGGCGAACACACCGAGGCCATCATGCGTGAGCTTGGTTTACAGCCGTGAACTGGCAGATCGCGCCAAGGCCGCAGTGATGGCTGCCTTCGCGAATGTCACGGTCCCCGGCAAAGCGGTGAACCAGCATCTCTTCGGGGAAATCCGACCATGCCTCCTCGGGCGGGGCCAAGACCTGGGGTTCTTTGGGGCCGCCGGTGCCGCGGCCGATCTGCTCAAGGGTATAGGCTTCATACACAAAGACGCCACCGGGCTTTAAAGCAGCCAGGCAACGCTTGTGAAATTCGACGCGGCGTTTTGAAGGCAGGTGCAAGAAAATCGACACCACCGCGTCCCATTCACTGGGCTTCAGATCAAAACTTAGAACATCGGCCACCTGAAATTCCACAACGGCCGATCGCTCTTGCGCAAGCCGTTGGCCCTTGCGGATGCCTTCATCCGAGATATCAATTGCCGTGACCTGAAAGCCCAAGCCCGCAAGGTAAACGCTGTTGCGGCCTTCGCCATCGGCCAGGCAGAGCACCCGCCCCCCTGGCCGGAACCGGTGCAGCTGAGACACCAGGTATTCATTGGGCTCGGTGCCATAGGCGTATGCCTCTTGGGCGTAGCGGGCATTCCAGAATTCGCGAAGCTTTTGGGCGGGCGGGGTCGTCATGGCGTTCAATCATAGCCTCTGATTCTTGGTGCATACTCTTCACATCTTGGAGAACTCTGGCATTCAGCCTCCTGCGAAAAACGCCACGCCAACGCTGGCCGATGTGCTCGGCCACCTGGCACAGCCGCCTGTCGCCGGGCACTTTGATGAGCTTCGTGGCACGGGCGAACCGCCCCCGCAAGCCCTCGATCAAACTCCGGCTTTTTTACGCGAACCCACGGCAAGCCTTGCACCCCACTGGGCTGAGTTTTTCAATCATCTGGGAAGCTCCGGCATTGGTGATCTTGATCGCCGTTATCAGGAACTGACACGACAGGTTCGCGACAACGGCATCACCTACAACGTCTATGCGGATCAGAACGGCCCGCAGCGTCCATGGTCGGTGGATCTGCTGCCGCTCATCATCACCCCCGAAAGCTGGAGGGTGATTGAGTCCGGTGTAACCCAGCGTGCGCAGCTGCTTGAATCCATTTTGCAAGACATCTATGGCCCGCAAGAGCTCTTGCGTCAAGCCATGATTCCGCCGGCTCTGGTGCACGGGCATCCGGGTTACCTGCGTCCCATGCATCAGGTGATTGAATCATCAGGCGGCAAACATCTGCATATTGTCGCCTTTGATCTTGCCCGTGGGCCTGATGATCAATGGGCGGTGGTCTCTCAGCGCACCCAGGCACCTTCGGGGCTGGGCTATCTTTTGGAAAATCGTCTGCTGGTGTCAAGACACTTCCCGCAGGCATTCCAGGCCATGGGTATTGAGCGTCTTGCACAGTCGTATCAATCCCTGGTGCATGCGCTCAAGCGCAATAGCCCCGCCGGTGATCAGGCCCATGTGGCCCTGCTCACACCAGGCCCCTACAACGAAACCTATTTCGAGCACGCCTATCTTGCCCGTTATCTGGGCCTCACTTTGGTGGAAGGCAATGACCTGACCGTGCGCGACCAGAAGCTTTACCTGCGCACGCTTCATGGGCTTGAGCCCGTGCATGTCTTGCTGAAGCGTCTTGATGATGAGTTCCTTGATCCCCTCGAACTTCGCGCCGACTCAACCCTTGGTGTGCCGGGTCTGCTTCAGGCCATTCGTGCGGGCCATGTGCAGGTGGCCAATGCGCCGGGTTCCGGCTTTTTGGAATCTCCTGGGCTTTTGGGCTTTTTGCCTGCCATCAGTGAAAAGCTTTTGAATGAGCCGCTTCAGCTTCCCGCCATGGACACCTGGTGGTGTGGTGAGGCCGCCGCCATGCAGCTTGCATTCAAGGAATTTGATCGCACAGTGATCAAGCCAAGCTTTCCCTATGCGAGCCTGCGTCAACAGTTTCATTCAGAACTGGCAAGCAGCCTTTCCGAATCCGCCAGAGAGACCTGGCGGCAGCGCATCCGAAATGACCCCGACGCGTACACGCTACAAAGCTATATTCCCTTGTCCCAACTTCCCACATGGCAGCCTTCAAAAGTAAGCCAGGCCATCAAGATTGTTCCGCGGCCATACATGCTTCGCGTGTTTGCCCTGCGTGACGGTGATCATCGCTGGCGCGTCTTGCCCGGTGGCCTTGCTCGGGTGGCCGGTGACACACCGGGCATTGCCTCGATGCAGCGCGGTGGCAGCAGCGCCGATGTCTGGGTGCAAACGGGTGCAGGAACAGGCGCGCCTTCGCAGCAACAACAGCCGCCGCAGGCCAGCCTTCGGTCAACCCGCGACACCGTGGGCCGGCACCGACTCATCACCAGCCGGGCAGCAGAAAACCTTTATTGGTTTGGTCGCTACACCGAACGCAGCGAGAACACCCTTCGTCTTGCGAAGCTCTGCCTGGAATCGCTCAATGGCGAGCAGGCCCCTTCGAACAGCTACTGGCAGTGGCTTCAGCTAATGGTCACAAGCCATGGTCTTGCGCCCGCGGAAACCCTGACGGGCGGCCATCGTCGCCGGCTTTTCGAGCGCACCATCATTGGTTACCTTGACGCCAAAGAGCACGCCACCAGCGTTGGCTTTAATCTTCGCGAAATGCAGCGTGCGGCCTCGGTGGTGCGCGAGCGTCTTTCTACTGAACAGTGGGACACCATCCGTCACACCACCGAACAGTTCAGCAGCCACTGTGCGCTTGCTACAAGCCAACCGGAATTTTCCAGTGTGCAGGCCTTGGAAGCGCTTTTTCACGCCAGCAAATCACTGGCCGCCATCACCGGCGCACAGGTTGACCGAATGACCCGCGACGACGGCTGGCAGATGCTTAGCCTTGGCCGTCACATTGAACGGCTTGGCTTTTTGTCGGAATGTCTTTCGCAGGCCATTCAAACCAACGCGCTTGCGGCCCTGCCAGAAGATGACGCAGGCTTTGCTGGGTTGTTGGTGCTCTTTGACAGCACCATCACCTTTCGCGCGCAGCATCAGGAAAGCAGGAACCCTGCCGCACTGTTCGAGCTGCTGGTCACCGACACCGACAACCCACGTTCATTGGCCTGGGTGGCTTCAAATTTAAAATCACGGCTCTTGAAGGTGGTCCGCGCAAGCGATCGCGCCCAGGGAAGCCTTGCCACCGATCGCGGTGAAATTCAGATTCAAAGCCTTCCGTTTTTTGAAGCACTGGAACAGCCCGCCGAATTGGAGCCGCGCAGGCTTGCCCTCGACCCAAGTCTGAATCAGCTGCTGACCCAGTTCGCGGATTCGGCCTGGCAGGTTTCCAACTGGGTCACCGCCAAGTATTTCAGTCACATTGGCGATCGAAGCATCGGGGCTTAAGAGAATGCGGCTTGAAGTCATCCACGACACCCTTTATGACTACGCCACACCTGTCGACACGGCGCTGCATGTGGCCCACCTTGAACCCAGGGTGGATGAAGGGCAGGCTCTGGAGTCTTATTCCCTGGTGATCACGCCCACGCCCGCAAGCCTTGAGACTCGTGCCGATTTCTATGCAAACCAGAAGACATTTTTTTCGCTTTCAGGCCGGCACACATCGCTTAAAGTCAGCGCGCGAAGCCTGGTGCGAACGCCCAGCCTGCAAAGCTTTAACCCTTCTCAAACTTCCTGCTGGGAAGATGTCTGTGCAAGCTTCAAGTTTCAAAAAGCTTCGGCCTGGCATGCTGCTTCAGACTTTCTCTTTCCGTCACCCTACATCGTACTTGGCGAAGAATTTAAAGCCTATGCGGCATCAAGCTTCACTGCGCGTCGTCCCTTGCTTGAGGCCGCGATTGACCTCATGCAAAGGGTGCATCGGGACATGCGTTATGTCAGCCAAAGCACCGACCTGCAGACCAAGGCCAGCGACGCACTGAAACAAAGACAGGGTGTGTGCCAGGATTTCGCTCACATCCTGATCAGTTGCCTTCGTGCCATGGGAATTCCATCGCGGTATGTCAGCGGCTATCTGCTTACTGAACCACCGCCAGGACAGCCCAGGCTGATTGGGGCGGACGCTTCTCACGCTTGGGCTTCGGTGTATGTGCCACAGAACGGTTCAGGACACTGGGTCGACCTGGACCCAACCAACAACCGTTGGGGAAGCCCCGCGCCGGGGGAAGACTATGTGGTGATTGCCCGCGGGCGAGACTTTGGAGACGTCTCGCCTTTGCGGGGCGTGATTCATGGGGGAAGCAGCCACCGCCTCACCGTGGCGGTGACCGTGCGCCCCCCGGAAGATTAAAACGCTGTAAAGACCGTAATCAGGGTTGCGGCAACAATCACCACAAGGCTTACAAACCCGCCTTTGTTGTCTCGGATGGATGCAAGAAGTTCATCCTTCTGTGCACCCTTTTTGGTTCGGGCAAAGCTTCCGAACTGGGTTGAAAGCACAATCAGAAACAAGATGCCGGCGAACATCAACACTGGGCCCAGTTCACCCATTTTGGAGCCCAGCGCAAAGGCACCGACAAGAATCACAATGCCGTAAAAACAAACCTGCACAAGCTTGGAGAGATCGTTTTGCATGAAAAACCTTTCAATCGAGGGAGACCGAAATTCACTTTAACCGCTGAACCGATGTCAATCAAGCCTGGCCCCTGAAACGGAAGCGCAAACCCCGGGAAAACCATGTGTGGCAGGGCTTTGGTGCCTACAATTCCGGCTAACCCAACCGGAGGAATCACCATGAACCAAGACGCTTTTGAAGCAGGGCTTAAAACACGACGCGAGGTTTTGGGCGCCGACTATGTTGACCAATCCATTCAGAATGCAGACGACTTCAATATGCCGCTGCAGCAACTGGTCACGGAATATTGCTGGAACGACATCTGGAATCGACCCGGCCTTGATCGTCGTACCCGAAGCATGATTAACCTTGCCATGTTGACCGCACTGAACCGCCCCCATGAGCTCAAGCTGCACTTGAAGGGTGCGCTGAATAACGGCGTCACCAAAGACGAGATTCGTGAAGTGCTGATGCAGACCGCCATCTACTGCGGCGTTCCCGCGGCCATCGACAGCTTCCGTGTGGCGCGTGAGGTTTTAAAGGGCTAGGTTTTGGCGTTCCATACGGCCTGATCGGCGCTTTGCACCCAGGCCAGGTCTTTTGACGAAAGTCCGCCCAGGTCGTGGGTGGTGAGTGTGACATCCACCCGGTTGTAGACGTTGAACCATTCAGGGTGATGGTCGATGGATTCGCTAACTTCAGCCATCTTGGTCATGAAGGCAAACGCGGCTTGAAAACTCTCGAAACGAAAGCTGCGCTTCAGAAGCCCTCCGCGCTCATCGCTAAAGCTCCAGAGCGGATGCTCGGCCAGCATTTGTTGTATCGCCTCGGGGCTTAGTTTGGTTGTGGGCATGATGTTC
>CAYWPQ010000040.1:0-2631 GCA_964460315.1 uncultured Bordetella sp. | reverse complement strand
TTAGCCCTGCATCCAGGCGCTCACCATTCGAAGCCGGCGCTCGGGATCGTCTTCAGACAAAAGCTCAGCACGCTCTGCTGGTGGCGGCATCAGAAGGTCGGCCCAGCGATCCGCCACCCAGCCCGCGTCATCCAGCCGATAAGGTGGCCGCATCGGCAGCTGAGGCTCAATGCCCTTCTTTTGAGCCGCCGCAATGATTCGGCCAAGCTCGTCGGCCAGCCGCTGAAGATCTTCCGGTATGGGGGTGAACTCAGCGGGCGGCAGCCGAGTGATCTCGCCATTCCACAGGCCATAAGCGCCTCGACGGTGGTCCTGCAGACGAAAGCGTTGGGTGCCCACACAGCTCACCATAAGCACCGCCGGCTGAACCTCTTGGACATCCAGCAGCTTGGCCATGCAGCCTATGCCATGGAGTTCCTCGAGTTCTCCGGGCTTTTGCACCTCTCGGCCAGCCGCCAGCGGAACCACGCCAAACTCAAGCCCCTCCTTCTGGCAGCGCCGAATCAGATGCAGGTAACGAACCTCGAAGATGGTGAGCCGCAGAAGGCCTTCCGGAAAAAGCGCCTGCGAGAGCGGAAACAACGAAACGTTCTCTGGCGACATGAAAGAACCTTAAGGAAAGTAGCAAGAAGGCGGCAACAGAAAGGGGGCGTCTGCAATCCACCGGAGCAGCATTCCTGAACCGAGGGTTCAGGTGGGCAAGATCAGACCGGCTCTGGGGTCAACTGCAAAGAATCGACTCTCGCCTGCCGGACAATTCTCAGGCCCTCGCTCAGAGGCATTGGTTCAAGGAAATAGACTCAAGCGGACCGCAGACGCTTTTAAGTTTAAGCGCATTCGCCCGGGCAGGCTAGGCGAAAAACCCTTCAAGGCGCGCTATCCTTGCCCTTATGGAATGCCCCTTTTGCACCCTGCCCGCAGATCGAATCGTGAGGAAAAACGATTTGGCCGTGCTGATTCAAGATGCCTACCCGGTTTCACCGGGCCACAGCTTGGTCATTCCCAAGCGACACATCGGCAGCTGGTTTGAGGCAACCGAAGCGGAGCGCAACGCAATTCTTGCTCTGATTGATGAAGCGAAGGCAATGATCGATGCCGAGCTTGCCCCGAATAGCTACAACATTGGCATTAACGATGGCCCGGCCGCTGGCCAGACCGTGCCGCATTTGCATATGCATTTAATCCCGCGCTTTAAAGGCGATGTGCCTGACCCGCGTGGCGGTGTGCGCTGGGTGATCGCCGATAAGGCTAGGTACTGGGGCGACTAGAGCTTGACCGGCGAGTGGCGTTTGAGCCAATCGCGCAGCGCGTTGTTCATGCGTGTCTGCCACCCCGTGCCAGTTTCTTTGAATTGCTCAACAATTTCTTTGTCAAGCCGAATGGTGACTGGTGTTTTGTTGCCTGAGCCGATCGGCCGGCCGCGTCGCACGAGCGTATCGCCCCGATAAAGATCAGCGGACTCAAACCACTGTTGATCGAGTGTGCGCGCTTCGCCACGTTTAGTGATGTATGACTTGGTAGGCTTTCCGCTCACGCCTGTTTGCTCTCCGCATTGAAACTAAATGGCCTGTTCGCGCTTTTTTGGGTTGCACGTGATCTGAGTAAAGCCGTGATTTAATATACGTACGTTAATTTCAAAAATCAATAGCCCTGCTGGTTTTTCTTTCATCGAGAGATCATGGAGACGCGCTCAGCAAAGGGCAATCCAACCTTCGGCCTAGCCATCTAGCCGATGGATTGCCACGCGCCTTCGGCGCTCGCAAAGATAGGTCAATGAGTGGCTTTTTTCAGTCAGCGGTAATCGCTGCGTTAATCGCTATTGTCGAGGCAATGGGCTTAACAATTTTCTTTTGACCATGGCCCTCATTTGCAACAGACAACACGCTGACCAGGCCCAACTTGGATAAAACGCTGACATCTCGCGAGACCGCGCTCGGATCGCGGCGGGAGGCAGCGGCAAGGGCTGCAATGGAATGCTCGCCTTTGCTCGCAATGCGAAGCAGCTCAAACCTTTTCGGGGTGAGCTGGCCTAAGAATTCTTCAAACTGAAAACTTGTAAACACCATGGCATATGGCAGTTGATCCACCCTTTGATCCAAGGCACGCGCAACTGCCCTGCTCTTTTGCGAATGCAAACTTAATGACTTATCCGCTTGAAAATCTTTTACTGAGATTTTTTTCTTGGTCATCAAATTTCCCCGTTTACAAACCTGATCGCTATCTCGCGCCACTCCATTTCAAATTGATCGTAGAGCTCTTCATAAGTCGTGAATGCGAACTCTGTCACCAACCCCATGTAATGACGATGAGAAAATCCATGGCTATTGTCGTAGCCCAATACTCGACCGTTATCACCCGGAAAAATTACCGGATTAATGTACGCAAGCGCGTAACTAACCACCTCTTTCGAGGGCAACTCGCGGATCACTCGCTCCTTTAAAACACCACCCCCAAGCCGCGCCGGAATTTTTACGTCCCTCGGCGCGTAAACCTCTTGTTTTTTGTTTTTTCTCTGTTTTACAGGCATGATGTTACAAATCAACCCTGCGGTCAAGGGCCGCGAGCGGTGAGCAAAATGATGGGGAAACGGTAACCCCTCAGGGCCCGCCCGAAAATCAGCCACTCGGCCGA
>CAYWPQ010000039.1:0-9486 GCA_964460315.1 uncultured Bordetella sp. | reverse complement strand
ATTCGAAGGCGACGAGGTGCCCTGTTTTGACGAAGATGATGCAACCCTCACGGCTGAAAGGCTGATGCTGACTCATGTGAGGGCTGCGAATCCAAGAGCCCTCCGGGTAGCGTCCATGCTCGTCTTCGAACACCCCCTGCACCACAAAGATCTCCTCGCCGCCGAAGTGTCGGTGCGGGTTAAAGTAAGTCTCAGGCGCCCATCGAACCAGGGTTGATCCGGATCCCTGTCTCATCAGCGGCATGACGGATAGGCCCGGGACCATACCTTGAAGCCAAGGAGCAGCACGCGTGTTCACCACTTCTC
Organism: uncultured Bordetella sp.; assembly: GCA_964460315.1. GTDB lineage: Bacteria > Pseudomonadota > Gammaproteobacteria > Burkholderiales > Burkholderiaceae_A > Lacustribacter. The sequence continues at coordinate 9,180 of CAYWPQ010000039.1, read as the reverse complement.
GGGTCGTCACTTCGGGACCGAGGTGTCGCAGTTTCACAAACAGGATGCAGCCGACCTCACTTCTTGGCGAGTGAGAAGAACCCGGCGGGTTCATGATGTAGGTGCCAGCGGGATAGCTTCCTGCCTCATCGCTGAACACACCATCCAAAACCAGAATCTCTTCTCCTCGCTCATGGGTGTGTCTGGCGAATTGAGCCCCTGCAGCATATCGAACAACCGAGGTTGCCCTTGCAATTTCATCACCGCATCGATCCAACATCCGTCGTTCCACGCCAGGCTCTGGGCTTGGCGTCCAATCCATTTCATGATGGTTAAGGACAATTCGCTTGCTGTAGTCCGAGTGGAGATTCATCGATCCGCTCTCATCTCAGTGCACCACTGATCTTGAAAAGACGTTCATGATCAGCACCCCTGAAACAATCAGCGCGATGCCGATCAATGCGGCTGCATCCAGCTTTTGTCCCGGATTCAGCAAGAACTGCAACAGTCAGATAGATCCAGGCCATTCGGTGTCAGGGGAAGGGAGTGAGGTGGTGGCTCGGGGCGGAATTGAACCACCGACACAAGGATTTTCAGTCCTCTGCTCTACCAACTGAGCTACCGAGCCACGCTGCAAACGACTTTTTAACCCAAGAGTCTTCGGGTTAAAACAAGACCGAAAGTATAGCGCAGCAGGGTTAACTTGCCAGCCCAGGCGATAACAGGCGATCCTTACGCGCTATGCACAAGAGTTCCGCGTCCAGCCACCCAGAAATGACGAAGCCGTCTGCCATCCCGGTGGCCGTCATTGGCGGCGGCATCATGGGCGCTCTTTCGGCCCTCCTGGCGGCGCGCAGTGGCTATGGTGTGGTGTGGTTCGCCCCAGACGAAGAAGGGCGTACCGACGGTGCTGATGCCCGCAATTACGCGCTTTCACCGTTAACCGTTGATCTGCTTCAGCGCCTTGGGGTTTGGCCGGCCCTTCACCGGAAGACCTGCACGGTCAGCCGAATGGAGGTCTTCACGGGTGATGTACGCGTGGATCTCAGCGCCACGGACGCTGGTGCCGAATTTCTCTCGGTGATGGTGCTTCATCGCGACCTTTTGACGGCCCTTGAGCAAGCGGTGCAGTTTCGCCCCGAGATTCAACGCATCCGATCTCGCCCAGACGCCCTGTTCATTCAACCTTCGGGCGCCATCGTTCGTCATCAAGAGGGCCATCTTGCTGCCAAGCTGCTTGTTGGCGCGGATGGCGCTCGGTCCTGGGTTCGCCAGCAGGCCGGAATTCTTTGGGGTCAGCGTGATTACCAGCAACGCGCCCTGGTTGCCGCGTTCACCACGGAATTTCCGCACGGGGGAATTGCGGCGCAGTGGTTCGACCAAGGCGACATCCTTGCCCTTCTGCCGCTGTCAGAACCCCATCAAGTCTCCATGGTGTGGTCAACTTCGCGATCCATGTCTGACATTCCTCAGGATCCCGCCGCGCTGGCAGGCTTCATTCAACAACGCTCCCAGCAGCGATTTGGCCAGCTGACCTTAACCAGCGAACTCTCGGCGGCTCCGCTTCGTATGATGCTGACTGAATCGCAGTCAGCCTTGCGAACGGTGTTGGTGGGGGATGCCGCCCATACGGTTCATCCCCTTGCAGGGTATGGCCTCAACCTTGGCGTGCAAGATCTTCTCTGCCTAGAAAACCTTTGGAAGAGCGCCCCAGAAGACCCCGGTGCATCGCCACTCATCTCCCGGTATGAGCGCGCTCGACAGCATCGCGTGAAGCGTGCGCAGTGGGGGCTGGATCTGCTTCAAAGACTCGCGGTACAGTCTCATCCAACCATGTCGAAGCTTCGTCGCCTAGGCATGAAACTCGTGGCCGATATTGGCCCCCTTCGACAATTCCTGATTCGTCAGGCCATCTCTCCTCAATAGTGAGTGTTTATGTTGATCCACCACCCTAATCAATCGTTGGCTCGCAAGGCTCTGATGGCCCTTGGCGCCCTGCTGTTTGTGATTTCAATCTCGGCACACATGCCGGCATCAGCCAATCAAAAGGTGGCTCCCACGGTGGAGGCCTCGGTCAAAAAGGCCGTCGAAGGCTGGCTTCGCGGACGCTTCAAGGTGGAGAGTGTGCTCACCACACCGATGCCCGGTATGGTTGAGGTGCGTATCGGCACCGACCTCATTTACGTTGACGAAAAAGCGAGCTTTGCCATTGTGGAAGGCCAGATGGTCGATCTCAAAACCGGTGCGAACCTCACAGCCGCGAGGCTTGAAGACATCAATCGAATTGATTTCTCAAAGCTTCCGCTTGATCTTGCGATGAAGACCGTGAGGGGCAACGGCAAACGCGTGCTTGCCGTGTTTGAAGACCCTTATTGCAGTTTTTGTCGCACCTATCGCAAGACCTTGCTCGACATGAACAACGTCACCATCTACACCTTCTTCTATCCCATGCTCCGGGCAGAGTCCGAGACCATTTCCCGTAATGCATGGTGTGCCAAGAATCGCGAAGATGCCTGGAATGACTGGATGCTTTTTGGCAAGGAGCCCGCCAAGGCCGGATCCGATTGTTCCTTTCAGACTGATCGAATGGTCGAGCTTGGCCGTTCACTCTCGGTCTCGGGAACGCCGACCACCTTTTTCATCGATGGCCGGCGCGCTTCAGGCGCACTCTCCAAGGAGAGGCTTGAACAGTCTTTTGCTGCAGTGAAGTAAGCGCCTAGGGGTTGGGCAGCAGCAACACCATGGTCCCTTGCGCCCGCATTCGACCGGCGGTCTCTCCGGCCGCGGGCCCCGAGCCAAAGAAGATGTCCCCTCGGTGCACACCGACAATCGCGCTTCCAGAATCTTGCGCGATCATCAGCTGACGAAACGGTTTGTCCGCTGCGCCTTGGCCGGCCAGAGCCGTCCCGCCCGCCGGCCCTGCAGGAACGCGGGTTGACACAAAGACCAAGGTTCCCGCCTCCACAAACCTGGGGTCGACGGCGATGGATCGCTCTGCGGAGAGCGGGATCCCCATCGAGCCCAAAGGCCCATCCGGTTCTCCCGGCGTTTGTTTTCGGCGAATCTCTTTGAAGAACACCATGCTCGGATTTTGATGCAGCAGCTCATCACGTCGGTGTGGATTTCGGGCAAGCCAGGCACGAATGCCTTGCATCGATGCCTCGTTGGCCTTCAATTCACCGCGATCAATCAAGTAGCGCCCAATCGAACGATAGGGATGACCGTTTTGCTCGGCATAGCCCACGCGAATGGACTCGCCATTCGGAAGTTCAACGCGCCCTGAACCCTGAACCTGAAGAAAAAAGGCCTCAATAGGGTCTTCAAGCCAGACCAGCTCAAGGCCTGCGAGAAGTTGGTTTTTATCAATCTCCGCTCGGGTGGGATAGGGTGTGACGCGGTTGCCTTCAAGTCTTCCCCGGAGTCGCAAGGCTTTGATCTCTGGGTAGATGGAGGAGAGATCGACATTCACCAAGTCTTTGGGGGTCTGATAAAGAGGCACCTGGAATCGGCCACCCTGGGTTCGGGAGCCCTTGACCACGGGCTCGTAGTAACCCGTGATGGTGGCCGAGCGGGTGCCTTTGCTGTCCGAGAGCTGATAGGGCGTGAATCGAGATTCGATCCAGCGGCGAATTCCGGCCGAGTCCCCTGCGCTGATGGCGCGAAGCTCTTGGCAGCGCTGGGCCCAGGCGGTGTTGCGAAGCCGCATGACCGAACAATTCACCTCAAGTGCCTTCCAGAAACCCTCAAGATCATCGTCTCGCCAGCCGTCGAGTTCCTGAAAAGAGGTGGGTTTCAGCGTGGCCAAGGAGGTCGCTGGCTTTGGCGCTGCTGCTTCGGCCAGGCCTGAAACCCCAGCGAACAAGAGGCTGAAGAGCAGAGTTGCAACGCTAGAATTTCGGTTCAACGAAAGGGTGGTCCTCATGTGGCTGATATTCCTCGAGGCGGGTCTCGCCTTGGTCATCTTCATCTTCATTGTCTGGTGGACCATGCGGGGTAAGCGCTGATCTAGAATGAACCCTATGAACACGCCCAGCCCCCAAACCTATCGCCTTGCCCCCAGCATCCTTTCGGCAGATTTTGCACGACTCGGCGAAGAAGTTCGCCGGGTAGAAGCGGCGGGCGCAGATTTCATTCACTTCGACGTGATGGACAACCATTACGTTCCCAATCTCACCATTGGACCAATGGTCTGCAAGGCCATTCGGCCCCATGTCCAAATCCCGATCGATGTGCATCTCATGGTTTCCCCCGTGGATGCCTTGGTGGTTGATTTCGCCAAGGCGGGCGCCAACCTCATTACCTTTCACCCCGAGGCATCCCCCCATGTGGATCGAACGCTGCAGCTGATTCGTGATCAGGGTTGTAAGGCAGGGATTGTGTTGAATCCCGGCACCCCCATCGAGCACATGGACTGGATCATGGACAAGCTGGACATCGTCCTCTTGATGTCGGTGAACCCGGGTTTCGGTGGTCAGTCATTCATTGCCAGCACACTTGCCAAACTTTCGGCGGTCAGGGCGAAGATTGATGCACACACCCGTCACGGTGGCCAGCCCATCCTTCTTGAAGTCGACGGTGGCATCAAGGTCGACAACATCGCGAAGGCTGCCGCAGCGGGCGCTGACACTTTTGTAGCGGGCTCCGCCGTATTTGGTGCGCCCGACGCGGATGGCGGCTATCACGGCGTGATCGCCGATTTTCGTCAGGCGTTGGCGACGGTCTCGTGATCACTCAGTCGGAATTCCAGGCCCTGGCCGATCAGGGCTTCAACCGTATCCCCTTGGTTCGGGTGCTGCAGGCCGATCTTGAAACGCCGCTGTCGCTTTACCTGAAGCTCGCCAATCAGCCGAACAGCTACCTTCTTGAGTCCGTCGTGGGTGGGGAGCGGTTTGGCCGTTACTCGTTCATTGGCTTGCCGGCAAGAACCCGGATCGAGGCTCGAGACGATCAGATACAGGTGATGACCGACGGCCAGGTGGTGGAATCGCTCGCCGCTGATCCAATCGCATTTGCGCAAGCCTATCTCGCAAGATTCAAAGTGGCCATCACACCCGGGTTGCCGCGTTTCTGTGGCGGTCTTGCGGGCTACTTCGGCTACGACACCGTGCGCCACATCGAGCCTCGGCTTCGCAATCCCAAGGCCATGCACAAGTCCGACCCGGTCGCAATCCCCGATATCGTGCTGCTGCTCACCGAAGCGCTCGCCATCATCGATAACCTTGCGGGCAAGCTTTACCTCGTGGTTTATGTCGATCCGCATGCCCAGAGTTCGGCTTCATCTGCATTTCAGGCGGGGCTGACCGAGCTCGATCGGCTGGAGGCGAAGCTGGCTTTGCCCGCCGTGGCGCCATCGGTGGCGAAGCTCAAACCCACCGAAGTCATTCGAGATTTCGCCAAGCCCGATTACCTCAAGGCCATTGCCGTTGCGAAAGACTACATTGCCGCGGGCGATGTCATGCAGGTGCAGATTGGCCAGGTCTTGCGAAAGCCTTATGCCGGTGAGCCACTCACTTTGTACCGCGCACTTCGCTCGATCAATCCATCGCCTTACATGTATTTCTATGACTTCGGCGACTTCCACGTCATTGGTGCATCGCCGGAGATTCTTGTGCGGCAGGACAAGGTGCAGGTGGATGACCAGCCGCAGACACGCGTCACCATTCGCCCCATTGCCGGAACCCGGCCGCGGGGGGCCACACCGGAAGATGACCTCCGGCTTGAGCAAGAACTTATCGCGGACCCCAAAGAGCGCGCCGAGCACGTCATGCTCATCGATCTTGCGCGCAACGATATCGGTCGCATCGCGCAGACGGGCACGGTGGAGGTCACCGAGCAGATGGTGGTTGAGCGCTATTCCCACGTGATGCACCTCGTGTCGAATGTTGACGGTCTTTTGAAGCCAGACCTGACCGCGTTTGATGTGCTTCGTGCATCGTTTCCTGCAGGAACACTCACGGGTGCGCCAAAGATTCGCGCCATGGAAATCATTGACGAGCTTGAGCCCACCAAGCGTGGGCTTTACGGCGGCGCCTGTGGCTACCTCTCCTTTGCGGGCGATATGGACCTGGCCATCGCCATTCGAACCGGTGTGCTGAAGGATGGAATGCTTCATGCACAGGCGGCGGCGGGAATCGTGGCCGACTCGATCCTTGAGCAGGAATGGCTTGAAACCGAAAACAAGGCGCGTGCAATGATCCGTGCGGCCGAGCTTGCCGAAAACGGACTGGTGTCGCCCGCTCCGGCGGCGCCCCGATCAGGAGGTTCCCAATGAAAGTCCTGATGATCGATAACTACGATTCATTTACTTATAACCTCGTGCAGTACTTCGGTGAGCTGGGTGCCGAAGTTGAGACGGTTCGCAATGACGCACTCACGCCAGCCGACATTCTGAATCGGCCCTCGGCAACCCGCCCGGATCGAATCGTCATCTCTCCCGGGCCGTGCAGCCCGAGCGAGGCCGGTATCTCGGTCCCCCTGATTCGTGAGGCGCTTGGGAAGATTCCCTTGCTTGGCGTCTGCCTGGGGCATCAGGCGATTGGTGCGGCGCTTGGCGGCAGAGTGGTTCGAGCAAAAACCTTAATGCACGGCAAGACCTCGGTGATTTCGCACACCGGGCAGGGCGTCTTTCGAAATCTTCCCTGCCCCATGACGGTGATTCGCTATCACTCCTTGGCCATCGAGCGGGAGTCTTTGCCTCAAGATCTGGTCGTCACCGCATGGACCGATGACGGAGAGATCATGGGGGTTCAACATCGCAGTCTGGCGCTTCATGGCGTTCAATTTCACCCCGAATCAATCCTCAGTGAGCACGGCCATGCCATGCTGAAAAATTTTCTTGACCATCCGAACGTGACGGACTAACGCGACCCCATGCTGATCTCTCAAGCCCTCAATCGATTGGTTGCGCGCAACGATCTAAGCCATGACGAGATGGTGGCCATCATGCGTCAGATCATGGCTGGCGACGCATCTCCCATTCAGACCGCGGGCTTTCTCATGGCCTTGCGTGTGAAGTCAGAAACAACCACTGAAATTGCAGCCGCCGCAAGTGTCATGCGTGAATTTGCAAGCCATGTTGATCTTGATCTACCCCATCTGGTGGATATCTGCGGCACGGGCGGAGATGGTGCGCACACCTTCAACATCTCGACCACGGCGATGTTCGTGGTGGCGGCAGCCGGTGCGGTGGTGGCCAAGCATGGCGGCCGGTCCGTTTCCTCAAGCTGCGGCAGCGCTGACATCCTTGAGCGGATTGGTGCCAATATTCAGCTCTCACCGACGCAGGTTGCCACATGCATTCGTGAAACAGGCGTGGGCTTCATGTTTGCGCCCAACCACCACGCTGCCATGAAGCACATTGCACCGGTGCGCAAAGAACTTGGTGTTCGAACAATTTTTAATATTCTTGGCCCGCTCACCAATCCTGCTGGCGCGAAACATCAGCTGATGGGCGTCTTTCACCAAGACCTCACCGTCACTCAGGCCGAGGTGCTGAAGCAGTTGGGCTCCACCCATGTCTTGATCGTTCATGCGAAGAGCGGTCTTGATGAGATCGCACTCTCTGGCGAGACTGTGGTGGCCGAATTGAAGAACGGTCAGATTCAGAGCTACCCAATCAATGCGCAACAGTTCGGCTTTCCCGTTTACACGGAAGCGGAGCTCCAGCAGGGTCTTGGCGCGGATTCGGCAGAGGCTTCGGAGCGGCTGATGCGAGAGGCGCTCAACAACATCCCGGGCCCTGCTCGGGACATCGTCGCGATCAACGCAGCCGGCGCGCTCTTGGCTTCTGATCGCGCATCAAGCTGGGAAGAGGCCGTACAGCTTGCCATGCAGGCCTTGGCCTCAGGCGCTGCACGAAAACAACTCGACGCCTTTGTGTCCACCACACAGCGACTGGCCGCGAATGTCTGACATCCTTGAGCGAATTCTTCGCGTGAAGGCGCAAGAGGTTGCGTCCGCCAAGCAGCTTCTTTCGGAATCAAGCCTGCTTGAGCTCATGGATGAGCGTCGTCAGCAGAGAGGCCAATCGCCCCGGGGCTTTTTGCATGCGATTCGTACCAAGCATCAGCAAGGACTTCCAGCGGTGATCAGTGAAATCAAACGAGCCAGTCCAAGCAAGGGCGTGCTTCGAGACCCTTATGACCCTGCCGAGATTGCGCGGGACTACGAAGCCGCAGGCGCGGCGTGTTTATCGGTTCTGACCGATCATGATTTTTTTCAGGGTGACCCCGCGCACCTCGTGAGCGCTCGCGCGGCCTGTTCCATCCCCGTGCTAAGAAAAGATTTCATCATCGATCCCTATCAGGTGCTTCAAGCGCGCAGCTGGGGGGCGGATTGCATTCTTCTGATTGCTGCGGCGCTCACGGACCAGCAAATGCAGTCGCTTGAAAAGCTGGCGCTGGGTTTGGGAATGGATGTTCTGATCGAGGTTCATGACGTTGACGAGCTGGGCCGGGCTTTGCAATGCCAGTCGCCCCTGATTGGCATCAACAATCGAAACCTGCGCACCTTCGAAACCCGCCTGGAGACCACGCTGGAGATGCTTCCACTCATTCCTCAGGACCGAATTCTGGTGACTGAAAGCGGCATTTTGAGCCGAGCGGACGTCCAGCGAATGCGGGATGCCGGGGTCCACACCTTCCTGGTGGGCGAGGCCTTCATGCGTGCTGACCAACCCGGCGACCAGCTTCGAGAGCTTTTTTTCAGGCCCTGACTGGTAGGGCTTCAAGGCGTCCCGATGGCCCCTCGGCTGCCGACCCTTCGCACCGGGCCTTGCTGTCAGGGGGTCAGACCCAAAAAGCCCCTTCTTTTTAAAAAGATGTCCATCGGGCATTTGACATCCCCAAAAAGACTAGTCATAATCCCATCTCTTCGCTGCTCGTGCATGTGAAAACGCTGAAACAACGCCTTAACGGAACGCCCTAACGAGGCTCTGAATCAGCGATTTGGCAGGCGCGGGTCATGAAGCGAATCGCTCTTTAACAATGAACAGCCGATAAGTGTGGGCACTTGGGGTAATAGCGCAGCAGACAACGCTTGCCAATGGCGTCAGTCATGGGCAAGCAATGCTGCTCTCAAAAACTAAGTGCTCACAAAATAGACGTGTATTTATCTGTCAAGAGAAATACTCGTCAATTTGTTGAGTTAAGAAATATTGCGTCAGATGTAAATTAGACGCCACGAGATTGAACTGAAGAGTTT
>CAYWPQ010000038.1:6672-10095 GCA_964460315.1 uncultured Bordetella sp. | reverse complement strand
AACCCCAATCTCATGAATCCAAGGGCGCAGCAGATCACCGCGGCCCTCATTCAAACAAGAGGACAACATGAAATTAATCACTGCAATCATCAAGCCCTTTAAGCTCGACGAAGTGCGTGAAGCCCTTTCCGCAATTGGCGTTCAGGGCATCACCGTGACCGAGGTCAAAGGTTTTGGCCGTCAAAAGGGCCACACCGAGCTTTATCGTGGCGCGGAATACGTCGTCGATTTTCTTCCCAAAGTCAAAGTGGAGGCCGCAGTCGCCGACGATCTTCTTGAGCGTTCCATCGAGGCCATTGAGGGCGCTGCCCGCACTGGAAAAATTGGCGACGGAAAGATCTTTGTTTACGACCTGCAGCAAGTCATTCGTATCCGTACCGGCGAAACCGGTAAAGACGCGCTTTGATTGACCGCTGACATCCACTTCAAGAGGACATTATGAAAACTCTCTCGACTCTCGCAAAATATGCAGCGCCTGTGGCTGCTGCTGCGGGCACCTTCGGGCTGGCGTCGCTTGCTTTTGCCGCCGATGCCCCTGCAGCTGCATCCGCTGTGGCCGCTGCCGCTCCACCCGTTCCTAACAAGGGTGACACTGCATGGATGATTGTCTCCACCGTGCTGGTGCTCTTTATGATTGTTCCTGGTCTTGCCTTGTTTTACGGCGGCCTGGTGCGCAGCAAAAACATGTTGTCGGTTCTGATGCAGGTGATGGTTGGTGCATCACTCATCTTCGTGCTTTGGGCCATCTACGGCTACAGCCTGGCATTCACCGGTGGCAGCCCTTACTTCGGTGGCTTTGATAAGGCATTCCTTGCTGGCATCACGCCCGATTCAGTGGCAGCAACGTTCAGCAAAGGCGTGGTCATTCCTGAATTGATCTTTGTGGCCTTCCAGGGAACCTTTGCCGCCATCACCTGTGCGCTGATTGTTGGCGCATTCGCCGAGCGCATGAAGTTCGGTGCTGTGCTTGCCTTCCTTGTGCTTTGGTTCACCTTTGCCTATATCCCAACCGCCCACATGGTCTGGTACTGGGACGGCCCTGATGCCATTACTGACGCCAAAGCCCTTGAGGCCGTTGTGGCGGCAGCCGGCGCACTCTGGGCGAAAGGTGCCTTGGACTTCGCAGGTGGCACGGTGGTTCATATCAACGCTGGTGTTGCCGGTCTTGTTGCGGCCTACATGGTGGGCAAGCGCGTGGGCTACGGCAAAGAAGCCATGACCCCGCACTCACTCACGTTGACCATGGTTGGCGCAGCGATGCTCTGGGTGGGCTGGTTCGGCTTTAACGCGGGCTCCAACCTTGAGGCAACCGGTGTTGCAGCGCTTGCTGTCACCAACACGCTCTTTGCAACAGCTGCTGCTGTGATGGCCTGGACGATTGGCGAATGGCTCTTCAAAGGTAAGCCCTCCATGCTGGGTGCAGCCTCGGGTGCGGTCGCAGGGCTTGTTGCCATCACCCCTGCCGCTGGCTTTGTTGGTCTTATTGGTGCCTTGGTGATCGGCGCGATCTCCGGCTTTGTCTGCCTATGGGGTGTCACGGGCCTGAAGAAGATGCTGAAGGCCGACGACGCACTGGATGTCTTTGGTGTTCACGGACTTGGCGGCATTGTGGGTGCCATCCTGACAGGCGTTTTCGCAGCACCCTCACTGGGCGGCACGGGCGTGTATGACTACGTTGCCAACAAGGTTGCCGACGGCTATTCCATCAGTGGTCAGGTGCTGATCCAGGCTGAGGCTGTCATCACCACGATCATCCTCTCCGCGGTGGTCTCTGTGATTGCGCTCTTCATCATCAAGATGGTGATGGGCCTTCGGGTTCCTGAAGAAGAAGAGCGTGAGGGCCTTGATGTGACCTCACACGGTGAAAAGGCCTATTACATGTAATTGGTTGGTCACAAGGGGATGGCAACATCCCCTTCATCCGTTGTAGGAAGTGTTGTTCGATACCCGCCGTCTCCCCCCGGCGGGTATTTTTTTGGGTAGCTTGGCTACAATGCCTAAGTATGATTCCTCAGATTCTCAATGCCGCAGACGGTGGCGGCCCCCTGCTGGAGCTTGAGCGCCAGATTCTCAACGCAAGCCCCGAGATCGAACACTGGTTTCGCTCCCAGTGGCAAAGCCATGTGCCCCCGTTTTATGCTTCGGTGGATCTTCGTAACGCAGGGTTCAAGCTCTCGGTCGTCGACACGAATCTCTTCCCAGGGGGGTTCAATAACCTTTCAGAGGACGCGCTGCCACTGGCTGTGCAGGCAATGAGCGCTGCGGTTGAGCGCCGCTGCCCCGATGTCCGTCGCTTTCTGTTAATTCCAGAAAACCACACCCGCAATATTCACTACCTCACCAATGTGGCAAGACTTGCAAGCCTGCTGAAGCAGTCCGGCTTATCCATTCGTATTGGAAGCCTGCTGCCCGACGTGCAGGCGCCCACTCCCATCGCTCTTCCCAATGGCGAATACCTGATTCTTGAGCCCATCATTCGTCAGGGTGACCGTATTGGAGTGAAAGACTTCGATCCCTGCGGTATCTTGCTCAATAACGATCTCTCAGCAGGGGTGCCCGCCATCTTGCAGGGGCTCAAAGGTCAGCAGATCATTCCGCCGCTTCACGCGGGCTGGTCCGTTCGTCGAAAGTCACAGCATTTTGCGGCGTACTCGTCGGTGGTCAAAGCCTTTGCCGAACGCATCCAGATCGACCCCTGGGTCTTGGACCCGTTTTTCGCCACCTGTTCCAACGTGGATTTCCAGGCTCGCGAAGGTGAGTCCTGTCTGGCAGACAACGTCGCGCTCATGTTGGATCGGATTCGCGACAAGTATCGCTCTCTTGGTATTCAGCAGACGCCTTATGTTGTGGTGAAGGCCGATGCCGGAACCTATGGCATGGGCGTCATGACCGTCAAAGATGCCAGTGAAGTCACGAATCTCAACCGCAAACAGCGAAACAAAATGGCGGTGGTCAAAGAGGGCATGCAGGTCTCGGATGTTTTGATCCAGGAGGGTGTTCCCACGCTTGAGGTGGTCGACGATGCTGTCGCCGAACCCGTGGTTTATATGGTTGATCGCTATGTGGTCGGGGGGTTTTACAGGGTTCATGCCGAGCGCGGCCCCGACGAAAATCTGAATGCTCCCGGCATGAAATTCGCGCCGCTTGCCTTCGACGAAAGCTGCACCCAGCCTGACTACGCAAGCCACCCCGATGCCGCACCCAATCGTTTTTACGTCTATGGTGTGATCTCGCGCCTTGCACTTCTTGCAGCATCGCTTGAGCTTGAAGGCCAGGGGTCGTCAACACCAAAGGGCCTGTCTTGAGCCAAGGCCTAAGCCAACAGTTTCCTCAACGGCCCGTGCTTATCGTGGCTGACGCACTCTCTAGTTTTGCCATTTACAAAGACACCACCTTTGCCATGATGCGAGAGCTTCGCAGGCG
>CAYWPQ010000038.1:0-6572 GCA_964460315.1 uncultured Bordetella sp. | reverse complement strand
AAGCATCAAGGCCTTTGCCAAAGAACAGGGCAAGCTGGTCTTAAAACCACTTGATGCCATGGGAGGCAGCGGCATTTTCGTGCTCGATGCCACCGACCCCAATCTGCCGTCAGCCATTGAAGTTCTGAGCGATCACGGTCAAAAAGCGATTGTGGCGCAGCGCTATATTCCAGAAATTGTTCAGGGCGACAAACGAATTATCGTGATCAACGGCAAGCCCATTGATTTTGCGCTGGCCCGAATCCCACCAAAGGGCCAGTCGCGCGGCAACCTTGCCGCCGGGGGCAAAGGGGTTGCCGTGGCGCTGAGTGCCAGGGACCGGGAAATTGCCCAAGCCGTGGGTAAACGGCTTGCTGCGCGAGGTCTTCTGCTGCTTGGGCTTGATGTGATTGGCGACTATCTCACTGAGATCAATGTGACCAGCCCCACAGGGTTTCAAGAAATTACCCAGCAAACCGGGATTGATGTCGCCGCAATTTTCGTTGATGCTGTCTTGGCAAAACTCCAATCAGCCTAAGTCAATGTAAATCGATGCCATCCCATGCCTGATTCCACTTCATGACCTCCATCATTCTTGTCTGTCACGCACCCCTTGGCCAGGCCCTTCATGCCGTGGCCTGTCATGCTTTTGGCCGCTACATTGCTGACATTGCGGTGGCAGACATTTCGGCCAACGCCTCTCTGGATGAAGCCACCGCCGCCATCGAAGAGGTCTGGGTCGCGGAAGGCCGCCCTGACCATGTCATGCTGCTTGCTGATCTCTTGGGTGCTACCCCTTCCAATGCGGCCTCGGCCTGGCTTTCCCTTCATCCATCAATTCAAGCCAAGGGCATCACCGGTGTGAGTGTGCCCATGATGCTTAAGGCACTCACCTACCGCGAGCTGTCAATTGATGAGTTAAGCGTAAAGCTGGCCGACTGCATCGCACCCAGCTGCGCTGAGATCACTCCTGCAGGCTGATATGGCAAAACAAACCGTCCCCGTCATTAATGCGCTGGGTCTTCACCTGCGTGCATCATCCAAGCTAAGCCAGCTGGCAACCAAGTTTCCATGCGAGGTCTGGCTTTCACGAAACAACAAACGCATCAATGCCAAGAGTGTTCTTGGCGTCACCATGCTTGCGGCTGGCCAAGGCACCGAAGTCGAGATTGAAACCATTGGCGACCAAGAGCATGAGGCGCTTGCTGCTCTGGTCGAACTCTTTGCCTCTCGTTTTGGGGAGGAGTCCTAATGGCGTTTTCGGTCTCGGGCATTCCTGTCGGTCGCGGCATCGCGATTGGCCGCGCCTGGGTGCTTGCGCCTGCATCGCTGGATGTTCCAAGGCGAAGCCTTCACCCCGAAGAGAGTCTTCGAGAGGTTGAACGGCTTTATTTGGCCGTTGCAGCGGTGGACGAAGAATTCGAACGCATTCGTCAAGAGATCGGTAAGGAAGTGGCCGCCGAGCTTCGTGCATTTCTTGACCTTCAAGCCATTGTCTTGCATGACCCGCTGTTGATTGAAGCCACCCGTGATCGGATCCTGGCCGAGCACTGCAATGCCGAATGGGCCTTGGTTCAACAATACGAAACCGTGGCTGAACAGTTCGACACCATTGATGACGCCTATCTGCGAGAACGCCGCACCGATGTCCGGCAGATAGTCGAACGCATTCTGAAAGCTATGCGTCACCCCGATGGTGGTCATCGTATTGCCCTGCCCGGTATGGTCGATGCAACCACTGAAGACGCTGCGCTGCCTTGGATACTTGTGGCGCATGACATCGCACCGGCCGACATGCTTTTGCTGAAGCAGCATTCGTTTGCGGGCTTTGCCACCGACACCGGCAGCCCAACGTCTCACACCGCCATCTTGGCGCGAAGCCTGGGCATGCCCGCTGTGGTGGGTCTGCAGACACTGCACGGCCTTGTGAAGCAGGGCGAGGCACTGATCATTGATGCCGAAGCTGGTGTTGTATTGGGAAGCATCGATGCGCCGATTCGTGGCATCTATGAACTCCGTCAGGCCGAACAAGCTCTCGCTCAGAGCCGTCTTGTTCGCCTGAAGAATGTCGCGGCACAGACGCTTGACGGCGAAAACATTCTGCTCATGGCCAATCTTGATCTGCCAACCGACACCGTTCGAGCCCTTGATGCGGGCTGCCAGGGCATTGGCCTTTTCCGCAGCGAGTTCCTTTACATGAACCGCACCGACCCGCCCTCGGAGGACGAGCAGTACGAAGCTTATCGACAAGTCGTCAAGGCGATGAAGGGCCGACCGGTCACCATCCGTACGCTTGACTCAGGGGCTGACAAAGACGTTCCTAGCGTGGCGGGGCATCGGGACCCTCCCTCGAACCCGGCCCTGGCGCTGCGCGCGATCCGGTTATGTCTTGCGGAGCCTGACCTCTTTCAGACGCAGCTGCGGGCCATACTGCGAGCCTCTGCCCATGGGCCGATCAAACTCCTGATCCCCCTGGTCAGTGGACCTCAAGAGATGATCGCTGCCCGAAAGATGATCATGGCCGCCATGGACAGGCTGCGCCAGGCCAACCAGGCGTTTGATCCAGAAATTCCTGTGGGCGCCATGATTGAAGTGCCTGCCGCTGCGCTGGCCATTGATGGTTTGTTACCCGTGATTGATTTTGCATCGCTGGGCACCAATGATCTGATTCAGTACACCCTGGCCATTGACCGGGCTGATCGTGAAGTTGCCCATCTCTACAACCCGCTTCACCCCGCCGTGTTAAGACTGGTTCGGGATGTGATTCAGTGTTGTGTGAAACACAAGATGCCGGTCTCCGTCTGCGGTGAGATGGCCGGAGATCCAAAACTTGCTCGGCTCTTGCTGGGCTTTGGGCTTCGGGAGTTTTCCATGCACCCCTCGCAGGTGCTCTTGGTTAAACAGGAACTCCTCAGGTCACGGGTGACCGACTGCATCAAGCAGTCGGCCAAGATCGTCAAACAGGGCGACCCCAACAAACTGGCCATCGCCCTTCAGAAGTGGAATCAAGACTGCGACCAGAGTTCGGGCTGAATCCAGCCGTCTCGCAGCGCCACCAGCGTGGCCTGGGTTCGATTGCGCACCCGAAGGGTTCGAAAGATCGCCCCGATGTGGGCCTTGGCCGTACCTTCGGACATGAGCAATTCTGCGCAGATGGTCTTGGTGGGCTTACCTTCCACCAGACAGTGAAGAACCTCCCGCTGCCGCGGGGTAATGGCGCCTGTGGGCGTCAACGAATCGACCATCAGTCGCTTGATTTCGGAAGGGGCAGGGCTTTTGGCCAGAAGCGAGGTGGGTGGGGTTGCCATGCGGGCGCGTGGGTTTCGGTAAGACATCAATTCCTCCATAGGTTTAGGCAAGGCGAAGTATTCAATTCGCTTTAGCTAAACGAAGTCACCAATTGACAACTCTGGGTGCAACTTTTGGCAAGTGCGGTCTGCCCCAGGGGTAAAACTGCGACACAATGTGAACAAATTGACATGCTCCAAAGGGCTGGGTACTTTTGAGGGCTTAGGTCAGAAAGAACCATGCAAAACACAGGCTCACCCGGATCGGTCGGGTTCGTTGTTCCTCAATCTGCTGAATTCACCACGCCGCTTATTCTGCAAAGCGGTCAGACGCTTGCGCCCTACACACTGATGTATGAAGCCTATGGCAGCCTGAATGCTGATCGTAGCAATGCCGTGCTCATCTGCCATGCACTCAATGCCTCGCATCACGTGGCGGGGTGTTATGAAGACGCCCCCGACAATGTTGGCTGGTGGGACAACATGGTTGGCCCCGGCAAGCCGGTGGACACCAACCGGTTCTTTGTTATTGGTGTGAACAACCTGGGTTCATGTTTCGGCTCAACCGGCCCCGCCTCGATCAACCCCGCCACAGGCAAACCGTATGGTGGAAGTTTCCCCGTCGTCACTGTCGAGGACTGGGTCAATGCCCAGGCCCTATTGGCCGATCGTCTTGGCATCAAACAATTTGCCGCCGTCATGGGGGGAAGCCTGGGTGGCATGCAGGCCATGCAATGGTCAATCGCCTATCCAGACCGGGTTCGGCATGCCGTGATTGTTGCCTCAACGGCCAGGCTCTCCGCGCAGAACATTGCCTTTAACGAAGTGGCACGACGGGCCATTGTCAATGACCCCGATTTCCACGGTGGTCACTATTACGAAAAGGGCACAGTGCCCAAGCTTGGGCTTTCCATCGCACGGATGATTGGCCACATCACTTACCTGTCCGACGACGACATGGCTGAAAAGTTTGGCCGCCAGCTTCGAGGCAGCAAAGACTATCGCTTTGGCTTTGATGTCGAATTCGAAATTGAATCTTATCTTCGCTACCAGGGTGAAAAATTTTCCACCTACTTTGATGCCAACACCTATCTTTTAATCACCCGGGCCCTGGATTACTTCGATCCCGCTCGGCGCGGCGACGGTAGTCTTGCGAAAGCCCTGCGTAATGTTGAATCAAAGAACCTGCTGATCTCGTTTACCACCGACTGGCGATTCCCGCCAGAGCGGTCTCGAGAAATTGTCGAGGCCTTGCTTTCAGAAAAGAAACCCGTCACCTATGCCGAGATTGACGCTCCGCATGGTCACGATGCATTCCTGATGGCCGACCCACGCTACCACCACCTTGTGGCCAGCTATTTTGATCGTATCGCCCGAGAGGTCAGTGCATGAAAAAGCCCACCCTGCGTCCTGACCTGGCCATGATCAGCCAGTGGATTGCGCCCGGGTCTCGGGTGCTTGATCTTGGCTGCGGCGACGGCGAGCTTTTACATTGGCTGAATACCCACCACCAGTGCACCGGCGTCGGTGTAGAGATCGCCGATGAAAAAGTGCTGAGCTGCGTTCAAAAAGGAGTCGCGGTGATTCAGGCCGATATTGATCACGGCCTGGCCATGTTTGGTCGCGGGGGTTTTGATGTCGTGGTGCTGGCCCAGGCACTTCAGGCCACCCATGAAACCGAACGGGTGTTGCGGGAAATCGGAGAGATCGGCCACGAGTGTGTCGCAAGTATTCCAAACTTTGGCCACTGGTCACACCTTGTCTCGTTGGCCCGAGGCACGATGCCTGTGAATAAACGGCTACCGTACGCCTGGTACAACACGCCCAATCTTCACTTTGCCACGGCAAGAGATTTCGAAACGCTTCTCGAAGACCTTGGCTTTGCCATTCTGGATCGGGCCTACCTCAATGAATCCAAGGTGGTTCATTGGTGGCCTAACCTTCGCAGCACGCTTGCCCTCTATCGCTTCAAAAAGAAATAGGACTCATCATGAAGATTCAAACGGTAGGCATCGTTGGTGCCGGCACCATGGGCAACGGTATTGCACAGGTCTTTGCTAGCCGGGGGTTTGGCGTGATCATGCAAGACCTCTCCCAGGCCGCTCTTGATCGAGCCTTGGCCAGCATTGCAAGCTCTCTTGATCGACTCATCAAAAAAGAAGCGATCACCCCAGAGGCCAAGGCTTCAGCCTTGGCGAAAATCTCGATCACCACCCAGGTGACCGATCTTCAGCCCGCAGATCTTGTCATTGAAGCGGCCACTGAAAATGAAGCCATCAAGATCAAGATTCTTCAAGGCGTGGAGGCTGTGGTGCGCGCCGACACATTGATCGCCACCAACACCTCTTCGCTGTCCATCACCAAGCTCGCGGCCGCCACCCAACGGCCTGATCGCTTTCTGGGCATGCACTTTTTTAATCCCGTGCCGCTCATGTCACTGGTGGAGATCATTCGCGGGCTTCAGACCTCCGATGCAACCGTTCAAGCCATCACCGAATTGGCCCAGTCCTTGGGCAAAACCCCGATCACCGTGACGAACCGAGCAGGCTTTGTGGTGAACCGGCTGCTCTGCCCCATGATCAACGAAGCCATCTTTGCGCTTTCTGAAGGTGTGGCTTCGGCAGAGGCCATCGATGAGGGTATGAAGCTTGGCTGCAACCATCCCATCGGCCCGCTTGCTCTTGCTGACCTGATCGGTCTGGATGTCTTGCTTGCCATCATGGAAGTGCTCTATGAATCCTTTGAAGACTCCAAGTATCGAGCAGCCCCGCTTCTAAAAGAAATGGTGGATGCTGGGTACCTTGGCCGTAAAACCGGTCGCGGTTTTTACCGTTACTGATCGGTCGTCTGAATGATCCGCCTGAATCATCAAGACCAAGAAGCCTCTCGATCCGACACCCTACTGGACGCCTTGCGCAGCGCAGCGCCCCCTCTGAGCCTGTCGCTTTTGATGTGGGGGCTGGCTGCAGCGTTTTACCTCTTCGGCTTTTTTCAACGGGTCACGCCCGCTGCACTGGCCCACGAGCTCTCGAAGGAACTTGCACCCACAGCCACGGCTCTGGGTTGGCTGTCGGCCACTTATTTTTATTGCTACGCCATCATGCAGATTCCGTCGGGGGTGCTGGCGGATCGATTCGGGCCCCGTAAACTTTTCATCGCCGCGACTGCAGCAGCCATTCTTGGCACATTGCTTTTTGCCTATGCTGAAACCTTCACGGCTGCAGCAGTAGGCCGAGGGATTATTGGCGGTGCTGCAGCAGTGGGCTGGATTGGCATGTTGAAGCTTGCCGCACATTGGTTTTCACC
>CAYWPQ010000037.1:6153-10506 GCA_964460315.1 uncultured Bordetella sp. | reverse complement strand
AAGCCCCCCATCGCCTTCATGAAAACCTGGGTGTAGCTTGCAAGAAGAGGAGCTTCCGGCGTCAACAAAACAGCGAGTGCAGCCATAGCTGGCGCCAGAAGCAAGACACTGATGCCGCGATAAGCCAAGAACATCAGCAAAATCAGTGCAAGAGCGATTCCAGCCAGACTCATCACGTCAACCCACTCCAGCGTCGATCATTCAGCCATCGGAGTTCAATCCCGAACATCCGGCGCGCGCTCCCGGTAAGTGGTGAACCGAAGCGCTGTGCGGTCCGCTTCAATTCGATCCCAGACCTTGGCTTTCTCTTCGTCCGTCATAATCACCCAGTGATTCACCTCTTCAAAAGTTCTGCCACAACCCTTGCAAATGTCGTCACCATTCGTGGTTGAACAGATAGCAATGCACGGTGTATCGGGTCGTTGGCTCATGGGCGTCGAATCAGTTGTTGTAACCGGGGGCGAATGGTTAAGAAGGCACGGTAGGCGAGATTGAGAACCTGCGGCGCTGGGGGAACAGAGGTTAAAAATCCAAGAATACGAAATCCTGGTGTGATGCGCCACAAGGCGATAAACCCGGGCGCGCCGATCAGCCACTGGCCTTGAATGTCGCGTACATGGAAACGCGCCATCAATTCATTCACGGTCTTGCCCTCCGGGGCGACAAAGCCCGGCTCGCTGACATCAAGCCAAGCCACCAAGCCAGGCTTCACCCGCCTCTGATAGACCTGAATCTCCTTCGCACACAGAGGACAGCTTCCATCAAAGAAGACCGTAAGAAAAAAAGCTTGGGACATGAGGCTCGCTTAGAAAAACATTAGACTTCCCAGTCTAGAGTGTTTTCAAAAGTCCGCCCCATAAAACCCTTAGAAGAGATTTGAAACCGTTCCTTTCAGGTCACGCCAGATAATGACGGCGCGGCTGGGCTCATTGGCCACGGGCAGGTTGGATTTTGACCAGGCCACCATCGACTCCGGATACATCCGCTGGTTCGTCTGCCCCAAAACCTCTGACAAGATGAACCAGTTTGTGGCGGCCCAGTGCCCCGTGTTGCAAAACGAAATGGTTTCATCGGTTGTCAAAAGATTCGCGGCCTTTGCAATACCCTGGATCTCTGCCACCGACTTCAAACGACCGCTGCCCTTCTGAAACCACTCCTCTTGGTCAAAGTGGCTTGCGCCAGGCAACGTGCCATACCTGCCTGCAGCCGCGTGACGAACATCGCCTTTAAAGAAGGCCTCCGGCCGAGCATCAAGCAGCCGGGTCTGACCCGATGAACCGGCCGAGTCACCCTTGGGTAATAGCCCAGCGACCTCTTCCTGAGAAACAATCTGACGACGATCGTAGGTCAGCTTGACTGACGTCTTACCCACGACGGGAATGTCTTTGGTGAGGGAATAGCCCGCGGCCGACCAAGCCGCAAGACCGCCATCAAGAATCGAAAGATTGTTGAACCCCGCCACCTTCAGTGTCCAGTAGACCCGGGCAGCGGCGCCGAAATCGGTACCGTCCGTTCCGCGATTCACAATCACGATACGCGTTTTAGGCGTGAGACCCCAGCCGCTAACAAGCTGAGACAACTTGTCTTCAGTAACCGGCTGGCCAGGGTTCTGCTTGGGGCCGCGAAAAGCCGAATAAGGCGTTGCGATGGACTCGGGAATATGGCCATCGGCATAACTCGGGGACTTGGCGTCACCTTTGAGTTCCCGAATATCCAAGACTCTAACGGCCCGTTGATCGACCAGCCCTTTCAGTTCTTGGGCGCTGATCACGGGCTTCGCTGCATGCGCCGCAGTGACGCCAAGGGCGCCAACCATCAAGGCAAGAAGAACCATGGGGATGACACGCCAGCGTCGCCACGCCCCTTGAGAAAGAAACAAATCGAGTGAAGTGAAGGTCATCATGAAGAACCCTTAGTTGTTACAAGAGAGTGTTAGCCTAGCGTAATAACCCGGCTCGTCAACGCACAAAATGTGCATAGCTTTTTAATAGGAAACTCTCTGATGTCATCCACCCAATCATCCATTACCCTCTGGGGTCGCCTGAACTCAATGAACGTGCAGAAGGTTCTGTGGGTTCTTGATCGGCTTAATCTTCCCTATGAACGCATTGACGCCGGAATGCAGTTCGGGGTGAATAACACACCGGAATACCTCTCGCTCAATCCCAATGGAAAAGTTCCTTTGCTAAAGGACGGGCCCACTGTGGTCTGGGAATCCCATGCGATCTGCCGCTACCTTTGTAATCAATACAGCGGCGATGCAATCTACCCTTCGGATGCGCGTCAACGCGCTGCCGTGGATCAGTGGGTCGACTGGGCGGCCTGCGGCATTATCGGATCACTTTCGCTTGTTTTTTGGCAGCTGGTTCGTACGCCCGAAGACAAACGGGACGCCAACAAAATTGCCGAAGAAACCGCAAAGACCGTTGCGTCACTCAAGGTGCTCTCGCAAGGCCTCACCGGTAAGAGCTATCTGGCCAATGAACGACTCAGTCTGGCCGATATTGTTTTGGTGCCGGTGATCTACCGATGCTACGGGCTTGGTCTTGTTGCGCGCGACGACCCGTCTCTTGAATCTGTGTCGCAATGGTTCGATCGAGTCAGTGCAGAACCCGAATACAAGAAGTGGATGAGTGCTCCGCTGACCTGAGAAGGAGTGGGTTCGATTCCTGCGTTACTGGCTAAATGCTGGACTGAAAGATCATCCCGCCATGCTCTCGCAGCGCATGGAATTGGATCTGAGGCCAACGCTCCTGAACGACATCCAGTTCAGAGCGATGCGCAGTCAGCAATACCGGTGCGCCAATCACATCCTCCGCAGTGCGATGGGAATTTTCGTCCAGAAACTGTGCAAGTTTTTTGGGGTCCTCTGACGTGACCCAGCGGGCCACATTGAACCGAGACCCCAGAAGACGCACCTCGGCGTTGTATTCCGTTTTCAGGCGATGCGCCACCACTTCGAACTGAAGCTGCCCCACGGCGCCCAAGAGCATGGCTCCGCCCGCATGGGGCCGAAACACCTGAATGGCGCCCTCCTCTCCAAGCTGCATAAGGCCCTCACGCAGCTGCTTGTTACGCATCGGGTCGGCAGTCTCAACCATACGAAACATTTCGGGGGCAAAGAAAGGAAGCCCTTTAAACTGAAGCCTCTCGCCCTCTGAGAGCGTGTCACCCAGGCGAAGCACGCCGTGGTTGGGTAGGCCAATGATGTCGCCCGCAAAAGCTTCGTCCAAGATATCGCGCCGTTGTGAGAGAAATGACAACGCGTTGTTCGTGCGAATTTCCTTGCCGTTTCGGCTGATTTTCAGCCGCATACCCCGATCAAAACGACCTGAACAAATTCTCAGAAAAGCCACGCGGTCACGATGCGCAGGATCCATATTGGCCTGAACCTTAAAGACGACCGCGGTGAACTTGTCTTCGCTTGGGTCCACCGTGCGTTCGACGGCCTGACGAGGGCCCGGCGCGGGTGAGAGTTCAGCCAGAGCATCCAGCACTTCCTGCACACCAAAATTATTGATGGCTGACCCGAAAAACACGGGGGACTGACGTCCAGCAAGAAACTCTTCCCGGTCAAAAGCTGGCATAGCGCCGGTGACAAGATCCACTTCCGAGAGCGCCTGGTCAAGGTCACCACCAAGCCGGCTCACCAAGTCAGGATGATCAAGGGCCACCATCTCGTCCGCCGACGCTCCCACGCGGTCTGCACCTGGGCGGAAAAGCCGCATCTTTGACTGCGCAATATCAATCACACCGGCAAACGACTTGCCCATCCCCACGGGCCAGGTGAAGGGGACCACCGGGCGGTCAAGCGCCGCCTCGATCTCGTCCATGAGATCCAGCGGTTTTTTAACCTCTCGGTCGAGTTTATTCACAAAGGTGATGAGCGGCGTATTGCGCGCCCGGCAAACCTCGATCAGCCGGCGGGTCTGGGGTTCAATGCCGTTGGCGGCATCAATCACCATCAGGGCGGAGTCCACCGCCGTGAGCACCCGATAGGTGTCTTCAGAGAAATCTTGGTGGCCTGGAGTGTCAAGCAGATTGATGATGCAGCCCTTGTATTCCATCTGCATGACCGAACTGGCCACAGAAATACCACGCTGTTTTTCAATTTCCATCCAGTCGGAGGTGGCATGACGACTCGCCTTACGAGCCTTCACGCTGCCAGCGATCTGAATCGCACCCGCGTAGAGCAACAACTTCTCAGTCAGTGTTGTCTTGCCCGCGTCTGGGTGCGAAATAATTGCAAAACTTCTTCGGCGAGCGACCTCTTGGTCCCTCTGTGTATCTTCAGCCACAACCAACCCCGATCAAACGGAAACCGGGAGTTTACTGAATTCTGAAGCTGAGGCT
>CAYWPQ010000037.1:2700-6053 GCA_964460315.1 uncultured Bordetella sp. | reverse complement strand
AGCAAGTTTCACACGATGACAACACCCTGGATTTCATTCGTTGCGGTTGGGCTTGGCGCAAGCCTTGGTGCAGTCGCTCGTTGGCAGCTGTCGGAGCGCCTGAATTCCAAGCTCTCAATCCTTCCGATGGGAACACTGCTTGCTAACTGGATTGGTGCATTCACCATTGGGTTGGTAATCGCTTACCTGACCGCCAACCCGAAGATCTCCGAGACCTGGCGCCTGTTCCTGATCACCGGTCTTCTCGGCGGACTCACCACCTTTTCGGCGTTTTCAATGGAAATGGTTCAGTTGATTCAACATGGCCGCTGGGCGGCGTTATCGGTCGGTGTCACCGCCCATGTTCTGGGTTCCATTGTTCTAACACTCGTGGGTATTGCGGTGTTTCAAAGTCTTCGCTAAGCCATGAACCGACCACCTGATTCGCCAAGAAGCAAACCCGCCAGGGTCAACCCATCTAGCCAAAGTCCCGCTCCCTCGGACGGCCGAATTCGTGTGTCAAAGCTCCTTGCCGACCAAGGGCTTTGCTCACGCCGAGAGGCTGACCAGTTTATTGAACAGGGGCTGGTGCTTGTTGATGGGGAAGTTGTCTCCGAGCTTGGCACCCGAGCCTTTCCCCATCAGCGAGTGGAGCTGACGGCCGGCGCGAAGAAACAACAGGCATCTCGACTCACGGTGATTCTGAATAAGCCCATTGGGTTTATTTCACACGAAGATGACGAGGGTCACTACACGCCGGCCGTGACCCTGGTGACACGAGAGAATCTCTGGCTACATCCCTCAACCCAGCAATCGATTGCAAAACTTCCACCACGGATCAATACGCGGGGTCTGGCCCCCGCGGGACGCTTGGATATTGATTCCACCGGCTTACTCGTACTAACCCAAGACGGCCGAATTGCCAGGCTTTTGATTGGTGAAGATTCTCCTATTGAGAAAGAATATCTGGTCAGGGTTTCAGGAACGCTGGATGCCCATGGCTTAAAACGGCTTCAACATGGCCTCGAATTAGACGGTCAGCCTCTGAAACCTGCGAAGGTATCTTGGCAGAACGAAGATCAGCTTCGCTTTGTGCTGCGCGAGGGTAAAAAGCGCCAGATCCGTCGAATGTGCGAGCTCGTCGGGCTGAAGGTGGTTGGCCTAAAGCGCATTCGAATTGGCCAGGTCGCTCTTGGCCAGCTGCCTGTCGGCAGCTGGCGGCCAATGAGCCAGCTCGAAAGGTTCTAACGGATCCCCTCAGGCCCCGACCCCCCCTTAAACCTAAGCTTTAAGCCGCAAGAGCCAGGGCAGGCTCAGGGCTTCGAATCAGGTAATCAAAGGCACTCAATGCGGCCTTCGACCCTTCCCCGGCGGCAATAACGATCTGTTTGTACGGAACAGTGGTGACATCGCCAGCGGCAAAAACACCGGGCAGATTCGTGTGACATTTTTCATCAATCACGATTTCACCAAACCGATTCATCTCGACGGTTCCCGCAAGCCACTCGGTGTTGGGCACAAGACCAATCTGCACAAAGACACCTTCAAGCTCAATGGAACGAATGTCTTTTGTCGCACGGTCCTGAACCCGGATGCCATTCACCTTCGATCCATCACCCAGAATTTCCAGGGTCTGGGTGCTGGTCAAGACCGTGACATTTGGCAGGCTTTTCAGCTTGCTGACCAACACCGCATCAGCCTTCATCTGCTCTGCAAACTCGATCAAGGTGACATGGGCCACGACACCCGCTAAGTCAATGGCGGCCTCGACACCGGAATTCCCGCCGCCAATCACCGCCGTTCGCTTACCCTTAAAAAGAGGGCCATCACAATGAGGGCAGTAGGCCACACCTTTGTTTTTGTATTGCTGCTCCCCGGGAACATTCACATTTCTCCAGCGAGCACCCGTGGTGATAATCACGCTGCGCGCAGCAAGCTGTGCACCGTTGTCGAGCTCAACGTGGATCAGGGCGCCCGGCTCTGCCGCGGGGATCAGTCGCTTGGCGCGCTGAACTGACATGACATCCACGTCATAGGCACGAACATGCGCCTCAAGAGCTGCGGAGAACTTTGGGCCATTGGTTTCCAACACCGAGATGTAATTCTCAATCCCAAGTGTGTCGTTGGTCTGACCGCCCATGCGCTCTGCCGCAATGCCGGTTCGAATTCCTTTACGAGCTGCATAGACCGCTGCGGCTGAGCCCGCCGGACCTCCGCCAATGACCAAAACATCGAAGGGGTCTTTCTCGTTGATTCGATCCGCATCACGAGCAGCCGACCCGCTGTCGAGCTTGGCCAGAATCTCTTCCAGGGACATCCGTCCCGACCCAAACATCTCGCCGTTCAGAAAAACCATCGGTACCGCCATAATCTGACGGGCATTGACTTCGTCTTGATACAGCGCGCCGTCAATAATCGTGGTCTCGACTCCAGGGTTCAGGACCGCCATCAGACTCGTCGCCTGGACAACATCGGGGCAGTTGTGACAGCTCAAAGACATGAACACCTCAAACCGAAACGAACCCGATAGGCTTCGGACCTGCTCCAACACAGACGCCTCCACCTTGGGCGGATGCCCTCCCGCCCAAAGCAGGGCCAGCACCAACGAGGTGAACTCGTGCCCGAGCGGCACAGCGGCAAACCGAAGCGACATGGACGTGCCAACCCGCTGAACTCGAAACGAAGGCTTACGGGCATCATCTCCGTCAAAACGAATACGGAGTTTGTCGGACATCGTCTGAAGAGTCTCCAGCAGCTCACGCATATCGCGAGCCCCTTGAGAGGCGTCAAGCGAGGCCTCAATCTCGATGGGCAATGTCAAGCGTTGTAGATAACCGCCAAGCTGGGTCTTAAGTTCTTGGGTAAGCACGTGAAAGCTCCTTCAATTAGATCTTGCCAACGAGGTCAAGCGAGGGTGCCAGCGTGTCTGCGCCAGGCGTCCATTTGGCGGGGCAGACCTCGCCCGGATGAGAGGCCACGTATTGAGCGGCCTGAACCTTACGCAAAAGCTCGTTGGCGTCTCGACCAATGCCGTTGTCATGAATCTCACAAAGCTTGATCTGACCTTCGGGGTTGATCACAAAGGTCCCGCGCAGTGCCAGGCCCTCGTCTTCAATCATCACGCCGAAATTACGGGTGATGACCCCGGTGGGGTCGCCAATCATGGGGTAACGAATTTTGTTGATCGTCTCGGACGAATCGTGCCAAGCCTTGTGGGTGAAGTGGGTGTCCGTGGATACACCGTAAATCTCGACACCCAGCGCCTTGAAGGTGTCGTAATGATCCGCCAGATCGCCGAGCTCGGTAGGGCAGACGAAGGTGAAATCGGCGGGGTAGAAAAACACGACGGACCACTTGCCCTTCAATGATTCCTG
>CAYWPQ010000037.1:0-2600 GCA_964460315.1 uncultured Bordetella sp. | reverse complement strand
GTGCTTGTGGAACGTGACAAACAGTCATTGGCCTTCACACCCGTCGGTCTGGCGGTTCTGGATCGGGCGCGGAGGCTTCTGACTGCGGCCGAAGATCTGGTCGACATTGCCAAGCAGACCTCTGAGCCCATGCACGGGATCATTCGTCTGGGAATTATTCCGACCATTGCACCCTTCTTTCTGCCGGGGTTCATGAAGTCCATCCGACAAGAGTTCCCTGGCTTGCAGCTTGCGCTTCGTGAGGATCTCACCGCCAATCTGCTGGATCGGCTTCGGGCACGAACCATCGATTTCGCATTGATTGCCCTTCCTTATGACACCGATGGCCTGCAGGTTCGCCCCCTCTTCGATGACGAATTCTGGCTTGCCGCGCTGCCGGACGATCCCGCGGTTCAGGGTAAGCGCATTCATCTGCCCGCGAAGGTGGCGGAACGTTTGCTTTTGCTTGAGGAAGGGCACTGTCTTCGCGAGCACAGCCTTCAGGCTTGCCGTCGGACCGAAGCCGCCAGTGTGGATGGCATCGAGGCCACCAGTCTGCTCACCCTGATTCAAATGGTCGAATCCGGGATGGGTATCGCCCTCATCCCCGAGATGGCCATCCGGTCCGGCTTGTTAGTACCCACCGCGCTGACCGTGCGCCCGCTTGACGCACCCGCACCGAAACGAGTCATCGCCCTGGTGACGCGTCACACCACGCCACTCGAACGTGAGTTCTCCATTCTTGCTGACCGCATGAAACAACAGGTTCAGAGTTCCCAACAGGCCATCATGAACACCACCCGTCGTCAGAAGCGGGCGTCTCGCTAATGGCTTGGGCGATCGGTGGCTTCGCCTGAAGACGTCATGCTTTGATTCGCCGAGGGCGATGGAGCCAGGCCTCCTCGCTGGCTTCGATGCCGATGAAGAATAAGCCAAAGCCCTGAGCCAACAATCACGGCCATTCCAACCAGGGCAAGGAAATCGGGGAATTGGGCGAACATAACCCAGCCAAAACCAATGGCCCAGATCATCTGCAGGTAAACAAACGGAGTTAACGTGGAAGGCGATGCCCGATAAAACGCCAAGACAAACAACAGATGTCCAACACCGCCCAAGACACCAACACTGCCCAGCATCCCAATCGTCGACCACGATAGGTTTGGGTCAAAACCCACGATAAGAATCCATACGGTTGAAACAAACATTCCCACCAGGCCACTGTAAAAAAAGGTGGTGAAGGGATGGTCGTCGGTCAGCTTGCGGGTCAGGAGCTGGTAGATGGCGTTGGTGAAGGCCATCATGCCCACCAGGACTGCTGCAGGGTGAAACACCTCCGTACCGGGACGAACAATCAAGAGAATTCCTGAAAACCCAATCGCGGCGACCCACCAGTCGCTTTTGGCGACCCGCTCGCCAAGGATCGAGGCCGAGAGCACGGCCACCCAGATCGGTGCGGTAAAGGAGATGGCCGAAGCCTCGGCAAGAGGCAGCCATTGAATACCGCCAAAAAAGAAAATACTGGTCAAGCCCAACAACACCGAGCGGGTCAGCTGAATCTTCGGCTTGGTGGTGACCCAAAATCGGGGCCCCGCGAAGTAATAGGAAAGGGGTAGGGAAATGGCCACTTGTCCAAGATAACGTGCCCAGATCAAGAGCAGCAGGCTGACCTCAGACATCAGTAGTTTCCCCACTGCGTCGAGTGTACTGAGGCACACTCCGCCTAGAACAAACAACGCAAGCGCAATTTGCATGACGCAACCTGTCCTTAACAAAACGGATCTGATCTTACTCGCTCTTTTGACTCTCTTTTGGGGGGTCAACTGGCCGATCATGAAGTTCGCCATCCTCGACTATCCGCCATTGACCTTCCGCGGGCTTTCCATGTCGATCGGGGTGCTCGCCATCGGCGCCTATGTGATGCTTGTGGGCGACACCCTGGCCGTGCCTCGCCACGAACGCAAACGAGTGATGCAGCTGGCGATCGGCAACATGCTGATCTGGCATCTCTTTGTCATCTATGCCTTGAAATTTCTGACTTCGGGTCGAGCCGCGATCATCGGCTACACCATGCCCGTCTGGGCGCTCTTGGCCAGCGTCTTTTTTTTCAAGGGAAGCTTCACCTGGCAAGGCAGCCTTGGTGTTGCCTTGGCCCTTGGCGCCACGCTCTTGCTCACGATTGAAGAGTTCAGTTCGCTGATGGGCCAGCCCATTGGCCTGATCTTGATGCTGATTGCTGCCATGGGATGGGGCATCGGCACCGCCATGATGAATCACCTCAAGGTGGGTATCTCCAATGCGGCACTCACCTTTTGGGCCATGCTGATCACCTGTCATTTCATCGCGATTGGCGCCTTCTTGCTGGAGCGTGACCAATGGAAGATGCCCAATGCGGAAGTCTGGGCAGCCATTCTTTTCAACGCCTTCGTGGTGTTTGGCTTTTGCCACATTGTCTGGTTCCGACTGGCACGCAAGCTTCCCCCGATCGCCAGCAGCCTGTCGATCATGTTGATCCCCGCGCTGGGAGTGTTCAGTGGCGCATGGTGGCTCAATGAATCTGTGGGCCCCTATGACTTCGGGGCCCTGATTCTGATTCTTCTGTCGATGGCCGCCGTTTTGCTTCC
>CAYWPQ010000036.1:5076-11631 GCA_964460315.1 uncultured Bordetella sp. | reverse complement strand
CTCAGAATCTTTCCAACGTTCGTCTTGGGCAGTTCGTCTCGAAACTCCACATACCGGGGGCACTTGTAGTTCGTCAGGTATTTTTTGCAGTGCTCGATCACCGCCTCTTTGGTTAGATTTGGGTCATTGCTGGCAATCACCACCTTCACGGCCTCGCCAGATTGTTCGTCAGCCACGCCAATCGCGGCCACCTCGCGCACGGCGGGGTGCATGGCCACCACCTCTTCGACCTCATTCGGGTAGACGTTAAAGCCTGACACAAGGATCATGTCTTTTTTGCGGTCCACCAAGAAGACATAGCCGTGTTCATCGACATAGCCCATGTCGCCAGTTTTCAGGAAGCCGTCCTGGGTGAACACCTTTTCGGTTTCTTCGGGCCGGCCCCAGTAGCCTTGGGTCACCTGAGGCCCGGCGATGCAGATCTCGCCAACGTCGCCCACCTTGAGTTCTTGTCCCTGATCGTCACGAATGGAAACCAGGGTGGACGAAATCGGCAACCCAATGGACCCTGTAAAGGGAAGGTCGTAAAGCGGATTAATGGTTGCCGCGGGTGATGTCTCGGTCAGCCCATAGGCCTGAGACAAAGGGCTCTGGGTAACCTGACGCCAACGCTCAGCCACGGGTTTCTGAACGGCCATGCCGCCCCCCAACGTGAGCCGCAGGGTGCTGAAATTAAGTTTGGCGAAATCAGGGTGGTTCAACAGTGCATTGAATAGCGTGTTCACGCCGGTGAACACGGTGACGGGATACTTCGCCCACTCTTTGATGAAGGCCGAGAAATCGCGTGCATTGGGAATGAGAATGTTCTTTGCCCCAATTCGCATGAAGGTGAGGCAGTTCGCGGTGAGCGCGAAGATGTGATAGAGCGGCAACGCTGTGATGATCACCTCTTCGCCACGCCGCACCACGGGGTTGATCCAAGCTTCGGCCTGCATGACATTGGCCACGATATTGCCGTGGGTCAGAATGGCACCTTTTGAAACTCCTGTGGTGCCGCCGGTGTATTGCAAAAAGGCCAGATCTTTCGCGTTGAGCGAAGGCTTGCGCATGGCATGACCCCGGCCAAGCTCGAGCGCTTTCTTGATCGAAATGGATTGCGGAATGGCCCAGGGGGGAACAAGCTTTTTCACCTTGCGCACCACCAGGTTCACGATGGCACCTTTCACGGTTCCAAGAAGTTCGCCCAAAGGGGTCACCACCACATGCTTAACCTGGGTTTTGCTGATGACCTGTTCAAGGGTATGGGCGAAGTTTTCAAGGATCACGACAAAGGTGGCTCCGGAATCCACCAGCTGATGTTCAAGCTCTCGGGGGGTGTAGAGCGGGTTGCAGTTGACCACCACGCCACCGGCTTTCAGCGTTCCAAAAAGGGCGACGGGGTATTGCAAGACATTGGGCATCATCAGCGCCACACGATCACCCTTTTGAAGCCCCTGTGACTGCAGGTACTGGGCAAAGGCCGTGGTCATCTGATCGAGTTCGCGAAAGCTCATGGAAATGCCCATGCTGACGTAGGCCGTTCGGCTTGAGAACTCGTTGCAGGCTTCTTCGAAGAGATCCACCACCGAGGTCTCGGAGTTGAGGGTCACTTCGGCAGGAACGCCTTCGGGGTAACTCTTCAGCCAAACCTTTTCCATTCAAGTCTCCTGAGGCATCTCGTTCAGAGTGCCTGTTTGATTTTTTCTTGGTAGAACGACTTCTTTGCGATGTAAATAATTCTTTCGATCGTTGCGTGGGATTGGCCATCGGAATCGATGAGATCCATCACGAAGCGATGCGAGCATTCCTGAACCGAGTCAAGCGCCGCCCGAATCGCAGCAAGATCACCATCTGAGAGGATGAAATCAACGGTGAGTTCTGTGAACGCGGGTTTTCGATAACGAATGGTGGCGTTTTTGTCCCAGACCACCACGCTTGGCCCAAGTGCGGCCATCAGCATCATGGGGTGAGGACCGTCGGTCACGGCAAACAGGGAGCCGCCGTAAATCGAACCGACGATGTTCTTCGTCTTCCAGCTGTGAGGCAGTCTTGCACGCATCTGCAGCAGATCATCCGAGACATAGGTGATTCGCCCGCCGGTTCCCCGAAAAGGCGGGTGCAGGTTAAAGCCCACGCGAACAAGCCAAGCCCGCAGCCTTGGGGGCAGCTTAAAAATCCAGGCGGTGTTCACTTAAAGACGCTCGAAGAGCCCTGCTGCTCCCATGCCTGTACCGATGCACATGGTCACCATGCCATAGCGCTTCTGACGGCGCTGCAAGCCATGAATTGCGGTGCAAGAACGAATGGCACCGGTGGCTCCCAGCGGGTGGCCCAACGCGATAGCGCCGCCCAGAGGGTTGACGAGTTTCGGGTCCAGGCCAAGCTCGCGAATCACGGCAAGTGCCTGGGCTGCAAAGGCTTCGTTCAGTTCGATCCAGTCCAGATCACTTTGCTTCACGCCAGCCTGCGCCAACACCTTGGGAATGGCTGCAATAGGCCCAATGCCCATGATCTCCGGAGCCACACCCGCCACCGCAAAGCCGGCAAAGCGGGCCAAGGGCTGAAGATTGAATCGACGCAGCATGTCACCTGAAACCAGCACCAGTGCGCCCGCGCCGTCCGACATTTGCGATGAATTGCCCGCAGTGACCGAACCTTTGGTGAGGAAAACAGGCTTGAGCTTCCCAAGCTTCTCCAGACTGCTGTCGGCACGAGGGCCCTCATCGTTTGAGATGGTTTTCTTGGTCTCGCGAATCACACCGGTATCAAGGTTGGGCTCGTGGCGAACCACGTCAAAGGGCGAGATCTCGGCTGAGAACTCTCCGGCGGCCTGGGCGGCCAAAGCTTTTTGATGAGATTCAAGGGCGAACTGATCTTGGTCGTCGCGCGACACCTTCCATTGTTCGGCAACCTTTTCTGCGGTCATGCCCATGCCATAGGCAATACCAAGGTGTTCTTGTTCAGCAAAGACTCGTGGGTTCATGGCCACCTTATTGCCCATCATCTGAGGCATTAGGCTCATGGACTCTGTTCCGGCAGCAATCATGGCGTCAGCTTCGCCAAGCTGAATTTTCTGGGCGGCGAGCGCCACAGCCTGAAGACCGGACGCACAGAATCGATTGATCGTCATGCCCGGAACGGATTGTGGGAGTCCTGCCAAGAGGGCGCCGATTCGGGCCACGTTCATTCCTTGCTCGGCCTCGGGCATGGCGCAGCCAACAATGACGTCGCCAATCAAGGCGGGGTCCAGCGAAGGGACCTTGCTCATGCTGGCCTGAATGGCTGCAGCCAGAAGATCGTCCGGTCGAGTGGTGCGAAATGCGCCGTTCTTTCGGCCCACAGCAAGCCGCTGTGCGGAAACGATATAGGCGTCTTGAATCTGTCGTGTCATGGTCTGTCCTGTCAGTTACGAAGTGGCTTGCCGGTTTCAAGCATGTGCGTGATCCGCGCCTGAGTCTCTGGTGTTTTAAGCAGCTTCACGAATTCCGCACGCTCAATCGTGATGAGCCAGGCTTCATCCACCAGGCTTCCTGCATCAATGTCACCGCCACACAGCGCATTGGCTGCGGCCAAGGCCACGCGGTAGTCGTGGTCGCTGATCATCTTTCCCTCATGCATGTTGACCAGCATCATCGAAAGGTTGGCGACACCAGTGCGGCCTGCCACGGGGAATAAAGCCGGGGGAAGGTTGGTGGGCTTCACGGTGTCGGCCAGGTGCCGCGCAGCCTTTAAACCGGCAAAGAGCAGTTCCTGGGTATTGAAGACAATCTGGTCCGATGGCTTGCCCAGTCCCATTTCAATAATTTGCAGCGCACTCTTGCCCACCTTCGCCATGGCAATGCTTGGGAAGACGGCTTGAATGAAGGGGAAGACTTCGCTGGGCGTGGGGCTTTTCGCGGCCCACTGAGAGGCTCGCACGGCGTATTCCTTGCAGCCCCCGCCTGCGGGAATCAGGCCGACACCGGCTTCGACCAAACCCGAATAGGTTTCGAGCGCCATGACGCGATGCTGCGAATGCATCAGGAACTCACAGCCCCCGCCAAGCGCCATACCTTGGGTGGCCGCCACCACAGGCACGCCGCAATACTTCAGAGCCTGCGAGCATGCCTGGAACTGCTCAATCATCTTGTCGAGCCGCTCGAAATCTTTGGCAGCACAGGCTTCGGCCACCTGTTTCAGGTTGGCGCCCACTGAGAAGGGTGCTGAATGCCAAAGCACCACTCCCTCCAGATTGGCCTCGGCAAACTTTAAGGCGTCAAGAATGCCCTGCAGCACGTCGTCTCCAACGGTGTGCATCTTCGACTTGAACGAAAGGATGCCAATGCCGGGGTCGCGCTCGGGCATGCGCCACAGGCGAACACCGGTGTTTTCAAAGACGGTCTCGCCGGCCCACTCGGCAGGGTCGCCCATCTCATGCAGGGCACGCTCGCCCAACAAGGCCTCGGGGAAGTAATGCCGCTGGTAAACAGGGAGTGAAGATCGTGGTGCTGCTTTTTTGTCCAACGGAGAATACGAACCCACGGGTGAGTGCACACCCTTTCGGTCGGCCTCCAAAGCCCAGGCGGGCAGCTTGGCATTGACCGTCTTGCCTGCTTCGATGTCATCACTGATGGCCTTGGCAATGTCTTGCCATCCTGCTGCCTGCCAGAGTTCGAACGGGCCCATGGCCCAGCCAAAGCCCCAGCGCAGGGCGAAATCAAGATCTCGCGCGTTGTGGGCGATGTCGCTTAAGTGATAGGCGCTGTAATGGAAGACGTCCCGAAAGATCGCCCACAAGAACTGAGCCTGCGGGTGGCTTGATGCGCGGAGCGCCTTGAACTTTTCGTCAGGCTTTTTGATCTTGAGGATGGCCTCGACTTCGGGGTCAACGCTGCTGTCGCTCTTGCGATATGCCCCCGTTTTAAGATCAAGCACATGAATCTCTTTGCCTTCTTTCTTGTAGAGCCCCGCGCCAGATTTCTGGCCAAGTGCGCCCTTCTCAATCAGCGCAGAAAGCCAGCTTGGGGGCTGAAACCAGCCATGCCAAGGGTCCTTGGGTAGCTGCTCGTCCATGGTTTTGACCACATGGGCAAGGGTGTCGATACCCACGACATCCACGGTGCGATAGCTTGCGCTTTTGGGGCGTCCAATCTTGGGGCCGGTGAGCGCATCAACGGTGTCAAGCCCAAGACCGAAGGCCTCGGTGTGTCGCATGGTGGCCAATAGAGAAAAGACGCCGATGCGATTGGCAATGAAATTGGGAGTGTCTTTGGCGCGCACCACCGATTTACCTACGGTGCGGGTGAGCCACGCCTCCAGGGCGTCCATCACCGATGGGTCGGTAGCCTGCGTTGGAATCAATTCCACGAGGCTCATGTAGCGGGGCGGATTAAAAAAGTGCATGCCGCAGAACCGAGTGCGCAGTGATTCTGGAATCTCTTTCGAAAGCGATTCAATCGACAGCCCAGAGGTGTTGGAGGCCACCCATGCGTTGCTTGCAATCTTGGGGGCCACCTTGGCGTACAACGAACGTTTGATGTCCATGCGTTCGGCCACGGCTTCCACCACAAGCTGGCAGTCGGCCAAGCGATCAAGATGGTCGTCGTAGTTGCAGGCGCGAATCAGGCTTAACACCGAGGGGCTGGCCAGCGGTGCCGGCTCAAGCTTGCCCAGACGAGCGATGGCGAAATTCACGATCTGGTTGCGATCACCTTCCTTGCTTGGAAGGTCGAAGAGTTCGACCGAGATCCCCGCGTTGGCCAGGTGCCCCGCAATCTGCGCGCCCATCACGCCAGCGCCAAGCACTGCGGCCTTTTGAATCATGAGTGGTTTCACTGAATCTCCTTGGTTCGTCATGCAATGGATTTAATTGGCGAGCTTTCGGCTGTGCAAGGGCCCGCCCAGAAAAGGGGCAAAGCCCGTGCCAAAAATGACGCCAGCGTCGGCCAGATCGTCATCGGCGACCACGCCATCACGAACAAGCTCTTCGGTGCGTGTGATCAGTGGTTGAATAAGCCTGCTAGCTAAACCTTGAGGAATCGCACCGGGGCTGCGTGGGTTTTTAATCTTGCCATTTTCCCAGACATAGAAACCTCGGCCGCTTTTCTTGCCAAGGTGTTGCTCGTTGACGAGCGCTGTCAGGCATTTCGGGGCGGTGGCGGTTGCTGACATCTGACGGCCCGCCGCCACAGCAATATCAAGGCCCACCACATCGACAAGCTCAATGGGCCCCATGGGCATGCCGAACTGTTTCATGGCGGCGTCGACGGTTTCGGGCGATAAGCCTTCATCCACTGCGGCCATTGCCGCTTGCATGTAAGGAGCAAGCACAGCATTGACCAGAAAACCTGGCGCACTTTTCACGGGTAACGGAAGTTTGTCAATTGAACGAACAAAGGTCATGGCGTCCGCGAGTGTTGAAGGCGTTGTGCTTTCAGTACGAATCACTTCAACAAGCGGCATCTGGGCTACCGGGTTGAAGAAATGAATGCCCACAAGTCTCTCGGGCGAGGACAGCGCGCGGCCAAGGTCTTCCAGCCGAAGGCTTGAGGTGTTGGTGGCCAGAACCGCTGTGGGTTTTAACTGCGGCTCAATCAC
>CAYWPQ010000036.1:3073-4976 GCA_964460315.1 uncultured Bordetella sp. | reverse complement strand
TTCGCCCGCTTTGCATCCAGGCTCTTGGCGGTCAGCATCATGTCAAGCGCAATCTGTGGACCCACCACTTTCGGTAGCCGATGCATGCCACCCCAGGCGGGCACAATTCCCAGAAGAACTTCCGGCAGCCCCAGACGGGTTGAAGGAATGTCCACCGCGATGCGATACCGACAGGCTAGCGAGAGCTCAAGACCACCACCAAGACAGACTCCGCGAATCAACGCAAGAGTGGGGTAGCGAACCGCCGCAAGCCGGTTAAAGAGATGCCAGCCACGGGCAACAAGCTCAACCGCCTTGGCTTCGGAGTCGTGCTGGGTGAACTCCTCAATGTCGGCGCCCGCAATGAATCCGGAATCTTTGCCCGACTGAATGATCAGCCCTTTGGGCGGCTGCTGATCCATGGAATCAAGCACCGATTCAAATTCACGAAGAACTTCGCCAGACAGTTTGTTCATGGCGCTGTCTGCGGTGTTCAGGGTGAGCCAGGCGATGCCCTCGGCATCATGGTGAATCTGCCAGTGTTTCATCTCAGCATGCCTCGAGTAAAAGTGCGCCACCTTGGCCGCCACCAATGCAGATTGCGGCCATGCCACGTTTGCCGCCGCGCTCCTTGAGCGCATGCGCAAGATGCAGCGCGATGCGAGCGCCGGAGGCACCCACGGGGTGGCCAATGGATATCGCCCCGCCGTCGACATTGAGTTTTGATTCATCCAGCGTGCCCAATGCCGACTGCCCGAAATGCTGCCTGCAGTAGTCGTCACTCTGCCAGGCACGAAGACAGCCCATCACCTGCGCAGCAAAGGCTTCATTGATTTCCCAGAGGTCAAGGTCATTAAGACCCAGGCCGTGTCGTTGCAAAATGGGTGTGGCGGCATGCACCGGGCCAAGACCCATTTCGGCGGGGTCCAGCCCAGCCCATTGCAGATCAAGAATTCGTGCGATGGGTTTGAGGCCATGCTGCGCCACCGCTTTTTCAGAAGCCAATAAACACACCGCGGCACCGTCGGTCACCTGCGAGCTGTTGCCCGCCGTGACATTGCCATAAGGTTTATCGAAGACGGGCCGAAGTTTTTTCAGATTCTCGGGTGTTGAGTCTTCACGAACACCATCGTCTTCAGCATAGGTTTTTCCTTTGGCATCCAACACACTCACAATCTCTGCAAAGCTTCCGCGGCCACGTGCTTCGAGTGCGCGCTGGTGACTGCGTGCTGCAAACTGATCCATCTCGGCGCGAGAGATTCCAAAACGCCAGGCCAGGTTTTCCGCGGTCTGCCCCATGGACAGCCCCACCACAGGGTCCGTCAGGCCCTTCAGCAGGCTAATGACTGGGGAAAAAAGGGCGGCCGGTTGAAGGCTTGTGAAATGTGCAAGCTTGGCAAGCGGTGTCTTCTTCTGTGCCATGGCCGCAAACCAGCGCACCATGGTGTTCGAATAAAGCAGAGGTGTGCGTGACAGGGCGTCGGTTCCCCCGGCAAGCACCAAATCAGCGCGCCCCGACTGAATGCCAAGCAGCGCGGAATCCAGAGCCTGCATGCCCGATGCGCAGTTGCGCATGACGGTCCAGCCAGGAACGCCGTGGCCGCAGCCAAGCCGCAAGGCAACGACGCGCCCGATATTGGTTTCGTCCACACTGGGTGCGGCACATCCAATAATCACTTCATCGAGCTGACTTGGCTCAAACGGCTGTCGAAGCAGCAAAGCCCGCCCCGCTTGGGTTGCTAGGTCAGAGGCGCTGAAAGGCCCGGGCCCGCTGCGCGCTTTTAGAAACGGCGTGCGGGCACCGTCGACAAGATAAACCGGTTGGAAGGCCATGTTGGAATCACGCGGCCTTGCGCTGCACAGTCGACGAGACCGCACCCCGGGATTCACGAATCTCAAAGGGGAAGTCGTCGACATGAATCAC
>CAYWPQ010000036.1:0-2973 GCA_964460315.1 uncultured Bordetella sp. | reverse complement strand
CGCTTCAGCACACATGAGGCAATAAACATCTGGGACAAAATATCGCCCAGTCGTGCCGAGAGTTTTTCTTTGCGCTTCAGCGTTCCACCCAGCATCAGCATGCTCAAATCAGCAACAAAGGCATAGGCTGCGGAATATCGGTTCAGCTGCTTGTAGTGGCGCTGCATTTCAGACGCCGCACCTGAATGACCGGAGGCCAACAGGCTGCCGGTCATGCCATGGCCTACGGCACGCAGACCGTTGCCAATCACATGGCCGATGTGCCCCCAGAAGGCCTGATCAAACTGAACAAGCCCTTCCTGACGATTCGGGTTTTGTGCAGCCTGCATTTCTTTCAGAAGATAGGGGTGGCAACGAATAGCGCCCTGGCCAAAAAGAATCAGGCTTCGCGTCA
Organism: uncultured Bordetella sp.; assembly: GCA_964460315.1. GTDB lineage: Bacteria > Pseudomonadota > Gammaproteobacteria > Burkholderiales > Burkholderiaceae_A > Lacustribacter. The sequence continues at coordinate 2,579 of CAYWPQ010000036.1, read as the reverse complement.
GAATGTTGGCGCCTTCCACCGTGATGCCAATCGGCATCTGCTGATAGGCGAGGCCAAGAATGTTGGAAGGCCCAAGGCAGATGCCTTTGCCGCCCACCACGTCCATGGCGTCGTTCACCACACGGCGCGCTTCTTCGGTCACATGGTATTTCGCAATGGCCGAGACCACAGAAGGCTTTTCGCCAAGATCAATGGCCTGGGAAGCAAGCGTGCGAACGGCATTCGTCATATAGATGCTGCCTGCAATTCTTGCCAGTGGCTCTTCCACACCCTCAAACCGTGAGATGGGCGTTTTGAACTGCTGACGCACGCGTGCATAGCCGCTCACCACTCGGGCGGCAAGCTGTGCAATTCCAGCGTTCGATGAGGGCAGCGAAATAGCACGGCCAGCAGACAGACATTCCATCAACATGCGCCAGCCGTGGCCTGCCATGGCGGGGCCTCCAATGATGAAATCAAGAGGCATAAAGACATCGGTGCCACGTGTGGGGCCGTTCATGAAATAGGTGTTCAGCGGAATATGCCGCCGGCCAATCTCAACACCGGGATGGTCGCTTGGAACCAGCGCACAGGTAATGCCCAGATCTTTCTTGTCACCCAAGAGACCATCGGGGTCATACAAACGAAAGGCAAGACCCAGAATGCTGCAGACCGGCGCCAGCGTGATGTAACGCTTGTCCCAGGTGACGCGCATACCCAAGACTTTTTGTCCCTGCCAGGTGCCTTCGCACACGACACCGTGATCCGGAATGGCCGCAGCGTCAGAACCTGCCCATGGGCTGGTTAATGCAAAGGCTGGAACCTCTAGCCCTTTGGCAAGGCGTGGCAGGAAATGGTTCTTTTGCTGTTCGGTGCCGTAATGCAAAAGAAGCTCTGCAGGCCCGAGAGAATTTGGCACCATCACGGAAATGGCTAGCGCCGACGACCGGGTGGAAAGCCGCGTGACAATTTGCGAGTGGGCGTAAGCGGAAAAGCCAAGACCGCCGTATTCCTTGGGAATGATCATTCCCAAAAAGCCTTTGTCTTTGATGTACTGCCAGGCTTCCGCAGGCATATCGTGATCTTTAAAGGCGACATTCCACTCGTCCACCATGTTGCAGGCATGGGTCACTTCGTTATCAAGAAAGGCCTGCTCTTCGGGGGTGAGTCGGGGTGCGGGAATTGCCTGGAATTTGTTCCAGTTGGGCTTGCCGCGAAAGAGCTCTGCCTCCCACCAAACCGTTCCCGCCTCGAGCGCTGCACGCTCGGTGTCGGACATGCTGGGCAGCGCCCCTCGGAAGGCTTTCAGAATGGGGCTACTCAGCAGCGGTCGCCGGATGGCCGGGATGCCAAACACGGCAATAACGGTGGCGCCGATCAGAAGAGCAATGAAGAGTCCGTTTGACATGGTGCGTTCCTTTCAGAATGCGTGGTTAGGCGGCACGAGCCGATTTGAGTCGGCGTGGCTGCTTAGAGGAATTTTTTTGGGGTTGGTTCGAGGCCCGGGCGGGCGCAGGAATGTCGCTGAAATCGGGAAGTGGGGCGCGCAGCCCGCCCACCAGAAAGCTCATGAGCCTGGCCATCAGGCGGTCGATGTCGTGATGGGAATCCTTGCGGGTGTCCCGCGAAGAGCCGCTTTCTTCGTCTTGCCAGCTGGTGACAAGCTTCAGACTGTCTGTTCCCGCAATGGCGTAAGAGGTTGCGCCCAGCATGAAATGAAACCGCCAGACAATTTCGGCCTCGGGCACATTGGGCAGCGCCTTAAAGAGCGCAGCCTTGTATCGATCAAGCACTTCCTGATATTCATGGGCGAGAAAGGCCCGAATGAAATCCGTGGGCTCGGTCAGGGTGCGGCCAAGAAGCTTTAGGAAGGTGGGGCCGCCGTTGGGCTCGGTCTTGGCGATGCGCAAAAGGGTGCCGAAAAAGGCGTCCAAGATCTTTGTGGGCTTGATGGGCTTGCCGCCCGCCGCGGCCTCCAGCGCATCCAGAGCCCGCATCCGTTCGCGGTTGAGCTGATCCAGCCGCCGCTTGAACACCTCTTGCATGAGCGACTCTTTGCTGCCGAAGTGGTAGTTCACGGCAGCCAGGTTCACACCGGCTTCGGCCGTGATGTGTCGCATGGAAGCACCATCAAAACCATGCTGCATGAAGAGTCTTTCGGCCGCATTCAGAATGCGGTCGGCGGTGGCGGCGCCATGCGAAATGGGGGTGGGGCCGTGAGTGGGGGTCTGGGTCTGATTCATACGTTTGTTTGAATTCAAACCCAAGTGCCAGCGTTTGGCAAGAGGGCGTGGCGATTCTTGTTGAAGTTGTAGGGTTGGTTTGAAACATTGTTTGACCTTGGGCTGTGCGCAAGGCCAATGTTTCTGCATGCTTCAGAACGAATCTCAGGGAAAACACTGCCCGGTGGAATCGTGTCACTTCTTTGCAATCTGTCGTAATCTCAGCCTTGATTTAATAACCACACTGCGCAGCAACGCAGGACTTTTCAGGAGATCAAAGGTGATTTCAAAGCGCTCAGGCTTTCCCAAGGCAGGAAAAAAATCCGCGGTATCCGTGCTTGCCGCTTCCGTGTTTGTGGCCCTCGCGGCCCCGTCGGC
>CAYWPQ010000035.1:7171-12899 GCA_964460315.1 uncultured Bordetella sp. | reverse complement strand
CCCACCTCAACGGCCACCGTGATGTCCACCACCACAGTCAGCACAAAGGTGGAAAGCAAAATCGTGGCATAGGGGTAAGAGAAACGACGCAGCCTTGCGAACTCTCGCCACTCACCCATATTCCAGGCCACAAACATCAAAATTCCAGAAAGCGTGGCCAAAGGCACATTCTTTGCTAAAGGTGCTGCACCCAAGACAATCACCAGCAGCGTGAGTGCATGGATCATTCCTGACACCGGTGTCTTTCCCCCAGCGCGGATGTTGGTCACCGTTCTTGCCACCGTGCCCGTGGCGCAGTAACCCCCAAAAAGAGGCGAGGTCATGTTCGCAATGCCCTGGGCCATGAGTTCCTGATTCGGGTCATGCTTACCCTTGGTCATGGAGTCGGCCACACGCGCACAGAGCAGAGATTCCACCGCACCCAGAAAGGCAATCGTAAAGATGGGTGCAAAGAGGTAACGCACTGTTTCCCAATTAAAGGTGGGAAGCTCAAAACTTGGCAGACCTTGCGGAATGTCACCAAAGGCCGATCCAATCGTTGCCACCTTCAGATCAAACGTGGACACCAGCAGGGTGCCCACCACCAGTGCAACCAGGGTTCCCGGAAGCCGTGCAATCAGGCGGCCCGTCATGGTTTTGTGGGCCGCATAGCTCTTGGGCCAGAGCAGCACAATCGCCAGTGACATGAGCGACAAAAGAATGGTGGTGGGATTGGCCGTGGGCAGCGCAGAGAAAATGGCCGACATCTTCTGAAAAAACTCGGCGGGCATGGACTCGATCTCTAAACCCAGAAACTCTTTCACCTGCGAAAGTGCAATCAGCACGGCAATGCCGTTGGTGAAACCAATCACGATGGAAATCGGAATGAGCCGCACCAGCCCACCCCAGCGCATCACACCCATCAGGAACATCAGCACGCCAGCACAGATGGTGGCGATCATCAGGTTCGCCACACCATAGCGCTCAACGATGGTGAACACGACCACAATAAATGCACCGGCCGGGCCGGCCACCTGAACCGATGACCCTCCAAGGGCCGAGATCAGAAAACCAGCGATGATGGCCGTGAAAAGCCCAGCCTGAGGGGGAAGCCCCGAGGCGATGGCAAAAGCCATGGCAAGTGGCAGTGCAACAATTCCAACGGTAACGCCCGCAGAGAAATCCAGGGCAAAGGTTCGGCGATCGTAGGCCGCAAGGTCGTCTAGAAGCCTTGGGCGGAATCGAAAACTGATATTTCTCAACCTGATCACGATCGACGAAGTGTAGCATTGCGATCTATACGTATAAATACATTCAGGAGGACTTCATGAACCGACGTCATTTCCTTGCGCAATCGATAAGGAAAAGTCTTGGCATCACCGCCGGTATTGCCGGGCTTGGTGCAGGCCTTGCCCTGGTGCCCGAGGTGCGGCTCTTTGCACAATCCGTCGACGACTTTCTTCGCGGCCCTGCGGTGAAAGATCATCTGCCGCGTCAGATCTCAAAACGCGTCTGGCTGATTTATTCCCCCGACAGCTTTCCCACACCCGAAAACAAAGGAATGATGTGCAACATCACCTTTGTGGTGACTCAAAAAGGTGTGGTCATTCTGGATTCCGGCGGTTCGGTTCAGATTGGTGAAATGGCCCTGCGTATGATTAAGACCGTGACCGACAAACCTGTGGTGGCTGTGTTTAATTCGCACTACCACGGCGACCATTGGCTTGCGAATCACGCCTACGCGGAAGCCTTTCCGGGTGTACCCATCTACTCCCTGCAGGAAAATATCGACCGCATCAAAGGTGTTGAAGGGAGTTTATGGAAGAGCCTTTTGGAGCGCTGGACCAACCAGGCGACGGCAGGCACCAAGATTATTCCGCCAAACACCGCCGTGACCCACGGACAGATTCTTGACTTCGGTGACACCCGCTTAAAAATGCATTTCTATGGCACGGCCCATACCCCTTGCGATCTCACGGTTGAAGTCGTGGAAGACCGCATCACCCACATTGGTGACATCGCCATGGAGAATCGAATTGCCAACATCGATGACGGCTCTTACCCAGGCACCTTCAAGTATTACAAAGCACTCACGGCGGCCACCGGCGATCAGCTCTGGGTTCCAGGTCACGGTAACCCAGGGCGTGAGCTTTTGAAAGATTACGGCGAACTCATGGCGGGCATTTGGGAGCCCTGCTTAAAAGCCGTGCAAGACAGCAAAGACATGTCGGCTGCAAAAGCGATGGTGCTGCAAGACCCTCGTGTAGCATCCCGCGCAGCACGGACCCAGGGGTTCGAAGCAAACATTGGAAAGTATGTCAGCCTGGCTTACCTCGAGGCTGAAAAAGAAGCGTTCTAAAAAGCTAAAACGGAACTGTACAACCAGCCATCTGGGCTAAAGGTGTAGGCATCGCCAGTGCGATCACCGCACCTTTTTCTTTAAGCGCCAATCGATCTTTTGGCGTGGCGTAGATCCACCACCAAGGGCCGGCTGGCCAGTTCAGGCGGTTAAGCACTCGGCTGCTGGATTCAATCACCTGATGATCCGTCACCTGCGGAGCCCAGACCAGCGTTGGCAGCGGGTCTTGACGTGTGGACTGCACCGCAATCCAAATGGCCAACGAAACCACGACCAACATCAGCATGAAGGCCAGCGATAGCCAATGGTCACGAGCCTGTCGCATACCGGGGAGCCCAGAGCCTTTCTCGAATGGGTAAATGCACCAGTGCCGCAAGAAACGCCAAAACGACAGCCCCCCACCAGATGGGCAGATAGCTTCCGGTCATCGCGAAAATTTTTCCGCCCAGCCAGACACCAAGGAATGCGCCCACCTGATGCGACAAAAACACAAACCCAAAGAGCATGGAAAGGTAACGGTTACCAAACATCACGCCCACAAGCTGTGCCGTGGGCGGCACGGTGGAAAGCCAGAGCACACCCATGGCCGCACCAAAGAGCAAAACCGACGCTGTGGACAAAGGCATCACCAGAAACACAATCATCACCAGGCCGCGGGCTGCATAGATCACTGAAAGCAAGACCTTGCGTGACCAGCGCGCACTCAAGGGGCCCGCAAGATAACTGCCCACAATATTGAAAAGCCCAATCATGGCAAGACCCCAGCTGGCCACGCCCGCAGAAATTCCCATATCACTGAGATAAGGCGGGAAATGCACGGTGATGAATGAAAGCTGAAATCCGCAGACAAAAAATCCTGCAATCAAGAGCCAAAAACTCTGATGGCCAAAGGCCTGACGAAGTGATTCCACAAGAGAACCTGCTGTGGCCGTGGTGGGGGGTGCGGCGGACTGCCCCTTCGACTTTGTTCGCAAAGCCAGTGCAAGCGCAGGCGTGGTGGCCATGGCCACAGCAAGAATCAAAATGGCAGACGACCATCCATAGGCCTCAATAAAAGCCTGACCCAGTGGCACAACCAGAAACTGCCCAAGACTGGCCATGGATGTGGCAAGCCCCATGGCCCATGGCCGTCGGTCTTCCGGCATCAGCTGAGCAAAGGCCGCAATCACGGTGTTGTGCCCTGCACCACTCATGCCAAGGCCAATCAGAATTCCTGCGGTGAGTGAAAAACTGGTCGGGTCACTGGACACCGTCATTAGCGCAAGGCCACAGGCAAACAACACACCACCCCCCGCAAGCACCCGCCACGGGCCGAATCGATCCGCAAGTGCGCCAGCAATCGGCTGGCCTATTCCCCAGAACAAATTCTGCAGCGCAAGCGCCATGGCAAAAGCTTCTCGGCCAAACTGAAAGCCACTGGGCCCAGAGATTGGGTCCACAAAAAGCCCAAAGGAGGAACGTGTACCAAACGAGATCAGCCCAATCAGGCAACCCGCAATGATCATCCCCCATAGGGCAAGGGTCATGGGGCTTGGTGAGATTCTTGGCTTGGGTTCTAAGGACATGGCGGCACAGGTTGGATAGACTTCGTATTATGAATCGTTCTACCTCACTTCTCTTGAATGCGGCCCATGCGCTGGATCACCTGGTGCTGCTGATCTTTGCCTCCGCCGTGACCGCGATTGCCCTTGAATTCGGCATCAGCCGCTGGGAAGACCTCATGCCCTACACGGCCGGTGCCTTTGTCATGTTTGGTGTGGGCTCGATTCCTTCTGGCCGGCTTGGCGATCTCTGGGGGCGTCGAAAAATGATGCTCGTATTTTTTGGGGGCATCAGTATTTCTTGCCTTGCCGTGGCTTTGTCTCAGAACCCAATCCAGCTGGCCATCGCGCTCACCGTGATGGGTGCATTTGCCTCCATTTATCACCCAGTGGGCGTGCCCATGCTGCTGCGTAACTCCCCAAAACCTGGAGTCACCATTGGATGGAACAACCTTGCAGGAAACATGGGGCTTGCCATCGCGGCGCTTCTTACGGGATTCATGGTGAAGTATTTCGGCTGGCGTGCAGCTTTTATTCTTCCCGCCCTGGCATCAGCGGCCATGGGGGTCTGGTTTGCCCGGGTGGCCCCAGCGGAACTTGAAGCGCCGGGCAAAAAGAAAACGGCGCCCCACCCGATTCCCCGCTCCATTGCAATTCGTGCACTTCTGGTCATGACGGTGGCGGCCACATCGGGGTCACTTCTCTTTAACTTCACCACCAATGGCAACAACGAACTGCTGCGTGAACGCTTTATTGGCATCATCAGTGACCCTGCACTGCTTGGAATTCTTCTGGCCACCATCTATGCCATTGCCGCATTCAGTCAGGTGGTGGTGGGTTATCTGTTGGACAAGCTTCCGATGAAGCCACTTTTTCTGACCATTGCCTGCATTCAGGTGGTGATGATGCTCCTGGCTACGCACGCCACAGGCTGGGCGCTTTTCTTTTTCGCGCTGGGTTACATGGCGGCCATCTTTGCCGCCATTCCCTTTGTTGATGCCGTCGTGGTTCGATATGTCGACGATCGAATGCGAAGCCGGGTGGCCGGCATTCGCATCGCGGTCGCCTTTGGATTTAGTGCCCTGGCCGTTTACCTGCTGGGCCCCATTGTGAAGACCGCAGGCTTTGACAGCCTGATCTTTGCCATGGCCATCATCGCCTGCTTCACCGTCTTCACCTTGAGCTGGCTGCCTTCAGAGAGAAAAGTTCAAGCCGCCTTGGCTGCAGCCGGCGCAGCCGCTTCAAGCGAGTCGTTTAATCCAAGCTCAGCAGCACGCATGGCGGAATCGCCTTCACAAACAGTTTCAGCAAGGCCCGCTGCACCCGACAAGACATGATGGGTATAGAAAAGGCTGACTGCAATCTTCTGGGCATAGAACGGGTCAGCTGAGCCTTCGGCCAGATGTTGGGCAGCAATCAGTGAAGAGCGTCCAAGCATCCACGCACCACACACCACACCAAAGCACTTCAGAAGAGGGTAAGAGCTCATGAAGGCAGCGGCTGGATTTGCTGCGTAATGGGAAAGTGTCCAGGTGACGGCGCGCTCAAGTGCAGCAATCGAAGACTCAAGCTTTTTACCCATGGTCTGAAGATCGGCATGGCTGTGAGCCGATAACGCCTTGGCCACCGAACGCATTTCAGCCATCAGTTTCGAGGCCTCGGCACCCTTGTCACGCAGAAGCTTTCTTCCCAAAAGATCATTGGCCTGAATGGCGGTGGTGCCTTCGTAAATGGTGGTGATTCGAGCATCACGGAAATGCTGGGCAGCGCCTGTTTCTTCCACATAACCCATACCGCCATGCACCTGCACCCCAAGCGAGGTGATCTCAATCGCCTGCTCGGTCGACCA
>CAYWPQ010000035.1:4241-7071 GCA_964460315.1 uncultured Bordetella sp. | reverse complement strand
GCGTAATTCATGGCGTGCTGATAGGCGCGTTCCGAAATGCCTACGCCCTCAAGCCCCACGGCATGACGGGCATTGTTCATCATGGTGAACATGTATTCCAGGCCACGGTTGGCCTCGCCCACCAGATAACCAATCGCCCCGGCCCCTTCGCCGTAGGACATCACGGCCGTAGGGCTGGCATGAATGCCAAGCTTGTGTTCAATCGAGATGCACTTGACATCATTGCGCTCGCCCAGTGATCCATCTGCGCGAACCAGAAACTTCGGAACAATGAACAGTGAAATGCCCTTCACGCCGGCCGGTGCGTCGGGAAGTCGAGCCAGCACCAGGTGAATAATGTTTTCAGTGAAGTCGTGCTCACCATAGGTGATATAGATCTTGGTGCCTTTGATGCGGTAATGATCGCCATCGGGCGTGGCCTTTGTGGCCACCACAGACAGGTCTGATCCGGCATTGGGTTCGGTCAGATTCATCGTGCCCGCCCACTGGCCGGACATCAGTTTTTCAAGATAAGTGGCCTTCTGCTCGTCGGAGCCATGATGCTCAATGGCATCAATGGCACCGGCGGTCAGCATGGGGCAAAGGGTGAAAGCCATGTTCGACGAATGCCACATCTCGTTCACGGCGGTGGCTACCACGGATGGAAGCCCCTGGCCGCCATGCTCAGGCGCACCACCCAAGCCAATCCAGCCCGCCTCGGCATATTGCAGATAGGCATCGCGAAAACCTTTGGGAGTGGTGACCTTGCCGTCTTTCAGCACGGACCCCTCACGATCACCCGTCCAGTTCAAGGGTGACAAAACACCCGTGGCAAATTTTGAGGCCTCTTCCAAAATGGCGGCCACAAGATCTTCCGTGGCTTCTTCAAAAGAAGGAAGGGTGTTGATTTCACTCAGGGGAATCAGCTCATTCAAAACAAACTGCATATCCCGAATTGGGGCTTGGTAATCAGCCATGGTGGTCTCTTATCCGTTCAATATTGAGAAATCTGTTGAATCAGGTCGTCGGTTTTCACGACATCGCCGGTTTTCAGGCGCATGTCCCGCAGATTGTAATCATGGGCTTGTGGGTCGCGATCGCCGCAGGCGTCTTCGACCACCGTCACCCTGAAATTCGACTGTAGGGCATCCACGGCGGATGCTCGCACACAACCGCTTGTGGAAAACCCGCAGAGCACTGTGGAATCGACCCCTTCCGCCTGAAGGCGTGCCCGCAAAGGCGAATCAAAAAATGCGCTGGGAACGATCTTTCTGAAAATGAAATCCGTCGGGGACGGCTTAAGCTTCGGGTCAAGCGGCGCAAGCGGGCCGTCCACCGTCAGCTGATTCAAGATGGGCAACTTTTCCCGAAAAACCGAAGCCTCGTCAGGGCTGACATAGGCGTTGGTGGTGAACACCACCAACCAGCCACGCTGATGAAACAGATCCACCAGCCGAACAATGTTGGCCACAGCCGAAGCGCCATCCATTCCCAGAGGGGAATCGGGCGAGGTGAATCCAACGGTGGCGTCGATCACCAATAAGGCGGGCTTTTTTCCAAGCCCCACCGATTGAAACTGAAGTGTGCTCATACTCTCTTTCGAATCATTACATCAACCGATATTGGCCAATCATTCAACCACGCTAGCCGCGACCTGGCCAGACCGGCTAGCCCCGCTTAAGCGCCAAAAAATTCACGAAGGATTTCCGCCATCTTGGACGGGTCCTGATCCAAGACGTAAGCCCCCGCTTTAAGCTCGACAGCTTTTGCATCAGGACGTGCTTTCTTGGCGGCCTCAAAGTAAGGGTAAAGTACGTCACCGTCTCCACAGACCATCAATATCGGCGCCTTCACACGGGCCAAACATGCCGGAAAATCTTGACCGAAAACAGCCTCGTAAGCCTCATGCCAACGGTCTCCGGCGATCAAAGTGTCGATGGCTTCACGCGTGGCCAAGGCGGGTGATGGCGGATATTGAATCGGCTGACTGTCAAGATTCGTCACACGTTGCCATGTCCATTGAAGATGCTCGCCAGAGGCTGCATAAAGCATTGGGTGAATGGCCGTTTTCTGCCAGAGGTCTCGATCAGCCTGGGTGAGTTGAACTGGCCCAATCATTCCTAATTTCTCAACATGCCCCGGAAAGTCAGCAGCGAGTTGGCAGGCAATGGCTGCGCCCGTGTGATGGCCAAACAAATGGCATCGCGAAATGCCAAGTGCCTTCATGGCTTCAACGACAGCATTCACGTAATAGGCCACATCGGGTTTTCTTGGTGGCCGAAAAGAAGACCCAAAACCCGGGGTGTCCAAGGCGTACATGGTGAACGCCCCGTCAAGCTTTTCCATGACCGCCTGATACATGGCGGATGAGCTGGCCGTTTGATGCAAAAACACCAGAGGTGTTCCACCCTTGGGCGAGACCGAATAACGGTAGTGCATCTGGCCATCGGCCAGGTCAACATAAGCTTTTCGAATGGCCATGTTATTTCTCCGAGGACAGGTCAAGACCAAGTGATCCAGGGTTCATCATTCCCTTCGGGTCCACCACCCGCTTCACATTCTTCAGCAGACTCTGCATCCCTGAATCACCCATGGACCGCTGATACGGATAGTACTTTCCAAGCTGCAGGTGGCAGGCTCCAAGCTTGAAGAAAAGCTCCCTCAACCCCTCGCGAAGCTCAAGGGCGACCTTTCGTGTTTCAGGGTCCGGTTTGATGCTTCCCCACTTTTCTTGATACTCCGGCTCAATCAGGTCAAGTCGGAACTTTCCAAGTTCATCGAACCAGTAAAGACTGGGCTCAATCACAAATTCTGATCCAGAAAAACAGGTGAGGTATGAGGACTTAATATT
>CAYWPQ010000035.1:0-4141 GCA_964460315.1 uncultured Bordetella sp. | reverse complement strand
AAGCCAGCGTTGTAATAAGGATCGAACCCATAACACTCGGTGGCGATGCCTTCACGAGCAATCTGAGTCTGCGCCTCGAGCATGTCTTCCAGTTTTTCAAAGCCATACGAGGCACACAATGAATGCTCGGGGTATTTAATCAGCCTTAATGTGGCTTCAACCTTAATGCCCATGGCCCCAGTGTCTGAGGTAAAGATACCGGTTAGATCGGGGCCAAAGTGTCGGTAAAAGCCGTTGCTGTGCACATGGGCAGCAGATCCGGTCTGAACCATTTGGCCATCCGCGAGAATGACACGAAGTCCCAGACAGCTCTCAGCCGCGGTGTGATGAATGCCAGAACCAAGAAACAAGCTGTTCTGTGACAGCGCTCCGCCCACGGTGGCATACATCCCAGACAGAGGCCCATAGTACGGGGTGCGCAACCCCTTTGCCTTCAAGGCTTCATAGAGATCGCTCCATGTGCAGCCACACTGCACTCGAACAAACATGTCTTGCTCATTAATTTCAATGATCTTGTTGAGCTTGCGCATGTCGATGAGAACGCTTTTGGCGCGCGTGGGCACATAGCCCCGGGTGTAAGACATGCCCCCACCCCGCGGTACCAGAGCAACATCGTGGTCGTGACAGTACTTCACGGCCTTGGCGAAGGTTTCAATGTCCTGCGGCACCAAAACCGCCAGTGCTACCTCACCCGGCTGAAAACTTAGATCGGTTGAGTAATATTTTCTTGATTCATCATCGGTCAGGACAGATGGACCGCCTAGAATCGATACAAGCCCTTTGATCAGATCGCTGCTCATGGTTGTCTCCTAGATTCATCTTGTTATTAGCCACAGCACTCTCAAACCCAAAACGGTCGTTTCCGAACAAACCGGACGTTCAACATTTCAGCTTCGGCATCACCTTTTCACCAAACATTTTGATGGCGGGAACAAAGTCCGGCATGCTGAACAAAATGCCATCGCAGCCCGTTTCAGCGGCAATCTCGTCAATCTTTGCCGCGACGGTGGCGGGTGATCCATGAATCACTGGCATGCCCATAAAGGCCAGGTTACCGTCTTCAAAGCTGCGTGAAAGACCGGTCTTCATCCGGTCGGAGGTCCCACCCTGGTTCGTGTCCATGGCGGCGCTTGCCAGAATGTTGGCGCAGGCGCCTTTGTCCGCCTTGGCAACAATCTCTTCGCAGATGCGAAGCGCCTCGTGATCGGTGTCGGCCAGCACCAGCTGAAAGAGCGCGTAAATTCCAACGGGGCGATTGTTTTCTTTAGCCTTGTCGCGCATGGTCTGGCAGGTCTTCGCAAGTAGCGCCTTCTCGGCCATGATGAAACTGTGGTCGCCGTGCTTGGCGGTGAAGGCAATGCCTGCGGGTGACTGGCCGGCGCAGACAATCGGCACGCGCCGCTTGGGCTTGGGCCAGACCACACAATCCGTCAGATTGAAGTATTCACCCTGGTAGGTGACAGACTCCTCTTCCCAGAGCTTTTTCACAAGCTTCAGATATTCGGCGGCATATTCGTAACGTTTTTGGTAATACTCATCCCCAGGCCACATGCCCATCTGGGTGTATTCCGGCTTATTCCAGCCGGTGACAATATTCAAGCCGCATCGACCTTCACTAATGTCATCAATCGTTGAGACAAGCCTTGCCGTAATGGGGGGCTTGGAAGCGAGCACGGTCACGCTGGGGAAGAGCTGAACTTTCTTGGTCACCGCGGCGAGTCCCGCCATCAGGGTGAACGACTCAAGGCAGGAATCCCAGTAACCGGTTTCACCGCCAAAACCTTTGTACTTCATCATGGAGAGCACGAAATCCAGGCCCTGCTTTTCGGCCTCAAGGGTGATGGCCTTGTTGTGCTCGAAGGTTGGCAGATAGACGGGGCTTCCCGCCGAAGGAATATAACCGTTGCTGCCGTTGGGTAAGAAAATTCCAAAACGCATGGCACACCTCCCTGGTGAGTGTCTTACAAAACTGATCTACATACCGAAACGAAAATCCTTGGGCGTGGGTGGAAGAAGCGCACGCGTGGCTTTCATGCCTTGGGCATACGACGCCAACACATGCAGGGTGAAATCAATCCGATCACGAATCAGCTCTTCGGCGGGCTCCACCGGTTGAGGGCTATTGAAGTACTTGGCGGTGTCACGCACGACCAGATGATCGGGAATAAAACAGATGCGGCAATTCTTAAAGGAATGGGCGCGCAGATCAGCCACGGGGTAAACGGCGCCGCCGCCTGCCGACACGCCACACAGGAGCGCAGGCTTGTGGGCCAGGGCCTCGGGCGATGCGTGAATAAACCAGTTCTTCACCGCCGGAGTGGCCATGCCATTCCAGTCAGGAGAAAGGATCACGAAGGCATCAGCCTTCGCAAGAAATTCAGAGTTCAGTGTCTTGGCCTGCTGACCAGCCGTTTCGGATGTCCAAAAAGGAAGCGGGTCTTCGCCAAGGTCATGCAGAAAGGTTTCGCTGGGGTTTGAAAGGTCCAGATCAAACAAGCGCTGCTGCATGTAGCGGGCAAGTTTCGCCGTTTGACTGTTTCGGTTCTGGCTTCCAGCAATGAGGGCGACATTCATGAGGTGTTGCGAAGGTGATGAGGCCCACGGTTTGCGTGGGCCTCTTGTTAACTTCTTTTACTGAGCAGCCTGCTCGAGTCGGTTCAAGTTGATGTCAGTCGCCTTCAAGTTCGTGTTCATCCGTGTGTCGGGGTGAACCACGAAAATGGTGGCATGCATACGCTTGAAGTCGATCGTGTGTCCTTGGCTGGAGATGATGGTTTGGCTTCCATCAGCACCAGGGGTGGGACGGCTGGTGAAGTTCATCCACTTCCAGAACTCATTACGCTTGTCATAAGCCTCGCCGTAATAAATCCGTGGGGTGGTGGTCTCCATGTAAAGCACCTTACGGCTGTATGGATGCTCGTCTGGGGCAATCGCCTCGATCACATGGACTTCACGTGGCTGGTACTTTTCGATTGGGTTCCAGAACGGGGGGTTCTGAAGATCAATCGTGGGGTAACGCTTCTTCAGGTCTTTCTCGTTTTCAATCCATGAGTAAGAACCGTCGGCCACAGCCAAAATGGTGCGCTTACCAAGGTAGTTGTACTTCTTGTACCAGCTTGGACGTGCGTTCCAGATCTCGATGTCGTCGTTCAACTGGTCGGTGCCGCCAATGGGGTCCATCCAGGCGCCGCCTGAGAGACGGCGTGTGCGACGTGCGCTCTTCACATAAACCCAGACGTCTTCAACCTGAGGGCCGTCATGACGAATGGTGAATGTTCCAATGCCCTTGATGTCGTTGGGGAAGCTTGCGAACAACAAGGTGCGCGAGAAGATCTTGTCGTCATCCACAGGAGGTCCGCCATCCAGACGGCCCTTGTGGAAGTAGCGGTAAAGCGACCAGCGCTGGGTACGCTCAAGACCAGTCTTGCCGTCGATCAGCAGGAACTCGAACTTGGGGAAGTCCATCACATGGCCAACGGGCGAGCCGTAGTAAAAGTTCCAGACCAGCTTGGCAGCCTTGTGGGGGTCGTTGTCGGCGATGTCCGGAAAGGGTGTTCCGGCTTTGTAGTTGCTGACCTCGTTCTTGGCGGGATCGTACTTGACGTCACCAGAATACTTCTTGGTGGCTTCAATACGCTTGGGGTCGATGGGAAGCGGCTTCGAATTCTGAAGCGTGAGCTTCAGGTTGTGGTTACGAATCTGCCACTCCATCCGCTCGGGAATCATGCTGCCGATGGTCTTACCCTCGAAGGTGTCGTTTTTGACACGATCAAGGTTCGACTTGTCGATCACCGTTCCGGCCGGTAGTTCAGCGGCATGAAGCGCTGGGGAAAGGCTCAAGGCCGCCCCAATCGCTACTGCCATGGTGAGATGCTTAAACTTCATGGTGTTTCTCCTTTAGAAGCCAACAAAATTAGAACTGACGTGTCAGACGAAGCACGAACTGGTCGTTGTTCTGGAAATATCCCAGCAACGAGGCGCCTCGGTCTTGCGCGTTACCCTGGCCCAGATCGAAGCCCTGCGGACGGCTCTTCGCACCAAAGAAGATGTCGGCCTCGGCCTTCAAACGCCAGTTGTCACCAAACACAAACTCAACGCTGGGAATAAAGAAGCTTCCGCCATACGTGATGTCATGGCCCAT
>CAYWPQ010000034.1:0-14370 GCA_964460315.1 uncultured Bordetella sp. | reverse complement strand
CCTCTCGCGTTTGGTGGCTTACGCACGAGACAAACACAGACGCCATGCTGTTGTATGACCGTATTGCTGAAAAAAGTGGGTTTCTTCAGTACAGAAAACCTCTTTAAGAAGGCTTCCTATTTCGAAGTTCGAATCCCTGATACCACCAGAACTTGATTTATTTTGACCCCAGCGAGTTAGCGAAGCGACCTATGCTGAACCGCTACGGGGCTCAAACCAACAAATTCGGTTGGCCAAGAACGTCTCAACCTGGTCAATTGTCCAAAAGAGGCCAAGCTCTTACGGGGTTGTTAAAAAAATCCGAGTGTTGGTGCCATCCCGATTGGAAAGGACGCTAATCAGAAGTTTGCGCGGCCCTTATGAGTATCTGCAGGTCGGTAGGGATCGGCAGTGTCCGGAATGGGCTGACGTTGGACCCCCCTGTGTTGCCCGCAGGTATCAGGCCGAAGGCGGTTTTTGTGGCAGCTCCAAAGATACGAAGAAGTTGCCCAGCGACCTCCCTGCTGCTCGGCTGGCGCCATCCCCAGCGCATCATCAGGATGTGTGTTCTGGTATGCAGCCTGGTTGAGTTCTGCCCAAGGATATGAGCACGCTCCAAGTGCCGAAACGCAAGGTGTGGATCACCGCTGGATTCAGCCCGTGCGGCTGCAGTAACTTCGAGGTCCCAATGGGGTTTGATTCGCTTGTAGTAACTCATAGTGATGAACCTTGCGTATCGCTTGTCGTCATGCAGCCATAGTTGATGGAGACTGATCCAACTTTAACCCGAGTGCCGCGGTGACCTCCATGATGCCTGTGAACTCCGGGTTTTGGGTGTCGACAGCGGTGGGTGCAGGGAAGTGGAGTCTTGACCGTCGAGCGGTGAGGCCAGTGTAAGCCTTAGAATTCAGAAAAGCGCCATGGTGCGCTTGGAGGCAGACAGCAGCCATCTTTTGATTTAAGCGGAGCAGGCCGTCTTGATAACTCAGCGCCTTTTGATGACAGATATGACAATACACGAGACACTTGACAGTTGGAAAGACAAAGAGCGAGCTGTGCGTAGAAGCCTGGGTGCGCCCGGAATCCTCCCGCGTGAGAGAGTGCTCGGCATGACAGGGATGGAGATTTTTCAGGCCATCTTTGCAGGCAAACTTCCAGCTCCACCCATTGGCGAAACGATGGACTTCGTTCCCATCCATATGGAGTATGGAATCGCCATCTTCCAGGGTAAGCCCTTGGTACGACACTACAATCCTTTGGGGGCAGTGCATGGGGGCTGGTTCTGTACCTTGCTGGATTCAGCGCTTGGTTGCTCAGTGCACACTACCTTACCTGCCGGCAAAAGTTACACCACGCTCGAATTGAAAGTGAATATGATCCGAGCGCTCACCGATGCTGTGCCTTTGGTTCGCGCCGAGGGAAGAGTGATTCATGCGGGTCGTCAGGTGGCCACGGCTGATGGCCGTATCGTCGGGCCGGATGGGAAGATCTATGCCCACGCGACAACCACTTGCATGGTTTTTGACACATAAGTTGTAACAAGGCGGTGGAATGGACTCGCTCACCCAGTTTGCTCTAGGCGCAAGCGTTGCATTGGCTGTCATCGGCCGCAAGAATTTGCGTCGGTCTGCAGCATGGAAGGTTGCACTCATCGGCGGCATTGTGGGCACGGCTCCCGACCTCGATGCCTTCATTGATTTTGGTGATGCCATCTCCAACATGATTCGTCATCGTGCGGAGAGTCATGGTCTCTTTTATCTGGCTTTAGCGACTCCGCTTATGGCTTGGTGTGTGTCGCGTCTTCACGGCGGATCTGCCCTGATGCTGCGCTGGTGCGTGGCGGTTTGGTTTGTCTTGGCTACTCATGTGCTGATCGACTACTTGACCATCTACGGCACGCAGCTCGCCCAGCCATTCAGTGACGTACCCTTCGGCCTGGGCAGTATGTTCGTGATTGACCCGCTCTACACATTTCCGCTGATCCTGGGAACGTTGTTGGCGCTACTGCGCCCTGAGGGCAAAGGCGGAGAGTGGAATGCCTTGGGGCTTGCGCTGAGCACGGCTTACATCATTTGGGGTCTTGGCGCCCATCAGCATGCTGTTCAGGTTTCGAAACGGCACCCGCCCATTGATGACCCATCCGCTCAGACCCTGGTCACCGCAGCGCCATTAAACACACTTTTGTGGCGCGCCGTTGTGGTGACGCCAACGGCTTACTACGAAGGTTGGTATTCCGTGCTGGACCCGAAAGCCCAGTTTGAATGGAAGGCTTACCCACGGGACACAGCGCTTATCGAGCAATACAAGCATCACCCAGACGTCAAGCGCATCGCCCAATTCACCCATGGGTTCTTCAAGGTGGATCAGATCAACAACAGACTTTTTGTGACGGATCTCCGTCTTGGTCTTGAGCCGTATTACTCATTCCGGTTTGATTTGGGAAACCCGAGTGACGCTTCGCAGCAGCCGTCTCGTCGTGTTGGCGTAAGACCAAACTTGAGTGCTGGCCTGCCGTGGCTTTGGCACCGAATGATGGGTAACCCTGGCACACTTCAGGAACACCTGAAGGCAGAACAACCGTGACGCGTTGTCCTTGCTAACTGCCTCTAGTCGGCTTTCGAATCATGACCGCAACTAACGTAATGACGGTGATGGGAATGACAAAGCTCATCATGACTGACGAGTAAGCCTCTAAGGCTGCATGATCCTGAGACGCCATAATCAGGAAGGCGACATAGGCGGTGTAATACCCAAGAAAAACTCCACCTTCCCAACGGGCGATCTCTCGCCCGGTTAGAAACACGGGAACACAGGCGAAACAGACGGCCAGCATCACCCATAGGTCAAAGTTGATGACTGAGGCCGGCACCAAAATACCCGCGGGGGCCACAAGCCCGGTCAACCCAAGACAGCCAAGGATGTTAAACGTGCTGCTTCCCACCACGTTGCCAACCGCGATGTCGCGCTCACCCTTGATCGCTGCCGTAATGGAGGTGGCAACCTCTGGCATGGACGTTCCCGCAGCGACAATCGTCAGCCCAATAACAATATCGCTGACACCCAGAAGTTTTGCAAAGATTACGGCCGAGTCCACAAGCCAATCCGAGCCCTGAACAAGCAAGGCAAGCCCCGCCAAAATCAAAGCAATCTGGACATACACTGGCTTGTCCCAGTTGGATGTGCTTGTGTTCTCTGCCGCGTATTCGTCGTTGACGGCCTTTGATTCCTTACGGGACTGCACGATCAGAAACACCGTGTAGCCGACCAATGCCGTCACAAGCAGTACCGACTCCGCCAGGTTGATTCGGTCATCCGCTGAAATGGCAAAAAGCAAAAGGCATGAGCCAATCAGAATGGGTATTTCCTGGCGAATAATCTGCGCATTCACCACCAGGGGCGTGATCAGTGCCGACACACCCAAGATAAAAAGCACATTAAAAATATTGCTTCCAACCACATTACCCACAGCTATGTCTGTGCTTCCTGAAAGTGCGGCATTCACAGACACCGCAACCTCAGGCGCGCTTGTTCCAAAGGCAACCACCGTTAACCCAACTACCAGCGGTGAAATACCAAAGGTGGTGGCAAGCCGGCCACCCCCTCGAACCAGAAGTTCGGCGCCCGCGACCAGGGTGACCAAGCCAAGAATAAAAAACAGAAGAGTCATGAGATCTGTCTTTTTAAGAACAATGGGCAGTAGCGATACCGGGGGGCGACCGATCGCAGCAAAATTGAGGCATTTATTATTGCTTGAGCGGCGCAGACGATAAGATACTTCATTAAAACCAAATGCACGATGAAGATCCATGACCACGCCAACCTTATGAACACAATAACTATGCCAATCGCAAACCACCTCTGGGTAAGGGCGCTGTTTTTCGCTCTTTTTGCTTTTTCATGCACGAGAGCCCAAGCCACGGAACCCGATTTTGAACCCAAAGCCGTGCAGGTCACGTCAAATATTTTCGCAATCATCGGGCCTCTTGGCCAACGCAGCGAGGCCAATGCTGGCTTGAATGCCAATTATGGGTTCGTAATCACCCCAAGTGGCGTGATTCTCATTGACAGTGGGGCAAGCGCCCACGCTGCCGGGCTGCTTGAGGGGGCTGTTAGGTCGGTTACATCCCAACCCATCCGGTGGGTCTTGAATACCGGTTCGCAGGACCACCGTTGGCTGGGCAATGATTACTTCGCCAAGAAGGGTGTCGAAATCCATGCCATGGCGGGCACTGTCGGCACACAAAAGAAATTCGCTGAACAGCAGCTAACCGGACTAAAACGGTTTCTTGGGCAGCAACTTGTGGGTACAGTGCCGGGGTATGCAACGCAGGTTCATACGGGCCCTGAGAAGACCATGTCGATTGATGGTGTGACTTTTCACTGGATTGAAACCAACGCTCATTATCCAGGCGACACGATGATTCACCTTCCTGATTATTCCGTGACCTTTACTGGTGATTTGGTTTATGTTGACCGCATCCTAGGCGTCCTGGCTGCTTCAGACGTACGCAAAGCGCAGCTAGCGTTTCAGCGGCTCGCCGCGCTGAAGCCGGCGTATCTTATTCCTGGCCACGGACGTGTGACGGATCTCGCCCAAGCGAAGCGTGAAACAGGTGACTATTACGACTTCCTAATTAACAACGTAGGAAACGCTGCGCGGAATATGGAACCCATTGCCGCCACCCTTGATCAATTTGCCAGGCCTGATCAGTTTTTGCATCTTGAAAACTTTTTGGAATTACATCGTGGAAATATGAATCGAGTCTTTGTTGATTTTGAGGCAAATCCTTGACAAGTAAAAAAACATGATCAAAACGCTTATCGCTTCCTCTGCAGTTGTGTTTCTGATGCAAGCCTCGGCATCGGCGCAGCCGAGCCCCGCAGTGATTGACGAAATGTCCGGTTATTTAGAATTTGTCGATTACGGCGGCGGCGTAATTTTCGCAGAGCAAATCCCCAAAGAGGATTACGCCAGAATGTTGGTGATTGATGCGCGTGACGCTGGGCAATTTGCGAAGAGTCATATTCCAGGCGCAGTCAATATTGAATGGCGCCGGGTGCTTGAGCAGCGCACAAACATTCCCAGAGACAGAACTGTTTTGATTTACTGCAACACGGGTAGTCTCTCTGCGCAGGCGGGTTTCGCACTGCGTGTCGCTGGCTATGAGAACGTTAAGATTTTGCAGGGCGGTTTTGAAGAGTGGAAGGCCAAGGGTGGGCTCGATGCCAACGCCAAGGCCATGGGTACGCAGCCTCGGCATTAGTCGCCATCTTAGACACGAAAATAGTCCGGCTAATCAATGCAATCATCAACACCCGTGCAGCCCACCAATACGACCGCAATCACCCTCTACCTCACTGGGGCAGGTGCTGCACTCTGGGCGCTTGTGGTTGCTCTAGAGCCCAATGTCGGTTTTGTAGCCCCCCTGCCATGGATGGCTTTTTTCTGGGCGCTGCAGATCAGCTTGGGGCTCGTCGTTCTGCAAACCGTACTTTTCCTCATTACACGGCTGCAGCAGCTGCGTTCTTGGCCCTTGTGGCTTGCCGTGATCGCCAGTGGAGTGATTGGTTCCGTGATCCTTTCGCCATTTTATTGGCTCATTGGCGAAGGAATGATGGAACAGATCCTGGGTTTCCCGGCCAGGTTGGACGGTGACGGAGACTCTGAGCGGCCCGCTACTTTTGGTTTCTTCGCGGTGCTTAGCGAGTTTATTGACATCGTGGGGCCGGTCACTGCTGCTTGGGCTCTGATTTCGTGGCCGCGCCTTCAGCGTTTGGTCCCGCCATTGCTCAATACCTCTCAGGCCAATTCAAATGATGCCGAATCGCCAGCGCCTGATAGCTTCGCGGGTAGCCCAGAGACTCAGGTTCCATCATGGCGCAAAGCCTTACCAGCCGAGCTGGGCCAAGAGTTAATTGCTGTTGGGTCTGAACTTCAATACCTGCGCGTATGGACCACTCGAGGCAGCGCCCTTGTTCTTGGGGCGCTTCAGGATGTCGAGGAATCTGAAGGCCCCTCGGGCGTTAGAACGCATCGTTCTTGGTGGGTCAACGCACAACATGTTTCCCGTGTTCGAGGCAGGGGTGACGGCGCAGTCTGCGAGCTAACCAATGGCCTTGAAGTGCCGGTGAGCCGCCGTCGCAAGACGGAAATGCTGGCACGCTTTGGCAGCAGCGCACGATACAACGCACTCTCGAACGGGTCGAGCCCGTCGTCACCCCCTCCGCGCTTTTAGAACACCCGGCGCAGGCCAATCTGAGCGGACACCGGGTTATAGCTCGGCTTCGAAAGCTTTCCTGAAACCCCCTCCTCGGCGGGAAGGTCCACATCACCCATCCTTAGCATCCGGACATCGGCTGTGACTCGCCAGTCCTTGCTGAGCGGAATCTCTGCTCCTCCAATGAGCTGCAGCCCAAACTTACCCTGCTTCGACCATGCCCGATCGGTGCCGCCCGAGTTGAGGTCAAAGTCGACCTCTTGAACCCATCCAACCCCGGCGCCAACATAGGGGGTCCATCCTCCGGATGAGCTCGGGAATCGCCGTAGCCCGTTGACAAAAAAGATGTTGGACGCAAAGTCGCCGTCAGTCACGAGGGTGGTTCCGCCCTTACGAAGGGACTTCAGATCGTGGCGGCGGTAGTTCCACTCCACCTCAGCGGCCCAGCCATTGCCGTAACGGAATCCAATATCGCCGCCAAAGCCGATTCCCATGTCGAATTCGGCTTTTAAGCCTGAACCGAAGCCTGCGGTGCCATTCTCATCGAAGCTGGTCGAGCCCAAACGGCTTGCTTGGGCGTAGATCGTTGCGTAATACCCACGCGGCTCGGTTTGCGCCATCAAGGGCAGGGTGGTGACTGCAATGCAGCCGAGGAGGGTGTTTCGACAAAGTGACCCCAATTGGCCCATAGGTGATTCTCCTTCGTTGGTTGATGAGCGGCTGTCGGGGCGCCATTCGGAAGTGATTGGAGTCCGACACCATCACTTTAGAGAGGGTGCTGGCTGAAACGATCTTGTCTTTGAACGAACGGCTCTTTGGATGAACAAACGGCTGGCAGTTTCGGCTTGGCCTTTGACAATTCCACAACGAGTTCTTCATGATGGCAGCGGGGTCGACCACGCTAGGGTGGATCAGTACCAAAAAGGGGGGATACGAATGGCCGTTCGCGTGATTGGACTTATTCGGTTAAAAAACGAGCAGGCGTTTGCGGAATATCGGAATCAGGTTGTCCAGACCATCGAGCGATACGGCGGATCGATTTGTTTCCGAGGGCTTGCCCGTCAGTGGTTTTGGAACGAACTTGAGGCACCCGCTTTCGACGCCGTCGTCGAGCTTGAGTTTCCTGACGAAGCCAGCGCTCAAGAGTGGGCTAAAAGCCCGGAATACACGAAGCTTCTTGATGTTCGTGGCCAAGCCATGAGCCTAAGCTTGTTCAGCGCGGTTTAGGGCGGAGGCCCGCTTATTCACGGCTGGCCTGTAACATTTCCATAATATTCGAAATGTAGTATCGTTGAGTCAACCCTCAGGAGCCCCAGCGATGACTACCTCTCGCGTCTTTAATGTGCTTTTTATCTGCACCAGCAATTCGTCCCGATCGATCATGGCCGAGTCCATTCTGAATGGCATGGGCAATCATCAGTTCCGCGGGTTTTCCGCGGGGAGCCACCCCAAAGGCGAGGTGAATCCCATGGCGATCAAGGTTCTCTCGGCGAATCGGCTGCCCGTTGAAAATCTGCGCAGTAAAGACTGGAATGAATTTTCCGCAGCCGGTGCGCCCGAGCTCGACTTTGTCTTCACGGTCTGTGACAAGGCCGCAGGCGAGGTCTGCCCGGTCTGGCCTGGCCAGCCGCTCACCGCCCACTGGGGTGTCGAGGAACCTACACTGAAGCCCGGCGAAAATAAAACCATTGATCAGAAATATCTCGAGGTGGCCACCGTGCTGAGGCGGCGCATTGAGTTGTTGCTTGCGCTCCCCATCGAGAAACTCGACCGGCTAACTTTACAAAAGTCACTTTCGGAAATCGGTCAGGCGCGATAGTCTGAAGCCAGATTCACGAAGGCGACCATATTTTGTCCATGAAGAACCCCGAAGCGACCCTGGCGTTCAGTGCGCTGGGCCACGAAACCCGGCTCAATATCTTTCGTCTGCTTGTTCAGCGGGCTAATACCGGCGTGACCCCCACCGAAATTGTTGAGCTTTTGGGAATTCCCGCGGCAACGCTTTCGTTTCACCTGAAAGAGCTTGCTCATGCCAATCTGATTCAATCCACCCGCGACGGTAGACAGCTTATTTACCGTCCGCGGTTCGGATTCGTGGATCAGCTTGTGTCGTTTCTGTCTGACAACTGCTGCAATGGCCAACCCTGCGCCTTGAGCGAAGCGGTGGTTGTCAAGCCAAGGCAAAAAAACTAATGGGAATTTTCGAGCGTTGGCTCACCCTTTGGGTGGGGCTGGGAATCATTGCTGGCGTTGTGTTGGGGTTATCTTTTCCCGCCACGTTTGTATGGGTTTCTCAGCAGTCTGTGGCCCAGGTGAATGTGATTGTTGCGGTCCTGGTCTGGGCCATGATTTATCCCATGATGATTCAGATCGACTGGGCCTCGATCCGCGAGGCCAGCCGAGAGCCCAAAGGGCTTATGTTGACCATCGTTGTGAACTGGTTGGTGAAGCCCTTCACCATGGCTGCGATCGCGGTACTGTTTTTCAAGTTCTTTTGGGCCGATCTTGTACCGGTAAACACCGCCGAAGAGGTGATCGCGGGCATGATTCTTCTGGGCGTCGCCCCCTGTACGGCGATGGTCTTTGTCTGGAGTCAACTGGTGCGGGGCCACGCGGCCTACACCCTAGTGCAGGTATCAATCAACGACGTCATCCTGATCTTTGCCTTTGCGCCGCTTGCTGGAATTCTTTTGGGCGTGACGGACATTACTGTGCCTTGGGAAACCTTGGTGCTTTCAACCCTGCTTTATGTTGTGGCCCCGTTGCTTGCAGGCGTCCTGACTCGAATTATTCTTCTCAAGCGCGGCAAGGAATCACTCGGTCGCTTCATAAGCCAGATGAAGCCCCTTTCTATTTCCGGGTTGATCCTTACGGTGGTGATTCTCTTTGGGCTTCAGTCCGAAACCATTATTGAGCAGCCGCTGCTGATTGCTCTGATAGCCGTTCCGTTGATTCTGCAAACCTATGGCATCTTTTTCCTAAGTTGGTGGGGCGCACGCCTGCTTCGGCTTCCGCATCCCATCGCTGGCCCGGCCTGCCTGATTGGCACTTCAAACTTTTTTGAGCTTGCCGTGGCTGTTGCTATTGGCCTTTTCGGCATGCAGTCGGCCGCCTCGCTGGCCACCGTGGTGGGGGTATTGGTGGAAGTCCCTCTGATGCTCTCGCTGGTTTACTGGCTTAATTCAGTGGATGAACGAACTTCCAAGAAACCAAGCCAGCCGCCTGTCGGCTGAGGCATTACTTCAAGCCTTCATCCCAAAGATGGGGGCCGACTACGAACGCCAGCGTAACTTCGACTTCGGACCGGGTCAGCATCACGCTGTTTCAAGGCTTTCTCCGTATCTGCGCAGACGACTGATCCTTGAATCGGACGTGGTGCAGGCGGCGCTGGATGCCCATGGTCCGAAAGCCGCTGAGAAATTCATTCAAGAAGTGCTCTGGCGCACCTATTTCAAAGGCTGGCTTGAGCTTCGCCCCTCGGTCTGGACGAAATACCGTGAAGGGCTTGACCATGACCTTTTGGCCATTGAATCAAACCCCAAGCTTCGTGCCCGAATCGAGGCGGCCGAGGAAGGACGTACAGGCCTTGCGTGCTTTGACGCCTGGGCGCATGAACTGATTGAAACGGGTTATCTGCACAACCATGCCCGCATGTGGTTCGCGTCGATCTGGATCTTCACGCTCAAGCTTCCTTGGCGCATTGGCGCAGATTTCTTTTATCGGCATCTTCTGGACGGCGATGCGGCCTCGAACACATTAAGCTGGCGCTGGGTGGCGGGTCTGCACACGCGCGGCAAAGCCTATGCGGCCGAGGCCTGGAACATTGAAAAATTCACGGCTGGCCGTTTCCAGCCAGCGGAGCGCGAGCTTAAAGCGGATATCGAACCGCTGGATGACACCGAACCCGAAGGGCTACCCGCCGTTCAGAGGCTTCGTGACTTTGCGGTGCCAAATCCAGCGCTGCCAAGTTTCCTCTTGTTGACCGACGAAGATTGCCGAGTTGAGGATTTCAATCTGCCCTCATTCACATGGGTAGCGGCAGTATCCCTGGTATGTAGCGGCTGCCGTTCACCGCGGACGGTTTCAGACAGGTTGATCAACTTTGAGCGCGATGCCCTTGCGGATGTTGCCCACAGAATTCAACAGTTACCGGTGGTGTTCACTGTGTCATCCAGCAATGACGCGCTAACGGATCTGGCCGAACTTGTTCTGCAAAGCGGCGCCAAGCAAATTGTTACGCCTTACCTTACTCAAGGCCCCACACGAGACCTGCTGCAGGGCGTTCAGAAAACACTCGAAGCCCGCGGCGTGCGTTTTTGTGAATGGCGGCGTGAATGGGACGCGATGGTCTGGCCTCATGCGAGCGCAGGCTTTTTCAAGGTGAAGCAAAAGATTCCCGATCTCTTGCGTCAGTTGGGAAGCCTGAAGGTTTAACACCATGGCCGATGTTCAGCTGGTTTGGTTTAAGAGAGATCTTCGGTTACTAGATCACGCAGCGGGGTAAAACAGTTTCCAGGCGTGATCACATTTCTTGCATTGGGCGCAGATCCAACGCTCAGTTCGGTCTTGGGTAGCGCCCTCATCGGTGACGACGAGTCGACCAAAGGATTCGCATGCTGGGCACACAGCTTGCTGACTTATGTGGTCCACCATGCCAAGCGTATTGATGAACCGCCGCCAGGACCAGCCCGCCAGACAAAGGCCCCCAAAGCTAACCAGATAATTCGTAAGCATGACTGGGCTAAATTGTGTTTCAAGAATTCCCTCGAGAGAGGCCATCAGCACAACGAGGGCAATGACCCCAAGCGCAAAGAATCCGAAGGCTCGAACCAGCTCGTATTCGTACCACTGGCGAAAGCCTTTGGCGTTAATCTCTTGTGCAAGTTGCGAGCCGAGATGTCCCATTGATCATCAACCCATAGGTGGTCATTCAAATCAGCTGCCGTTGGCGTCTCCCAGCAACACCGACTCATAGGCATGCAAGGCGGTGGCGCCGCCCGTGTGCAGAAAAAGCACATTGTCGGTGGGCTTGAAGTAGCCTTGACGACTCAGTCCAATAAGCCCCGCCATGATCTTTCCGGTGTAGACCGGATCCAGCAAGATTGCCTCCGTTCGGGCCAGCATCTGAACAGCCTCAATCATGGCCGGGTTGGGTACGGAATACTTCGGCCGCCACCAGTCACCGAACGACACCACGGCCTCTTGGGGAACCGTTATTCCGGTTCCAAGCAGATTCATGATCGCCTGCGCTTCTTTGTGGACCAGCGGATTTTGATCCTGGGGATCACGGCTCACACCAATTCCCACCAGAGGAATCTTGATGTTGTTACCAAGAAAGCCCGCCACAAGACCACCGTGAGTGCCGGAGCTGCCGGAGCCCACCACTAGGTGATCTATGGGTTGACCCATCTCGAAGAGCTGCTGCTGAATCTCTTGGGCGCAGGCCACATAGCCAAGGCCGCCAATCGCGTTCGACCCGCCACCCGGGATGATGTAGGGCTTGCGCCCCTGGGCGCGCAGATCTGTGGCGACAGCCTCCATGGCCTCGGCCATGTTCGAGCCACCCGGAACAACCGTGATGGCTTCGACACCCATCAGGCGAAACATGAAGTTGTTACCGCTGGCGCTGGGGTTATAGCTTCCCGGAACGCGTTCTTCGATGACGAAACGGCACTTCAAACCTTCTTTCACTGCCGCGGCCAAGGTGATGCGACAGTGGTTCGACTGCGGCGCCCCGCAGGTGATCAGGGTGTCGGCGCCTTGTGCAAGGGCATCACCCATAAGGAACTCAAGCTTTCTGGTTTTGTTCCCTCCCGGAGTGAGCCCAAGCATGTCGTCTCGCTTGATCCAGACTTTGGGGCCGCCAAGCGCTTTGGTGAAGTTCGGCAGAAACTCGATGGGCGAAGGGCCTACGGTGTAACGACGGCGAGGGAAGCGGCTTAGGTCCATGGCGATGATCTCCGGAAGATTTCGGGGTGGGGCATTTGTGCTCGCGAACCCCAAGATGCGCGACAATTAAAGACATGATTATCCTTCGAAAATCCAATGAACGCGGCTATGCCGACCACGGCTGGCTGAAGAGCTTTCACTCATTTTCCTTTGCGGGCTATCACGACCCACGCTTTATGGGCTGGGGCAATCTGCGTGTGATCAATGAAGACTGGATTGCACCTGGCATGGGGTTTGGAACCCATGGCCATCGGGATATGGAAATCATCAGCTACGTGGTTTCCGGTGAGCTCGCCCACAAAGACAGCATGGGCAATGTGGAAAGCATTCCGCCCGGGGACGTGCAACGCATGTCGGCAGGCACAGGCGTCATGCACAGTGAGTTCAATCATGCGCAAGGCCAGCAGACCCATCTTTTGCAAATCTGGATCACACCGAATCAAACGGGTATCCCGCCCAGCTACGAGCAGAAGACCATTCCTCAGGCCATGAAAACGGGCACGTTGAAGCTTGTGGCCTCACCGGAAAGTACGGCTGCATCAGACAGTTCGGTGAAGATTCATGCCGACGCGAAGATGTATGTCGGACTCTTTGATGGCGATCAGTCGGCAAGGCTTTCGCTTGACCCGAAGCGTAAAGCCTATGTGCATCTTGTTCAGGGGGTATTGACGGTCAACGGCCACGCAATTCAAACCGGTGACGCTCTGATGATCGAGCAGGAGACCGAGCTTCTTCTTGGCCAGGCCTCCAAGGCCGAGGTGATTGTGTTCGATCTGGCACCCGTGCCCTAAGTCAGCATGGACGCCACCCTTGACCTTCTTGGTGTCTCAACCCTGATTGGTGCGGTGCTGGTCATGCTCAGCATTGTGGTGGGCATGATGACGTCTCGGGCGGGAACCCCGCTTCTGTTGATTTTCTTGGGTGTGGGAATGCTGGCGGGTGAAGATGGAATTGGCCAGATTCAGTTTGACAATCATCAGCTCAGTTTCTGGGTGGCCAATATTGCACTGGCCATTATTCTTTTGGATGGCGGCCTTCGCACGCCCTATGCCACCTTCCGAATTGCACTGAAACCCGCCATTGTTCTTTCCACCTTTGGTGTGCTGATGACGGCCGTGGTCTTGGCGCTGAGTGCATGGCTGATTTTCGACATCCCGTTTGGTGTTGCCTTTTTGTTGGGGGCCATCGTGTCGTCCACGGACGCAGCGGCTGTGTTCTCTTTACTAAAAAATTCTGGAGTTCGGCTCAATGAACGGGTGGAGTCTGCGCTGGAGATTGAATCCGGGGTGAACGACCCGATGGCTGTGTTTCTCACTCTTTTTGCCATCATGTTGCTTACCACCGAGCCGCTTCCGGCGGCGCCTGAGCTTGGGCTTTCCATGGTGGTGATGCTTATGAAGCAGGCGGGCTTTGGCATTGTTGTGGCCTATGTCTGCGCTCATGGCTTTCTTCGAATTCTTCGATTTGCAGGTGGCCGAGCCACTGTGAACCAGGGGCTAAATGCGCTTTTCATGGCGTCAGCCGGGCTTGTCACCTTTGGTTTGGCCACCGTGTTGGAGGGGTCTGGGTTTCTTGCCATTTACATCTTCGGCCTTGTGGTGGGGAATCGAAAAGGCCGTTTTGTGAAAGGCATCGTGCCGGCCATGGATGGCCTTGCCTGGCTTTTTCAGGCGGGGATGTTCCTGCTTTTGGGGCTTCTGGCCACCCCCAGTGCCCTGGTGAATTCATTGGGAACAGGAATTACGCTGGCACTGATTCTGATGTTTGTGGCCCGCCCCTTGGCGGTGTTTCCCTCGCTTTACCTTTTTCGCTTCACCTTTAAGGAAATGCTGTTCATTTCATGGGTGGGGCTTCGCGGTGCGGTGCCCATTATTTTGGCGATCTTTCCCATCATCGCAGGGGTAGATGACCGCAAGCTGATGCTGGACCTGGCCTTGGTGGTGGTGATTCTTTCGCTGTTGTTTCAGGGTTCGACCATTCCATTTCTTGCAAGGCGACTTGGCCTGGCCTTGCCACCGGTCTCTGACACCACGGCCATGCGAAAGCTGTTTGGTGACTTCACACTAGACGGCAGCGCGATGGCGGCCGATGCAGCAGCGTTTTACGGTGTTGAGCTGCAAAACGCCGAGGGCAAAAGCCTTGGCGAATGGCTGCAGCAGGAATTGGGTAAGCCCGCAGTGGAAGGCGATGAAATAACCCAGGGCGGGCTTGTCTTCGTGGTTCG
>CAYWPQ010000033.1:0-14633 GCA_964460315.1 uncultured Bordetella sp. | reverse complement strand
TTTTTGGCCGCCTGAATGGCGGCAATTCGGGCGACACCAAGCACATCACCTTTTTTCGCATCTCCTTGTCGAATCAGGGCAAGCGTTTCTGGCTTCATGGTGATCCGGCCCTCGGCTACGGCACGGCGGTGGCTTGGAGATTTCTCGCTGATGCCCACCATATGGGCCTGGCCCGCGGAATCAAAATGGGTGAATGAGGTCATACGCTCTATGATAGTGCGTATGCGTCGTGATTCCTTCCTCCGTGCTAACGCCAGGGCGTCTGTCACCCGCCGCCTGATGGCCTTGGGGCTTTCGGCCAGCCTGATGCTGGGGGTTGCGCCTGTGGCCCAGCCGCAGATGAGGCCGGGCAGCATCGACAACCTTCCCTCGTTGGGAGAGGCCTCGGTGGATGAGCTCTCGCCCGCGGCGGAGCAGCGTCTTGGCGACCAAATCTTTCAAGAGTTCCTGCGAATGGGCGTGGTCCATGACGATCCTGAAACCACGGACTTTCTCTCGGCCAAGGCGATGACACTGCTTCAGGCTGCATCAAGCCTTGGGCACACCGACACCAACCGCTACTTTCGTTTCTTCCTGGTGAAGGACGCCACCATCAACGCCTTTGCCCTTCCGGGCGGATACATTGGTACCCACACAGGACTCATCACGGCGTCAGACAAAGAATCCGAAGTCATGTCGGTGTTGGCCCACGAGATTGGTCATGTCACCCAGCGGCACATCGCCCGCATGTTTGGACAGCAGCGCCAGAGCTCGGCCATCATGATTGCGGCAGCGGTGCTGGCCGCCATGGCCGCCAGTGCCAGCCCGGACGCTGCGATGGGAGTGCTGTCCTTGGGGCAGACGATGGCCATGCGAGACCAGCTTTCCTTTTCTAGGGACGCAGAACGCGAGGCCGACCGTGTGGGCATCCAAATCCTTGCGGAATCCGGCTATGACCCCAGGGGCATGTCCTCCATGTTTGAACGACTGAGTCAGGCCGGGCGTGTGTATGACAACAATGCACCCGCCTACCTTCGAACCCATCCGCTCACCACGGAACGAATCGCGGACATTCAAGGACGACTTCAGACGGATTTCGCCAAGCCCGGCAAACTTGTGCTGGCCCGCCAGACCAATTCGCCAGGCTTTGACTGGCTGCGCGCCAAGCTATTAGCAACCGCCAACACCAAGGTGGACGGGCTTCGCTCGGCACGGCTTCGTGCGGAATCTGACCTGAAAGAATTTAAAAACGCAGCCCCGGCCAAACGCGGCCCCATCCTTTTTGGCGCTGCACATGCCGCGCTTTTGCAAAGAGACTTCGCAGCAGCACGATCACTTGCCGACGAATCCTTTGCCCAAGCTCAGGCTGCTGGTGTGTTGAACGATACAGCCCCTTTCATTGCCCAGCTTCGCTTACGCATTGCTGTGGCGGCAGGCGACGCCCAAGAGGCAGCTCGTTGGATTCAGGAATTCTCGGGCAGTTTTTCGAATCATCGCGCCGTGGTTCGCGCTTTGATTGAGGCGCAGCTTTTGGTGAATACGCTGGATCAGGCGTCTGCGCTTGCACGAAGTGCTTCCCAGCAGTGGCCACAAGACCCTCAGGTCTGGACGCTTCTTGCTCGTGTTGAGGGTGCTCGCGGCCGGTTGGCCGAACAGCACGCCGCCCTGGCCGAACAATACGCCTTGTCGGGGGCGTTGGCGGCAGCCGTTGAACAGCTCACCATTGCGCGCAAAGCAGGCGATGGTGATTTTGTGACCATGTCTAAGATTGACTCAAGGCTGACGGTGCTTCGTGCCAAGCTTCGGCAAGAACAGATTGAGCGTCAGCAGTCAGCGAAACACAACGGTCTTGTTTCCGTTCAAGAGAATCCGCCGCTCGGCGTGCCACTTCACCGCCCTTGAAAGTACGCGGGATTCAATATCCCCACCAATCAGGCTCAGTTCATCGGCATTCATGGCGTGGTCCACCCGTTCAATGTCTTGCTCGATGATTGGGCCTTCGTCCAATTCCGTGGTGACGTAGTGTGCTGTGGCGCCGATGATCTTCACCCCGCGTGCATGGGCCTGGGCATAGGGTTTGGCGCCTTTAAAGCTTGGCAGAAATGAGTGATGAATATTGATGGCCCGGCCCGCGAGCTTTTGACAGAGATTGGCCGAGAGCACCTGCATGTAACGCGCCAAGACCACCAGATCGGTTTTGCTTGACTGAAGAATGTCAAGAAGTCGGGCTTCTTGTTCTGCTTTGTTTTCAGTAGACACCGGAAGCAGGTGAAAGGGAATGTTGTGATGTTCCACCAGATCTTGAAAATCCGGGTGGTTCGAAACTACACCCACGATGTCAATGGGAAGAAGATCATTGCTGAAACGAAAAAGAAGATCGTTCAAGCAATGGCCATGTCTAGAAACCAAGACGGTCACTTTTGTTCGGGTGGTGGCACTGGTCAGGTTCCATGTCATCCGAAGGCTTTCGGCCAGCTGCTGGAACTCGGCCTGGAAATGGCCAAGGTCTTGATCATGCGCAAGATCGAAATGAAGCCTTAAGAAAAAAAGGCCGGTGTCCTCGTCGCCAAACTGGGCCGAGTCAAGAATGTTGCAGCCGTGGTCAAACAGAAAACCTGACACACGGTAGACGATGCCTTTGGCATCAGGGCAGGAGATGGTCAGGATGTAGTCGTTACGGGTCATGGTGATGCCGACAGATTTGTGGTCTTGATCATAGCGGTGATCTGCGCCGGCTTGAGATCGTTCAGGCAGGCCGTGGTACCCAGTGGGCAGACACGCTGAAAACATGGGCTGCAGGCCAGTCCAAGTGTAGCCACCTGGGCGCGAACCGAAAGTGGCGGCGTGTGGCTGGGATCGGTGGATCCAAAAATCCCAACCACGGGCACATTGAAGGCGGCAGCGGCATGCATCAGACCCGAGTCATTGCTGACCACCACGGTGGCCTGGGCAATTTCTTCAAAGGCCTGAAGAAGACTGGTCACACCACAGAGATTCACAGGTTTCTGATTCGTGGAGGCGGGATTCATTTCGAGGATGGCACCCAGAACCAACGATTCAATCGCCAAGCTAATATCTCGTTCTTTCGGCCCACCAATAATTTTTACTCCGTGTTCGGGCGACTGCGACAGCCAGTCCGCTGCCAATTCGGCGAAGTGTTCTGCCGGCCACTGCTTGGCCGGGCCGTACTCGGCCCCTGGGCAGAGCACCATCCAATGATGGTCGTCGGTTTTTGCTGAGCCGCCCGGGGGCGTGAGCGTTGGGCGGTGTTTTCCAAGGGGCTCGATGTCGCTGCTTTGAATCGGTGTGTCTGCAAGCATCAGGTAGTGGCTTAGCATCGAGGGGCGATGGCCATCGGATCTTTTGGGAGGTGTACGGCGGTCGTTCAATAGAAGATGCCTCATCTCACCGGTCATGCCTCGCCGAACGGGAATGCCGGCCAGCCATGGAATCAAAGCGGACTTCATGGAGTTGGGGCAAATCACCGCGGTCTGATACTGGCCCCTAAAGCTTGCGGCCACCTGGCGACGCAAACCCCACTGTAATTTCCCGTGGGCAAAGGGGTGAGTGATCACGGATCGAACGCTTGGACAGCATGCATAGACAGCCGCCACAGCAGGTGTGGCCAGAACATCCACGGCCCGATGGCTTGCGGCCAGCTCTTCAACCAGCGGAATAGAGACGATGGCATCACCCACCCACTGGGGGGCAATCACCAGGGCCGTTTGATCTTGCTTAGTGGCCGTGGACAACGGCGCCAGCCTCGAGCTGGTACTGGGTGCCGCAATACGGGCAGCGGGCGCGGCCCTCGTGGGTGACATCCAGAAAGACTCTAGGATGGTGATTCCACAGCGGCATCTTGGGGTTCGGACAAAAGGCGGGAAGATCCGAGGCCTTGAGGGTCACGACCGACGATGGATGGTCGGCCGTGGTGTGGTGAAGAGCAGGCTTGGAAGGTTCAGGCATGATGGCAGACCTTGGTTCGCACTTGGTTTAGACCGGATAGATCCAGGATTTGTATTTCTCAGATTTGCCGGCAACGACGTCAAAAAAGAGCGACTGAAGTTTCTCAGTGATGGGCCCACGTTTGCCGTTACCAATTTCCCGGTCGTCGAGTTCTCGGATGGGCGTGATCTCGGCGGCCGTGCCGGTGAAAAATGCTTCGTCGGCGCAATACATTTCGTCACGCGTGATTCGCTTTTCAACGATTTCCATGCCCATGTCTTTGGCCATGGTCATCACGGCATCTCGAGTGATTCCGTCAAGGCATGAGGCAAGATCAGGGGTATAGAGCTTGCCGTTTTTCACCAGAAACACGTTTTCCCCGGAACCCTCAGAGACATAGCCGTCGGTGTCCAGCAGCAAGGCTTCGTCGTAGCCATGCACCGTGACTTCCTGATTGGCCAGGATGGAGTTGATGTAATAGCCGCAGGCCTTAGCCCGAACCAAAGACACATTCACATGGTGGCGAGAAAATGATGAGGTCTTCACCCGAATGCCGCGATTGAGACCGTCTTCGCCAAGGTAGGCGCCCCAAGGCCATGCCGAGATCGAGACATGAATCGTGTTTTCACGCGCTCCAATGCCCAGTTTTTCAGAACCAATCCAGATTAACGGCCGGATGTAACACGATTCAAGTTCGTTGCGGCGAACCACTTCTTTTTGTGCGTTGGCGAGTGTCTCGGCGTCAAAGGGCACCTTCATCTGGAAAATTTTTGCGGAATTCAAAAGCCGCTGCGTGTGTTCTTTCAAGCGGAAGATGGCCGGGCCATTGGCGGTTTTGTAGGCGCGAACTCCTTCAAAAACCCCCATGCCGTAATGCAGTGTGTGGGTCAGGACGTGGATCTTGGCGTCACGCCAAGGCACGAACTGCCCGTCCATCCAGATCCAGCCATCACGATCGGCCATTGACATAGGTAACCCCTGTAGAAAGATTCGGTAAGCTCCCATTTTAGCGGACACCCGCAGCCCGAACCGAGCTTATGTTGCCCATCCACTTTTTCCCGAAACGCCTTCGAACGCCCGCCGCCACCCAGGGGCTGCAAGACATGCTGGCCCCCGCAATTGCCATGGCGGCCTGGGGCGCAGTGACTGGCGTGGCCATGGTGCAGTCGGGGCTCTCCACCTGGCAGGCAGTGGGCATGTCGCTTTTGGTTTATGCCGGTTCGGCCCAGCTGGCAAGCCTTCCCCTGTTGGCCATGTCAGCACCCCTTCCGATCGTCTGGTTAAGCGCCCTGGTGGTGAACCTTCGGTTCGTGATTTATTCCGTAGCGTCCAAGCCGTTTCTGAAACACTTCCCATGGCCCAAAAGGCTGGTCTACGGATTCGCCATGACGGATGCGCTCGCCGCGGAGTTCCTGCAGCGTTTTGACCCCAAGAGCCCCGACCGAGAAGCCCCCATTCAGTATTACCGGGCGGCGGCGGTTTTTATCTGGCTGGTTTGGCAGTCGAGTTCGATGGCGGGCATTGTTCTTGCACAAGAAATTCCCCCCAGCTGGGGCCTTGAATTTGTCGCAACGCTTGCTTTGATTGCGATGATTTTGCCCATGATGATGGACCGCGCCGGCGTGGTCTGTGTTCTGGTGGCCGGTTTCGTTGCCCTGCTCTCGGCGGGGTTGCCGCTGAACCTTGGGCTTTTGCTGGCGGTGTTGGCGGGAGTGGCCGCAGCCATTGCGGTGGATCGCCCCGAAGGCACCTTCAAGAAGGCTTCGTCATGAGTCAGGACGTGTACATCTGGATTGGCATGATTGGGCTGATGGGGGCCACGGCCCTATCGCGCACACTGTTGATTCTCTGGCCGCGCGATTTCCATCTGCCTCACCGGCTTCAGCGTGCGCTGCGTTTTGCCCCCATGGCCGCGATTGCCGCCATCATCGCGCCCAGTGTGCTTTTGGATGCCAATCTTCATCTTGTGGGTGTCTTGGATCCGAAAGTGATCGGTGCTGCGGCAGGGATTGCGGTCTGGTGGTTCTCGCGTCAGATGGTGGCCTGCATCGGTCTCGGCATGCTGGCCTTCTTGGCGGTGAAGCTTATTTAGTGGCCCAACGGGACACGATGGCTTTCGTGAATGGTTTGCAGGTCGCGAATCGTTGCCGGAGCCTCTCCAAATACCTGTTGCCATAAGCGAATCACGGCGTCCCGGGGCATCTGCCAATCATCCGGGTTGACGCGCGCTGACTTCGCACCGGCCAGTCGTTCAGCATGCTGCTGACGTCGATAGTCGCGATAGGCATTACCCGCCGCTTCCGCAAGACTGGAATCAATCAGCCCCAGTTCACCGGCCATGCGAAGCAGTGCAATGTTGCCAAGATTCCCCGTCAGCCGAGGATGCTGATGGCTGAACCGCAGCACCAGGGTCTGGACAATAAACTCAATGTCGACCATTCCCCCTTGGTCATGCTTCAGGTCGAACTGATCGGAATCATTCGGATGGCCTTCATGCATCTTCTGACGCATGGCCAAGACCTCTTCAAGCAAGGCATGGACAGGCCGCTCAAGCCGAAGAATCCGATCTCGCTCGTTCTCAAAAGCTTGTCCAATAATCGGATCACCGGCACAAAAACGCGCCCGGGTGAGCGCCTGATGTTCCCAGACCCAGGCATGCTCGGTCTGGTAGCGGATGAATCCATCGAGTGCGGTCACCAAAAGACCGGCATTGCCATTGGGCCTCAGCCGTAGATCAATCTCAAAGAGTGTGCCGGCCGATGTGGCGGTTGAAAGCCAGACATTGATGCGTTGAGCAAATCGCGCATAGTTTTCAGGCGCAAGCTCATGTGGGTCGTCGTAGAGAAAGATCAGATCCAGATCCGAGGCATAACCCAGCTCTTTTCCACCCAGCCGACCATAGGCAATGATGGCAAACCTTGGTGTCTCGCAGTGCCGCTTGGTGATGGTCTGCCAGGCCGCATGCAGCGTGACGTCAAGCAGGGCATCCGCCATGGCGGAGAGGTGGTCTGAAAGCTCTTCCACCTTCCAGCGTCCGTCAAGATCTTGCACCAGCAGACGAAAAAGGTGGGCGTGATGCACCTCACGCAGGGCGTCCATCTGACGTTCGATATCGGGCACGCCGTTGTTCACAGCCTCGCTCACTCGCATCTGAAGCTCGGCCTTAAAGGCCTCGGCGTCGGGTGGGTTGGCAAGCGACCTTGCGTCCAGAAGTTCATCCAAAACAATCGGGTGCTTACGCAGATAGTCGGCCGCCCAGGCCGATGCGCTCACCACCTGAGCCACCCTTGAAAAGGCGAAGGGATATTCGTCAAACAAAGCAAGGTAGGACGCACGCCGCCCGACACTTTCCAGCAGCTGAGTTAGCCGGCTCAGAGTTTCTTCAGGGTTCTGGGTTTCCTGGGCCATGACCTGAGCCCTGGCAAGTAGCCGTTCAAGCTTGGTTTCTTTGCGCTCGGGCTCTTGAGCTGCATCGGCATTCATCCCAGTAAACAGCCGCTCGAAGGAATCTCGAACCAGTTGCTGCGTGGCCTCAAGCTTTTGAATAAAAAGCTTGGCATCATCAAAGCCCATGGACCGGGCAAGGTGTTCGATCACCTCCAGCTTGCCGGGCATGACATGGGTCTGCGCGTCTTCTAGATACTGCAGCCGATGTTCAAGGTTTCTCCAGAAGCGATAGGCTTCCTGAAGCTCGCTGACCTCGGACGGCTCGAGCCGCCCAGATTGCGCAAGGTAGTCAAGAATCTCTCGGGTTCCGCGTGCACGAAGTGGCTCTTCTTTTCCGCCTCGAATGAGCTGAAAAAGCTGAGCGATGAATTCAACCTCGCGGATGCCCCCTGGGCCAAGCTTCACATCCACGGGATCATGCTCGCCGGCCATGTGGGATTCTCGATTCATTGCACGGCGCGCAGCCTCTTGACGGATCTGGCTGTGCAGCTCGCGAAGCGCGGAGAGCACATTGAAGTCAAGGTAACGGCGAAACACGAAGGGGCGAACCACATCGTGAAGATCACGGACCGAACGCGCGAATGCCTCGGGCTCTTGGACCCGCGCCTGGTTGGTCACCCGGGACTTCACCCATGCGTAACGTTCCCATTCACGGCCCTGAACAATGAAGTATTCCTCGAGCATGCCAAGGCTGACCGCCAAGGGCCCCGAATCGCCGTTTGGGCGCAGTCGAAGGTCCACACGAAACACCATGCCATCGGCGGTCACCTCGCCCAAGAGTGCGGCGATGCGACGGCCAACCTTGGTGAAAAAGGTGTTGGTGTCGATGGATTTTGAACCTGGCGTACTGGCGTCGGTGTCGCCCTCTTCGCTAAAGACGTAGATCAGATCGACATCCGACGAGACATTGAGCTCTCGCCCACCGAGCTTACCCATGCCCACGATCAGCAAGTCTTGGGGCTGACCGCTTGGGTCCCTTGGAATGCCATGCTGACGAATCGCATGGGTCATGGCGGTTTGGTAGGCAGCATTGATGGTGAAGTCGGCTAGGGCCGTGATGGCCTCAAGGGTTTCATCAAAGCTGGCAAGCCCGGACAGATCACGGGCCATGATGGCCAGCACGACGCTGTTTCGAAACTGACGCAGCTGGGCGGGAATGGCTTCAGCACCGTTTTCGGAACGCGGGTCCGCCTGTGGCCAGACTTTTTGAAAGTGCTGGGCTAGACGCTCAGCGTCCAGGGGGAGGTCGATATCGAGAAGCTGGTTGCTTTCAAAAAGCCGAGGCAGAACACGTTGGGCGAAGGCAGAGTGCGCAAGTGCTGCCTGATACGCAGGGTGAGGCATGAAATTCGGGTCTTGTGGTGCGCTAAACGAGGGCATCAAGAGGCGTTCCTGTGCAAGAATTCTATCCATGCTAACGCAAGGGCTTGCCCGAATTAAACCTTCTTATCGACGATGGATACGCCTGGCGCTTGGTTTGTTGCTGGTGTTAGCGCTGGGGTGGGTGGCGTTGCTGTTGGTGGTTCGGATCTGGGTCTGGCCCTCGGTGCCGCAATGGGCCGAGCAGGCCAAGGCAGTTTTTTCACAGAGCCTTTCTCTGCGCGGGGTCACGCTTCAAGCGGGCCCGGTGGTGGCCGATTGGGCCAATCCATGGACGCCGCGCATTCGTCTTACACAGCTTGAGTTTTATTCTGCCAAAGGCGAGCGCACCCTGGAGGTGAAAGAAATTCAGGCGGTTCTTGGGCTTCGATCCATCACCGCACTCTGGCATCAGCAGCCTGTATTCAGTCAGATTCATCTGCAAAGTCCGCGAATCGTGGTGGAGCGTCAGACCAGCGGTTTGCTCTCGTTTGCGGGATTGACGCCGGACACATCGGAAGGTGAAAGCCGAACGCTGACCTGGCTTTTGCGCCAGGGGGGCTTCAGCCTGGACGACGCCAGTTTGGTGTGGCGTGACGCCGCAAGACAGAAAAGCACATCGTTGTCGTCAGTGTCGGCATCGATGAATAATTTTCTTATCTCCCATCGCTGGAAGCTGCAGGCCACACCGGATGCAAGTCTTGGTGATCGGTTTCGTTTGGATGGAAAGTTTCGCCATTCTGTCTTTGGCTCGGCCGCCGATTTGAGCCGCTGGGTGGGCAAGGCCGATGTGGCCTTCACCCGGGTGGATCTATCTCGCCTTTTTGACTTTATTCACCTGCCTAAGGCCTTTCGGGCGCAGGTTCTCTCGGGGCAGGGCGCACTGAAGGCCAGCGTGACCATTGACGAAGCCACGATTGATCACCTCGAGCTTGAGGTCGATCTCAACGATGTGGCCATGCAGTGGGGGAGGACTCGGCCGCCGCTGAAATTTCAGGCGATGACTGGAAAGATTGAGAGCGAGATCTCGGCCCTGCGCCAAACAATTCATGTCAGCGATTTGAAATTGACGGCCGCAGGCCTTCCTGATTCCTTGTCGATTCCCTCGGCCCGAGTCGAAGTTGAACAGAATCAGGCGGGCGACAGCACCTCGGTGCGTGTGGACTCAAAAAGCCTGAACTTGAATTCAGGCATCTGGCTCATGAGCCGACTGCCGTTACCGCCGCCTTGGCTTCAAGCGATGGATGAACTTCAGCCTCGTGGGGAACTCAGCCAGTTCGAACTTCGCTGGCGTGAATCGCTGGGCGTCATCCAAAGCTTTGCCTTGGAGTCGGATTTCTCGAATCTGGCCCTTCAGGCCGGTGGCACGAGGCCGGGTGCCCAAGGCGTCTCTGGCTCAGTGAAAGCGACGGAGGGTGGCGGAGAAATTCAGATCAACAGCCGCCAGGTTCAGCTGAGCTTCCCCAAGGTGTTTCCGACAAAAGATTTTTCATTCGACACCCTCGAGGCAAGGGCACACTGGACATCGCAAGACCTCTTTGCGGCGGAAGGCAGTGATCGACGCCCCGAACTTAACCTCAGCATTCGTGAAGTGGCCCTAAGCAATGCTGATCTCTCGGTGGCGACAAAGGGCACATACCGATGGGCGGGTCAGGGCGCAGGCGAAGTTGACCTCACTGGGAAAATTCTTCGGGCCAGCCCTTCGCGAATCCATGTTTATCTTCCATGGTCGGTGGGGCCTTACACCCGGACATGGATCACGAATTCACTGCTGGATTCCAAACCCTACACGGGTGAATACAAACTCCAAGGCCAGCTTGCCGACTTCCCCTTTCGCGATCCCGCGCAAGGGGTCTTCTGGGTGAAAGCCAAGACGGCGGATGGCCGCATCAGGCCTGCACCCGGCTGGCCAGAGATCAGTAAGGTGAACGCGGATGTCACCTTCGAGCGACAGCAGTTTCGCCTGCAAGCAACGAGTGCAGAGATGAGTCGGCTTGCCTTAAGCGGTGTGACAGCCTCTGTGGAGGATCTGAATGCATGGCATCCGATTCTGAACATCAAGGGCGAACTCTCCGGTGATTTCCAAAACCTGATTGACGGTGTGAATCAATCGCCGTTGCTCACTCAGCTGGATGGCATCACCTCAGAGATGTCAGGACGCGGGGCGGCAACGCTTGCGCTTTCCATGGCGCTTGATCTGACAGAGAGCAAGAATTCCAAGGTGAATGCCAATCTTCGTCTGGGCAAGGGCGAGTTCCGTTATTCCAAGAACTTTCCTGTGATCACCTTAAGTTCAGGCTCGGCATCCATGACCCGTCGTGGCCTTGAGTCTCTGGAGCTCCAAGGCCAGGCACTTGGCGGCCCCATTCAAGTCAGCAAACGAGAGGGCGCATCGGTGCATCAGCATCCGATTGAAATCCAAGGCCAGGCTCAGGCAAGGGGCCTTGAGCGTTGGGTTGCTGAAAGCCTTGGCCCGTCGATCGAAGGCCGCCTGTCGGGCCAAACGGCTTATCGAGCTTCGATCAAAACCTCGGGTTCAGGAATCACCGCAGTAATCAATAGCGATCTTGTGGGCCTTACCAGCACGCTTCCTTCGCCACTTCGCAAGTCGGCGACGGGCTCCTGGGCCATGTCAGTAAGCCTTGATCAGTCGTCGGGGTCTCAGTCATGGAAGGTTCGAACCAATCAACCCAATTTAAATGCCGCCATTCGTCGTGTGGGTGGCGACCAACGCGAAACCTTGATTGATCTTGAGTCACCCACGGCGGCCGGCCAGATTCGTTGGCTCCCTGCCCGGCAACACCAGGCGAACTTGGTGACGAGCCCTCAGGGCCGTCAGCAGAGCCCGCTGCTTCAGGCCAAGCTTTCCAGGCTGTGGCTCGAGCGGCCTCAGTCGAACGATCAGGACAACGCCACCGCCCCCTCTGAATCGGTGGCGCAGAGCTGGCCGCGGGTGAATTTGGAAATCAGCGATTTTCGTGTGGGGGAACGTCGCTGGGGTCGACTAGAACTTGAGGCCTCACCCGATGTGACCAATCGGGCGTGGAATGTTGAGCAGTTCACCATGATGAATTCCGACGCAACCCTAACGGGCAAAGGGCAGTGGTCGATGTTTGCATCACCGGCCAAGGGCGCGCCAAGGTCAAGAACCACGCTTGATTTGAAGCTTAAGATTTCGAATGCCGGCGCCTTTCTGAAACGTTCCGGCTATCCCGGGGTGGTTCGCGACACCAAGGGTGAGATTGAAGGCCGCCTGCTTTGGCCGGGCTCGCCCCTTGAATTTTCAGGTGCGGCGTTAAGCGGCACATTAAAACTTGATCTTGAGCAGGGCCAATTTCTCAAAACAGAACCAGGGCTTGCCCGACTGATTGGCGTGGTGAACCTGCAGTCTCTGACACGTCGTATCAAGCTTGATTTTCGCGATGTCTTTTCAGAAGGCTTTACCTATGAACGCATCCGAGGCAACCTGGAATTCTTGAGCGGCCAGGCCAGCACGCAGAACCTTCGCATCATTGGCGTGCAGGCCTCTGTGCTTCTTGAGGGTTCGGCCAACCTGCGCGATGAAACCCAAAGCCTTCGTGTTTTGGTTTTGCCGGAGGTGAATGCGGGCCTGGCGTCGCTGGGTTATGCCGCCTTGGTGAATCCGGCAGTCGGCCTTGGCGCTTTCCTGGCTCAGTATGTGTTGCGCAACCCCGTTCGAGAAATTCTTTCCTACGAATACCAGGTCACGGGCCGCTGGGATGAGCCGGTGGTGACACCTGTGAAGCGGCAGATCGACAGCAGCCGTCAAGAGATGCGCTCGTCGGACCCGGCCGACGGAACTGATTCAAAGTGAGGTGATTCATGTCAGAGCAAGTTCTTGTTGCGTCGGTGCAAATGGTGAGCACGCCTCGGGTTGAGGACAATCTGCAGCGCATGCAGCACTGGGTGGGGCAGGCTGCGTTGCGTGGCGCCAAGCTTGTTCTCTTGCCCGAGTACTTTTGCATCATGGGCAACGAGACGGACAAGGTCAGGGTGCGTGAACCGCACGGCCTGGGTGCGGAGTCACCCATTCAACGGGCTTTGTCGGAGGCGGCGGCCAGGCACAAGGTCTGGATTGTTGGCGGCACTGTTCCTCTGGTTGATGAATCACCCGACCATGTTCGTAACTCGGTTCTGGTGTTTGATCCGCAGGGGCAGCAGGTTGCCCGTTACGACAAAATTCATCTCTTTGCCTTCACCCGGGGTCAAGAAAGCTACAACGAAGCCAAGACCATCACCCCAGGCAGTCAGCCCGTGGCGGTGGACACCATTGCCGGACGCACCGCCTTATCGGTCTGTTACGACCTTCGCTTTCCAGAGCTCTACCGAAATCTTGGCGCCACGGCCCCGCTTGATCTGATTGTCATGCCCGCAGCCTTCACCTACACCACGGGCCGAGCCCACTGG
Source organism: uncultured Bordetella sp. (assembly GCA_964460315.1). Taxonomy (GTDB): domain Bacteria; phylum Pseudomonadota; class Gammaproteobacteria; order Burkholderiales; family Burkholderiaceae_A; genus Lacustribacter. The sequence continues at coordinate 1,475 of CAYWPQ010000033.1, read as the reverse complement.
GAACTTCTCATTCGCGCACGCGCGGTTGAAAACCAGTGCTATGTGCTGGCCAGCGCGCAAGGGGGAACCCATGAAAACGGCAGGCGCACCTGGGGCCAGAGCATGCTGGTGGATCCATGGGGTGAGATTGTCGACCAGCAGGCTGAAGGCGAAGGCCTGGTGATGGGTGAGGTTGACCACCATCGGATGCAAGAGATTCGCCTAAACTTACCGGCTCTTAATCATCGAGTCATTGGAACCCGTTCATGAAGCCAGCTGACGCCGCCATCGCCGCATTGGGCACCGCCCAGTCTTTGTTGCTTGAGCCTTACGGCCTGACTGAGCAACACCTTCACGGTGCGCTTGGGGATATCTTTCAGCATCGCGTGGACTTCGCTGATCTCTACTTTCAATACACCCGTTCCGAAGCCTGGAGCTTGGATGAAGGCATCGTGAAAAGTGGAAGCTTCTCGATTGACCAGGGTGTGGGTGTTCGCGCCGTGAGCGGCGACAAAACCGCCTTCGCCTATTCCGATGTTCTCAGCCCGCAGGCCCTGCGCGAGGCAGCAGTCACCACGCGTGCCATTGCCCGGGCAGGGCAGTCCGCCAAAGTGAAACCTTCGGCCTCGGCCAAGCTTTCTGTGCCGCCCACGATTTTGTATGGCGACTTCGACCCTCTCGCGGCATTAAGTTCACAAGACAAGGTGGATCTTCTTGGCCGTGTGGAACGTCTGGCCCGGGCGAAGGATCGCCGGGTGACCCAGGTGATGGCGTCGTTGGCAGGTGAATACGACGTGGTCATGGTCATGCGCAGCGACGGGGTGATGGCCGCCGATGTTCGCCCGCTTGTGCGGCTTTCCGTTTCGGTCATTGTGGAGCAGGCTGGCCGAAGAGAGCAGGGCTCAAGCGGTGGCGGTGGTCGACAGAATCTCTTGATGTTCACCGACACCCTGATTGAACATTATGTGAATGAAGCGGTTCGGCAGGCCTTGGTGAATTTGGAATCACGCCCCGCACCCGCGGGCACCATGCCCGTCGTGCTTGGGCCCGGTTGGCCAGGCGTTCTTTTGCACGAAGCGGTGGGCCATGGCCTTGAGGGTGACTTCAATCGAAAAGGATCGTCTGCTTTCGCTGGACGAATTGGCCAGCAGGTGGCTGCCAAGGGTGTGACCGTGGTGGACGACGGAACACTTGCTGACCGGCGGGGCTCGCTGAATATTGATGACGAAGGTCAGGCCACCCAGTGCACGGTGTTGATTGAAGACGGCATCTTGCGCGGCTACATCCAGGATTCGCTCAACGCCCGACTGATGAAAGTTGCGCCCACGGGCAATGGCCGACGCGAATCGTATGCCCACCTGCCCATGCCGCGCATGACCAACACCTACATGCTGGCCGGCCGGGACGACCCCCAAGAGATCGTCGCCTCGCTCGATCGTGGCCTCTACGCGGTGAATTTCGGCGGCGGTCAGGTGGACATCACCAGCGGCAAGTTT
>CAYWPQ010000032.1:13682-15133 GCA_964460315.1 uncultured Bordetella sp. | reverse complement strand
GGCGCCTGGCTGGAGGGCAAGCTGCCAGCTTTGTTTACTTGGCTCTTGGGTTCACCGTCCCTGACTTCTCAAAAGGCACCGTGATCAGCCCGTTGAAGGTGGTGACACTGCCTTTCACCTGATAACCAAGCCCGCCGGCAAGCAAGGCAATAGCGCTCTTTTTAATCACGGCAGGGGCACCCTGGAGCCCAATTTGTAAGCGAATCGGCACGGTGACGGTGCCCGAGGCGGGCAGCCGAACCGTGGGCTGAACAGAATTGACCGTGGCAACTTCTTCACCGGTCAGAGAAATCTTTGCCTGAATGTCTGAAAGATTTAGGTCGATGCTATTGGGGTTTTGAGCGTTCAGGGTGACGGTCAGCACCAGTTGTTCGCGGTCAAGGCTTGCCACCCGAACATCGGCCACCTGAAGGGTGGGGGGCTTGATGGCGCTACTGCAGCCGCTAAGCGTTAACGCGCCAAGGAAAGCAAGCGTCCACAGAAAGAGATGCCTCAGGGGATTTCGAACCGATTGAATACTCATGTTTACAATTTACCTAACCTAAGAAGCTGCAAAGAACCACGAACAAAAACCAACAACCACGAAGAACCACGAACTTCTACCAGGAACCGCTATGTTGATGGTGATCTCACCCGCTAAGACCCTTGATTTTGACACGCCGCCCACCTTCGAGACCAGCACCCAGTGTGACTTTCTGGATCAATCAGCCGAACTCATCAAAATTCTTAAAACGAAAAGCCTGGCTGATGTTGCGAGGCTGATGGACCTCAGCGACAAGCTTGCCGCACTCAACGTTGCCCGTTATGAGGCCTGGAAACGCCCCTTCACGGCCAAGAACGCGAAACAGGCGGTGCTGGCCTTTAACGGTGACGTCTATGACGGCCTGGACGCCACCAGCCTAACCAAGGCTCAGTTGGATCGAACCCAGAAACACCTTCGAATTCTTTCGGGGCTTTATGGCGTTCTTCGGCCGCTGGATCTGATGCAGCCCTACCGGCTGGAGATGGGCACCACCCTTGCGAATTCTCAAGGCAAAGATCTTTATCACTTCTGGGGAAGCCGGCTTGGCCAGGCCTTGAATGCCGAACTGAAGACCCACAAAACAAAAGTGCTTGTGAACCTTGCCTCGGACGAATATTTCAAAGCCGTGAAGGGGCTTGAATTCCCCGTGGTCACTCCTGTGTTTCAGGAACGCAAAGCGGGTGGTTATAAGGTGGTGAGTTTTAGTGCCAAACGCGCGCGCGGCCTGATGGTTCGGTTCGCCATTGAGAACAAGATTGATGAACCTGCAGGCTTAAAGGAATTTGATGTGGAAGACTATGTCTTCGATAAAAAAGCGTCTACCGAAGACAAGCTGATATTTCGCCGGGGTTAGGCTGACGGTTAGGGTAAAGGGAAGGGTAAAGAGAAGGGTAAAGAGAGGGGTAAAGGTTACGGACGAGGTAAAGCG
>CAYWPQ010000032.1:0-13582 GCA_964460315.1 uncultured Bordetella sp. | reverse complement strand
GAAGGGTAAAGAGAAGGGTAAAGAGAGGGGTAAAGGTTACGGACGAGGTAAAGCGTCTGTTTCACTCGTTACACATTCGAAATCGGCGGCAACCAGCTTGGTTCGGATTCAAGCGTAATGCCAAAGCGGGTTTTGATGGTGGATTGAATGGCCTGGGCCAGTTGCAACAACTCATCAGCTGTGCCCCGCCCATAATTCACCAAAACCAGCGCGTGCTTTTCATAAACGCCAACACCAGCACCAACGCCATCTCCAGCACCATCAATAACGCCAAGGCATGGGTTTTTTCCTGTGGCCCCGCCACCATTTCGATCTCGCGCTTTAAAACCCGCCTGATCAATCAGCCAGCCCGCAGAGACCTTGCAGTGTGTGGAGTCCCCAGGCATTGAATACACGGGAAGCCCTGGGTGTTTGGCCTTTAACGCTTGGGCTTTCTCCGTTGCTACGATGGGATTTTTAAAAAAACTTCCCACATTGCCAAGCTTGGCGGGGTCAGGCAGTTTGATCTCCCGAATGCGAATCACAGCCTGTGCAACATCCAAGGGGCTCTCGGTGCGAACCTCTTTTTGAAGATCACCGTAGGCAAGGTTGACCCTTGCCTTGGCCATCGGCACAAGCTGCATGCAGACTTGGGTGATGAAATACCGGGGGGCATTCCACGGCCCCTGAATGGCAGGATCTTTGAAGATGCTGTCGCGGTAGCCAAAGCGGCATTGCGCCTTGGTGAATTCCACGAACGATTCGGTTTGGAAATCCCAGGCGGTCAGGCTGACGAAAACATCCTTTAATTCAACACCATAGGCGCCGATGTTTTGCACGGGGCTTGCACCCACCGTTCCGGGAATCAGAGCCATGTTTTCAAGGCCAGCCCAGCCCTGTTCCAGTGACCACATCACGGTGTCATGCCAGTTTTCACCGGCACCACAGCAAAGCAGCCCCTGGGCGTTGATAGATCTTCCCTTGATGCGATTCACCAAGGCCACAGCGGGTAGATCTTGATGAATCACCACATTGCTGCCACAGCCAAGAATCACCCGTGGCTGGCCATGAATGCTGCGGCTGATTTCGGGAAGATCGTCGGCCTGGTGAACGATCAGGCCGCGATCGGCCTTGGCATGAAAGCCCAGGGTGTTGAAGCGGGTAAGGTCAAAGCCTGACAAGGGCTTGCGTCAAGAGGGGGTGTAGCCCAGCCGCACGTAAATGGGCGCATAGGCTTCGGCCTGGGTAACTTCCACCAGACCTTCACGGGCAAGCTCCAAAAGGGCCAGGAAGTGCACCACCACAATCGGCACGCCACCACCGTGGGCCAGCTCTTCCATGAAGAGTTCGGTGAACTCAACAAACGGACGGCCCTGCAGGAACTTCAGAATGCGCGACATGTGTTCTCGAACGGAAAGCGGTTCGCGCGAAATATGGTGATGAGCGGTGAGCTTGGCCCGGCGAAGAATGTCGGCCCAGGCGGCGCGAAGGTCATTGGGGTCGACATCGGGAAGTTTGGGCGCCACCGTCTGATCCACATAGGCCTGCGCCACCATCACGTCTCGGCCAAGCTGGGGGAACTGGTCAATCTGTTGGGCCGCAATCTTCATTTGCTCGTACTCAAGCAGACGACGAACCAGTTCGGCGCGTGGGTCATCCACTTCCTCTTCGCCTTCTTTGGGCCGAACGGGCAGCAGCATCCGTGATTTGATCTCGATCAGCATGGCCGCCATCAGCAGGTAATCGGCAGCAAGCTCAAGGTTACGCGTGCGAATCTCTTCCACATAGGTCAGGTACTGCTTGGTGACCTCGGCCATGGGAATGTCCAGAATGTTGAAGTTCTGTCGGCGAATGAGATAAAGCAAAAGATCCAGGGGGCCTTCGAAGCTGTCAAGAATGACTTCCAGCGCATCGGGCGGGATATACAGATCTTTGGGAATCTGGGTGAGAGGCTCGCCGTAAAGCCTTGCAATCGCGTCGTCGAGAGCGGCGACCGTCGGTGATTCCGGCAACTGAGGCTGTTCCGGCTGCCCGGGCTGTTCGGGTTGGGCTGCGTCGTTGGTTTCCATGGCCTGGGCTTAGTCGGTCTGATACACGTATGGTTTTTGGCGAACCTTCACTGCGCGTGACTTTTCAAGCTCGTCAAGTTTCAGGGGCTCTTTGTCCCAAAGCAGCATGCGGCCAGCCGCCTGAGCATCTTCCAGATGGGGTTTCTGATCCTTCAGGTCGCGCAGGAATTGGGTGATTTCAGATTCGTAAAGTGCCATGGCGTGATTTTATCCGAGTGACTGCTGATTGGCGGCGATCAGGGCATCAATGGATTCCCGGTCCACCCGTGTCATCAGGTGCGAAAAGCCATGAAGCTTGTGAATGGGCGGGCTGGCCAGGTCGGACCAGACCAGCGGCTGAGCCAGCTGGAAAAGCTCGCTTTCCACCCGCTGGGCGGTGGCCGGAAGAATGGGCTTTAAAAGCACGGTCAGCTGAGCGAAGGATTTCATGATCACCGTGCAGACCTGATGCAGGCGGGGCAAAAGACTCGCGTCGATGAGTGACTCCTTGGCCAACTCCCAAGGTTTTTCAGCATCCACGAATTCATTAACCAGGTCCATGAGCGCGGTGGTCTCGCGCACCACCTTCGCGGTGTCACGGCTGGCATAGGCCTGCGTAATTCCGGGGGCCGCCGCCTGAATGGCATTGGACAGCGCATTGGGGTCAGCCAGAGTTTGCGCATGAAGCTCACCCTCAAACCGTTTGGTGATGAAGCCTGCGGAGCGGCTTGCAATGTTCACGTATTTGCCGACCAGGTCGCTATTGATTCGTGCAATGAAGTCGCTCAGGTTCAGATCAAGATCTTCCATCGACCCATTAAGTTTTGCGGCGAAGTAATAGCGCAGCCACTCGGGGTTGAGCTTTTGTTCAATGTAGCTTTGGGCGGTGATGAAGGTGCCGCGGGATTTGCTCATCTTCGCGCCGTCGACCGTTAAAAAGCCGTGGGCAAAGACATTGGTGGGGGTTCGATAGCCAGCAAACTTCAGCATGGCCGGCCAGAACAGGGTGTGGAAGTAGAGAATGTCTTTGCCAATAAAGTGATACTGCTCTACCAGCGAATCTTCTCGAACAAAGCTTTCAAAGTCACGGCCCGTATTGGCGCAGAACTTTTTCAGGCTTGCGTAATAGCCAATCGGTGCGTCAAGCCAGACATAGAAATATTTGCCTGGGGCGCCTGGAATTTCAAAACCGAAATAGGGCGCATCGCGCGAGATGTCCCAATCAGCAAGACCACCTTCTTCGCCAAGCCACTCTTTCAGTTTGTTGCTGGCTTCGGGCTGAAGCCTTTCGTCGTGGATGGCCCACTGACGAAGAAAGTCTGAGCAGCGCGGGTCTGAAAGCTTAAAAAAGTAATGGTCGGATTCTTTTCGAACGGGGGCCGCACCCGAGACCACTGAAAATGGGTTCTTTAAATCCGTGGGCCCATAGGTGGCGCCACAAGATTCACAGGAATCACCATATTGATCTTTTGCACCGCATTTGGGGCATTCGCCTTTGATGAAGCGATCCGGCAGGAACATCTCTTTCACCGGGTCGTACATCTGCTCGATCCGGCGCACCTCGATCAGGCCGTTGGCCTTCAGTGCCTCATAAAACTTTGACGACAGCTCTTGGTTTTCCGGGGAATGGGTGGAGTAGTAATGATCAAAGGCAATGCCAAAGCTTGAAAAGTCGCGGGTGTGTTCGCCCCAGACTTTTTCAATCAAGGCCTCGGGGGTGATCCCCTCTTTTTCTGCGCGCAACATGATGGGCGTGCCATGGGTGTCGTCGGCGCAGACATAGACCACATCGTGACCCTGCATCCGATGAAAGCGGGCCCAGATGTCCGTTTGAATGTACTCAACAAGATGACCCAGGTGAATCGCGCCGTTGGCATAGGGCAGGGCGGAGGTGACTAGAATCTTCCGTAACCCGTGGCTTTGAGGAGCGTGAGGCGCAGGCGTAGCGGCCTGCTCAGCGGTTGGGTTTGGGGTGGTTGCGGCGCTCAAGGGCATGGATTGTTCGTGCATTTCCGGGGGAATTGGGGAAGATCCGAGGGGCCTGGCTTCCGTGTCAGTCGTGAAGCCCTGTATTCTGCCCCATCTATGGAAACAAACCTTCTGAACCAAGTTAATTCCCTCCTTTCCACCGTCTTCGACCCAAGGCTTGGCCCCTCGCCGGGCAAGGATCTGGTCAGCGCCAAAATGCTGGGCAAAGTTGCCCTTGACGGCGGGGCGCTATCGGTTGAAATCGTGCTTCCTTACGCGGCTCTGGGTGAAACGGCCCTGTGGCAAGAGCGGGTGAGGCTTGCCCTGGCGGGCATCGCCCCAGGGGGCAAGGTGGATGTCACCGTTCGGGCTGAAGTTAAGGCTCGGGCTGTGCCGGGGTCCGCCAAGCGGATGGGGAACATCAAAAACATCATCGCCGTGGCCTCGGGCAAGGGCGGCGTGGGCAAAAGCACCACCGCGGCCAATCTAGCTCTTGCGCTGGCTGCCGAGGGTGCCCGTGTGGGCATGCTGGATGCGGACGTCTATGGCCCGTCCCAGGCCATGATGTTTGGCACCAAGGGCAAGGCCCAGGCGGCCCCCGGCGAGGAGAAAAAGCTTCAGCCCATGCTGGCCCACGGCGTTCAGGTGATCTCGATGGGCATGCTCATTGGTGAGGACACCCCCATGGTCTGGCGTGGTCCCATGGCTTCATCTGCCCTGGAACAGCTCCTCACCGAGACCGCCTGGGACAGCCTGGACTACCTGGTGGTGGACATGCCCCCAGGCACGGGCGATATTCAGCTTACCCTGGCGCAAAAGGTGCCTGTGACAGGTGCCGTCATTGTGACCACTCCTCAAGACATTGCCCTGCTTGATGCGAAAAAGGGCCTGGTGATGTTTGAAAAGGTGAAGGTGCCCATTCTTGGTGTGGTTGAAAACATGGCCATGCATGTCTGCTCCAAATGCGGGCATACCGAACATATTTTCGGAGAAGGTGGCGGGCTGCGCATGGCGGATCAGTTCGACGTCCAGTTTCTAGGGTCGCTTCCTTTGGACATTCGCATTCGGGAACAGGCAGATTCCGGAAGCCCCACCGTGGTGTCGGACCCCCAAGGGCCCATCGCCCAGTCGTATCGGGAGATCGCACGCACCATTGGCGCCCGAATAGCCATGTTGGCTGAGGATCACAGCAGCAAGTTTCCAAGCATCAAAATTGTTGGAACCTAAGCCTTAGGCTTTGGCGCTTATGCGAAAATTTAAGTTATGACGATCAAAAGCGACCACTGGATCCGCCGCATGGCGGAATCCCAACAAATGATTGAGCCCTTCGCACCGGAACAGGTGCGGTCTTCAGGCGGCCACAAGATTGTGTCTTACGGCACGTCCAGCTACGGCTATGACGTTCGCTGTGCGGACGAATTCAAAATCTTTACGAACATCAACAGCACCATTGTTGACCCGAAGAATTTTGACAGTGGCTCATTTGTGGATTTCAAAGGCGATGTCTGCGTCATTCCGCCGAATTCCTTTGCGCTTGCCCGCACGGTGGAATACTTCCGAATTCCGCGCAGCGTATTGACCGTGTGTTTAGGTAAAAGCACCTATGCAAGATGTTTTCGAGGCGACACCCGTGTCGCTCTCGTCGACGGAACTTCGCCCACGCTCGAAGAGATGGCCCGTCGGCACGAGACCGGTGAGCGATTCTGGGGTTACAGCATCGGGGAAAACGGCCGAGTCATTGTCACCCTCTTGGATGCGCCGCGTTATGTGGGTCGCGACAACCTTGTCGAGATCGAGCTCGACAATCAGCGGGTCATTCACGCAACTCCAGACCATTTATTCATGACGCGTGATGGCCGCTGGTGTCCGGCCGGTGAAATCAAGCCCGGTCAGTCCTTGATGCCGTTGTACCGCTCCATTTTCCGTGGCTATGAGATGGTCTATCAGCCTGTGAATGGACATCTCTACCCAACGCACCGTCTTGCTGACGATTGGAATCTTCGGTTTGGCATGTACGCTGACGAGCCGGGAACGCATCGGCACCATGTGGATTTCGACCGGCTCAACAACAACCCCTGGAATCTGGTCCGAATGCTTCCCAAGGACCATATCAATCTTCACAACCAGAAGACCTATGGTGAGGAGTTCGATCCAAGCGAGCACAGCGAATCCATCAAGGCAGCCCTGCGTGAGCTCATGACTGATCCCGGCTGGGCCGAGAACTACAGTCGAGTTCAGGCTGAACGGGCCCAGAATTTTTGGTCGGAAGACAAGTATCGACAGGCGAGAGAAGAGCTGCTCGAACGTCGAAAGAATGTCTCACCAGAGACCCGTCTCCGTCAAAGTGCTGCCCACGCCGCGCGTTATGCGGATCCAGCTGTGCGACAGCTTCATTCAGATTTGATGCGCAAGGCATGGATGCATTCAGCCACTGATCGTCGAGCCCAGCAGGCTGAGCTCGCGCGCGGAATTAACCTGAGAAGTGAAATTACCGCAGAGATCGTGTTCAACGCCCTCAATCGCACCGGATCGATCCGTGGCGCGGCCCGGCTTTTAGAGTGTGACCGGTCGGTCTTTCGAAGATTTCCAGGCCTTCTTGCAGAGTTTCGGGGAAAGAAGGGCGGCTATAAGGTTGAGGAGCCGCGCGCAACTTTTGCTAGCGGGCTCAACCACAAGGTAAGCAGCGTTCGGTCCGTGGGGGGTGAGCATGATGTTTTCTGTCTGACCGTTCCAGAGGCCGGTAATTTCGCTCTCGAGGGCGGTGTGTTCGTAAAAAACTGCGGGATCATCGTGAACGTCACGCCCTTGGAACCTGAATGGGAAGGCCACGTCACCCTGGAGTTTTCCAACACCACACCGCTGCCCGCCAAAATCTATGCAGGCGAGGGCTGCGCGCAGATGCTGTTTTTTGAAAGCGACGAAATCTGTGAAACGTCTTACAAAGACCGTGGCGGCAAATACCAGGGGCAGACTGGCGTTACCCTTCCAAAGACGTAATTCCAGCCTGCATTAACCGCGGAAGGCCGCCGCAATCAGCGCCCGCGTGTAGGCCTCTTGGGGGCGATCTAAAACATCAATCGTCGCACCCGATTCCACCACCTTGCCGTGTTGCATCACCATCACCCGGTGAGACAGCGCACGAACCACCGCCAGGTCGTGCGTGATCAGCAGATAGGCCAGGCCATAGCGGCGTTGCAGGTTCACAAGCAGCTCCAGCACCTGCTGCTGAATGGACACATCCAGGGCGCTGGTGGGCTCATCCAACACGATTAAATCCGGTTTTAGAACTACCGCTCGGGCAATGGCAATTCTCTGGCGCTGACCGCCCGAGAACTCATGCGGGTATCGAGAAAGGCTGTCGCCCGAAAGCCCCACCTCGTTCAGCACCTCCACCATCCGCTGCTGCCGCTCCAGTTCCGAGAGCTCCTTGAAGTGAAGTGAAAGCCCTTCGCCCAGAATCTCGCCCACGGTCATCCGCGGGGAAAGCGCACTGAAAGGGTCTTGAAAGACAATCTGCATCCGCTTGCGAAGGTCTCGCAGGTCTCGCCCCGAAAGCGTGTTGATCGACTGTCCGTCGAAAACAATCTCACCCTCGGTCGTGGCTGGGGTTAGGCGAAGCAGGGCCTGGGCCAGAGTGCTCTTCCCAGAACCTGATTCGCCCACCACACCCAGTGTCTCGCCCTGCCGAATCGTCAGCGTGGCCTTGTCCACCGCATTAAAAACACGTTTTTTCCAAAATCCGTCACTGATGGTGTAGCGGCAGCTGAGTTCTCTGGCTTCGCAGAGAACGGGCGAATTCAGTGTGCCCGCCACCATGCGTTCGGGCTGACTGGACAAAAGCTTTTGGGTGTAAGCCTCTTGCGGAAATTGAAAGAGGGTCTTGGTCGCGTTGGTTTCAATCAGCCGACCATGCTGCATCACCGCGACGCGGTCGGCAAACCGTTCCACCAACGGCAGATCATGGGTGATCAGCAAAATGGCCATGCCTTCATCGCGCTGAATTTCCAAAAGAAGCGACAGCACCTGCTCGCGAATGGTGACATCCAAAGCCGTGGTCGGTTCGTCTGCGATCAGAAGTTTGGGCCTGCAGGCCAGTGCCATGGCAATCACCACGCGTTGCCGCTGCCCCCCTGAAAGTTGGTGTGGGTAGGCCTGCGCACGCCGGGCAGGTTCATCCACACCGGTTCGCTCCAAAAGCTCAATCGCCCTGGCAAGCGCTGCTTTGGTGGAAAGACCTTCGTGCAGTTCCAGCACTTCGGCAATCTGCTGCCCAACGGTAAACAGTGGGTTCAACGCCGACATGGGCTCTTGGAACACCATGGCAATCTCGCGGCCTCGAATGGCGCGGATGTCTTGATCGCTGCAGAAAATAAGATTCTGGTCACCGGCGCCTGGGGCCTCTTCAGGATCACTAACACCATCCGGGTTCCAGAGAATCTGGCCGGAAAGCCGCGCGTCAGGCAACAGACGCAGAATGGAAAGTGCGCTCACTGTTTTTCCACTACCAGATTCACCCACCAGTGCGAATCGTTCGCCGGCATGAAGATCAAGATGCAGGTCATGCACCGCCTGGTGATGTTCACCCTCGGCGCGCGGGAAGTGAACGCAGAGATCTCGAATACGAAGAATCGGCGTGCTCATGATTTAGCCTCGCCTTGTGTCAAGGGCGTCGCGCAAGGCTTCCCCAATAAAAATCAGAAGCAGCAGCAAAGCCACCAACACCCCGAAAGTGGAAAGCGAGATCCACCAGGCATCTAAGTTCGCTTTGCCTTGCGCCAAAAGCTCACCCAGGCTGGGCGTGGAGGAGGGCACACCCAGACCCAGAAAATCAAGACTGGTCAACGCCAGAATGGATGCACTCATGCGAAAGGGAAGAAAGGCAATCACGGGCGTGAGGCTATTGGGCAGCACATGCCGCCAGATAATCTGTCCGTGGTTCAGCCCCAGAGCGCGGGCGGCAGTGACGTAGTCCAAAGATCGGTTGCGCAGAAATTCCGCACGCACGTAATCCGACAAACCCATCCAGCCAAACAGAGAAAGAATCACCAGCAAAATCAAAAGACCCGGCTCAAACACCGAAGCCAGAATAATCAGAAGATAAAGCTCGGGCACTGAACCCCAGATCTCAATGAAGCGTTGCACCACAAGGTCGGTCTTGCCCGCAAAGTAGCCCTGCAGCGCCCCCATCAGGACACCCAGCACCACGCCAATGGCGGTGAGCGCCAGCCCAAAAAGTACCGAGGTGCGAAAGCCATACAGCAGCCTTGCCAAAACATCGCGACCGCGGTCATCGGTGCCCAGCCAGTTGGTGCCGGACGGTGCTGCAGGGTTGGGGCTTGGCGCGAAGTAATTTAGGCTGTCGAAAGAATATCGATTCAGAGGGTAGACCGCCCAGTTGTCGCCTTCACGGATGCGTTCTTCAATGAACGGGTCCAGGTAATCGGTGGGGGTTTCGAAATCGCCGCCGAAGGTTTTTTCGGGGTAGTTCTGAACCAAAGGAAAGTAGAACTCGCCTTGGTAATGAACCACCAGGGGTCGATCATTCGAAATCACATTCGCAAGAAGCGACACCACAAAGGCGATGGAAAAAATCCATAAACTCACCAGCCCTCGTCGGTTTCGACAGAAGCGAAGCCAGGCACGGCGTCCAGGAGAAAGGCTTGCCGAACTCACGACCGGTTCCCCCCGAACTGAACGCGAGGGTCCACCCAGACATACAGCAGGTCATTCAAGAGCTTGGCCACCAGCCCAATCAGCGAAAAGAAATACAGCGTTCCCATCACCACGGGGTAGTCGCGCTTCATCACCGATTCATAAGACAAAAGCCCCAGGCCGTCCAAAGAAAACAGGGTTTCAATCAGCAGCGAGCCCGTGAAAAACGCCCCAATGAATGCCGCAGGAAAACCCGTGACAATGGGGATCAAGGCGTTACGAAAGACATGCCGCCAAAGCACCGTCTTTTCAGACAAGCCTTTGGATCTCGCTGTCAAAACATATTGCTTGCGAATCTCTTCAAGCATGGTGTTTTTGGTGAGCATGGTGGTCACCGCAAAGCTGCCAAGAGTCATGCAGACAATCGGCAGCGTCAGGTGCCAGAAATAATCCATCACCTTGCCTGCAAGGCTTAAGCTTTCCCAGTCGTCGGATGTCAGGCCGCGAAGCGGAAAGAGCTGCAGAAAACTCCCGCCGCCAAAGAGCACCAGCAGGGCCACACCCAGAACAAACCCAGGAATGGCATAGCCCACCAAAATGGCGGTGCTTGTCCACAGATCAAACCGGCTGCCGTGACGCACCGCCTTGGCAATGCCCAGTGGAAGAGAAATTAAATAGGTTAAAAGAAATGTCCAAAGCCCAAGGCTGATCGACACTGGCAGCTTTTCCTTCATCAGCTCCCAGACACTTCGGTCATGGAAAAAACTGCGCCCAAGATCAAAGGTCAAAAAGCCCTTCACCATGTCAATGAAGCGTTCGTGAGCAGGCTTGTCAAAGCCGTAAAGCGCCTTGATCTCGGCAAGTTTTTCCGCGTCGATGCCGCGGTTACCGCGATAGATGTTGCTGGTCTGGCCCACCTCTGCACTGGCCCCACCCGGCAAAGAGGCCGATGCGCCACCCAGTGCGCCGTGGTCGCCTTTCAGCATCTGCACCATCTGCTCCACAGGTCCGCCCGGCACAAACTGAATCATCGCGAAGGTGATCAGCAAGATGCCCAACAGGGTTGGCACCATCAAAAGCAGCCGTTTCACCACGTAAATCAAGATGGATCGGTTCATGGCTTGGCCTCCCACCACCAGGCGGCCAGCGCCCAGTCTTCGGAATGGTAGTAATCCGGCAGCACGCTTGGGCGCGCTAACCCGCGGCGATACGAGATGCGGTGCACGTTGTTGTGCCAATGTGGAATGGCGTAATACCCGTGGCGCATCACCCGATCAAAGGCGCGTGCGGCCACAATCAATTCTTCCCGAGACTCCACCGAAAGAATCCGCTGCACCAGGCGGTCCACCACCGGGTCTTGAATGCCAATGAAATTATCGGCACCCGGTTCCTTGGCCGCCTGACTCATGAACCGGAACACCAGTTCATTGCCGGGGCTTTGGCTGGACAAATACCAGTGCACGATCATGTCGTAGTCATAGTCGTCGACACGTTTCTTGTAGAGCGAGCTGTCGGTGACACGCACCTTCACACTGATTCCAAGCTTGGCCAGATTGCGCGCGAAGGGGGCAATAATTCGTTCCCAGGTTCGCGTGGCCAGAAGCACCTCGAACTCCAATGGCTGACCTTGGGCATTGCGCAGGGCACCGTCACGATAAGTCCAGCCCGCTTCGCCCAAAAGCCTACGCGCCTCGCGCAGATTCTCCCGAAGGCTCTGCGGCGGGTTGGTGTTGGGGGGCATGGGAACGGGCCCAAACACGGCGGGCTGAAGCTGGCTTCGCAAAGGTTCCAGCAGCTTCAGTTCTTCCGCTGTGGGCTCGCCGGTGGCCGCCATCACAGTGTTGGTGAAGTAGGAATAAGAGCGCTTGTATTGGTTGTAAAAGAGCTGGCGATTCATCCATTCGTAATCCAGCGCAAGACCAATGGCCTGACGAACCCGCACGTCTTGGAATTTGGGCTGGCGAATGTTGAAGTAAAAGGCCTGCATGCCCTGGGCGTTGGAATTCGCAAGCTCTGTTTTGACAAGCTCGCCTTTGGCAAATCGGCTGCCAATGTAGCTGCGCGCCCAGTTCTTCGCGGCGTTCTCATGCACGAAATCAAATTCGCCGGCCTTGAAGGCTTCGATGCGTGCGAATTCATCTTTGTAATAACGAAAGCTCACGGTTTCAAAACGAAACTGGCCGCGCCGCGTGGGAATGGCCTCGGCCCAATAGTTCGCTTGGCGTTTGAAGCGTATGGATTTTCCAAGATCCACCCGGTCAATCACATAGGGGCCCGTGGCAATCGGGTGGTCTTGAATCCACTGCTCAAAGGGCTTGTCCACACCTTGTTGGCTACCCCATTTTTTGGAAAACACCGGAACCGCACCAACAATCATGTGTAGCTCACGGTTCTTGCGTGCAAAGTTAAAACGAATCGTGAGTGGGTCCACCACCACGGCTTCGCGCACATCGGCCCAGTAGTTTCGCCAGATTGGGCTTGCGCTCTTGCTTCGAAGGGTGTCGAAAGAGAATTTCACGTCTTCGGCCGTGACGGCATCACCATTCGAAAACCGCGCTTCGGGCCGAAGCCTGAAGGTGATCGACATTCGGTCCCGAGCCAGCTGCATGTCTTTGGCCAACAGACCATAGGCGCTCATGGGTTCATCCAAGCTACCAATCGTGAGCGACTCAAACATTAGGTCCATCACCCCGCGCGCGGCGATGCCCTTTAAGGTGAAGGGATTGAGCTTATCGAAGGTGCCCATGGCGGAAAGCTTGAGTTCACCGCCCAGGGGCGCATTAGGGTTCACATAGCTGAAGTGGCTGAAGTCGGGCGGGTATTTCGGGCTTGCCCCCAGGGCCATGCCGTGCACGAAACCGGATGCGGTGGCGGCACCTTTGGCCACTGGTTGAGCCACGGGTTTGGCGAATGCCGAACCACTCATGGCGAACAAGAAAAGCAGCACGGCTGATGAAAGCTTTGCGCCGAAAAATGGTTGAAAAAAATTCATCGCAATCTTGGCTTTAAAAGAGGGCTTGCTTAAACAAGCTTGCCCAACTTCTTTAATTCTTGAAGCACCCGGCTAACGCGGTCTTCGGTCGTCCTTGCGGCAAGAGGCAGCATGAGCCTGGGTGACACACTGTAGAGATCAAGCAGGCCAAGGACCATGGCCTGGGATCGAAGTTTCTTCGTGAAACTTGCCTGGCGTCGCAGGCCGGCTTCATTTACAGTGTCATTCAGAGACCAGCGAGAGATTGGCGGAACAACAACAAGATCAATCACCTTGCTGGTCTCTAAGCAGGTCTGAATGATCTTTGACACTACATTAGACCCTGGCTGCTCCAAAAGATGGGTGGCCCACAGCCGAAGAACATCAATAGGCGTTCGGTCAAGCACCAGCCCCTCTGGGCTGTTGATAGCCGAGGCGCGCTCTGTGACCCAGACTTTTGACAGGTTGGTGAATTCCAAGAGCCGTTGGGCGCGTTTTTCTTGATCCAACTCTTGATTAAAGGAGTTGAATGCCTGAATCAGCTGAGCGTGGTTTTCTTGCAACACTTTCAGGCCAAGTTGATTGGCCAGGGCATGGGCCAGGGTTGTTTTCCCAATTCCAGACGTTCCCGTCACCGCGATTTTTAGATTTTTCTGCAAACTGGCTCCAGGCAGGCTTTTGATGGATTTGCGACTCGCAAATATTCTCATTCTTTTGGCAAAAAAAAGACGGCTGGGGCGAATTGAGAGGCCTCGACGACGCTGCCGTGGGTCCAATCAAGGGTTTTCCCGGCTGAGCAGAGAAGTCTTCTGAAATTGACTTGTCACCAGGCGCTCGGGTAGCATCTTCCATGGAAAATCCTTTCTGACCGCTTTTTTTGGAGAATTTTTGTGAATAAAAGTTACCGCCTAATTTTCAGCCGTGCCCGCAACTGCATCGTGGTTGCCTCTGAAAATGCGAAATC
>CAYWPQ010000031.1:0-15441 GCA_964460315.1 uncultured Bordetella sp. | reverse complement strand
TTGGTGCCGAGGGAGGGACTCGAACCCTCACGCCTTGCGGCACCGGATTTTGAGTCCGGCGCGTCTACCAGTTCCACCACCCCGGCACGGGGAAAGCCCTTTAGTATACCGGCGATGGAACTTATTCGCATTAGCCTTCAACGAGACGAACGCCAGGTTTTCCGCGACTTGAGCCTTCGCTTGTCCGAGCGCCGCATCGGCCTGATCGGCGCCAACGGTTCAGGCAAGAGTTCCCTGCTTCGGCTCTTGAAAGGTCTGCTGTTGCCCTCCTCGGGCGAGGTGAATAATCCCCACCCCACCGGTTTCGTCTTTCAAAACCCTGACCATCAGATTCTCTTTCCCACGGTGATGGAAGAACTCTGTTTTGGCCTGCTTGAGCAGGGCGTCGACGAGACCAAGGCAAGGGACGCGGCGACACAACTTTTAACTGATCACGGCCAAGAAGCACTTTTAAAGCGTGCCACACACGAACTCAGTGATGGACAGAAACAGCTGGTCTGCATCTTTTCCGTGTTGCTTGATGGCGCCGAGTGGCTTCTCTTTGATGAACCCTGCGCCGCACTCGATCTGCGGACGACCCAGTCGGTGATGCAGCTGATATCACGGCTGCCGCAGCGCCTGGTGATGGCTACACATGACCTTTCGCTGCTCGAGAATTTTGATCGAGTGATCTGGCTTCATCAAGGCAGCATTCAAGCCGACGGAACACCCCATGATGTGATTCCAAAGTATCGAGCTTTTGTCACGGGGCGGGTTTCATGATCTCGCTTTATATCTCGCAACCATCATGGCTGCATCGATGGCCTGCTGGAATCAAGCTTGCCCTGCTTGCGGTGGTGTCGATCACCGTGCTGCCCGTCAGTGACTGGCGCTGGTTGTTCGCGGGCTTGGTCATCACTGCATTGCTCATGGCAAGTCTTGGCCCCGCTGGTCGCTCAAGATTGTTGGGTCTTCAAAAACTACTGCCACTGGTTCTGGGTATTGGTGTGTTTCAAGCGATGGTCATGACTTGGGAAGCGGCCCTTGTTTCGGTGCTGCGAATCATGCTGATGGTGACTGCGGCCGATTTGGTCACGGCCACCACGTCCATGCAGGCGCTGATGAAGGCGGTGCTGCCCCTGCTTAAGCCCTTCAACTGGGTTGGCATTAATTCCAAACGAATTGCACTGGCGGTGGCACTCGCCATGCGGCTCATTCCACTGCTGTTTGCTCAATGGCAGGCTCAGCGGGAAGCCTGGTCCGCACGCTCAAAGCGTCGTGCGGGTCTTGCCCTGCTCTCACCCTTTATGACGCAAACTCTTCGCCGTACCGATCACTTGGCTGAAGCACTGGCTAGCCGACGTAGTCACAGGACCGCACCGCCCCCAGAAAGACTCACCGAATGAAGCCGCTCACGGAAAAAGATCTGGTTCGAATCGCCCTTTTCACCGCGTTGATTGCGGTGCTGGGTTTGATCCCCAAAATTGATCTCCCATTCGCGGCGGGCGTGCCCATCACTGCACAAACGCTTGGCGTCATGCTGGCGGGGCTGATGCTGGGCGCTCGCAATGGCGCGCTCACCGTGATGCTGTTTCTTTTTGTTGTGGCCCTGGGTGCGCCCGTGCTCTCGGGCGGCCGCGGGGGGCTTGGCGTCTTCATGGGCCCAACAGTGGGGTTTCTCTTGGGTTGGGTGGTGGGTGCCTGGGTCTGTGGTTTTCTTGGCAGGCGGTTGATGGAAGGCATGCCGCAAAGAAGATTTCTTGCCGCGCTCTTTGCTTCATTGTTGGGCGGTGTGTTGGTGATCTATGCCTTTGGCATTCCGGGCCTCGCCATCGTCGCGGGCATGGACTTTGGCAAAGCAGCCATGGTGACCTTGGCGTTTCTTCCGGGCGATCTGATCAAGGCCTGTCTCGCCGCATGGATTGTTTCAAAGCAGCGCGCATTTTGACTGCGGGTGTCTGAAAAGAATCCATGAGCCCAATCACCACAGTCATCGCCCAGCATCCCGCAGAGAAAATTGCACTTGTTGTTGATGATCAGCGAATGACCTATGGCGAGCTGGCTTTGGCAATGAATCAAGCGGGCCTTGGCCGGCAAACCCCAGATTCTTTGTTGACCCCACCCAAATTAACGTTCGATTCCAATCAGCCAGTCATTCACGCCGTGGTCAAGGCTTTGGAACAACTCCATCAAGGCCTTGCCATTGTGGGCTCCACGTCCGGTTCGACCGGGGCCGCAAAGTTTTATGAACGTTCACAGGCCTCTTGGGTTGCAAGTTTTCGGGCTGACCAGACCGAATTTGGACTCACCGCGAACGACGTCATTGTTGCTCCGGGAAGTCTTGCCCATTCCTTGTTTTCCTATGCGGTCTGTCATGGGCTCTTCATTGGCGCGACGGTGGTGCTGAGCGAAGCCTTTCGCCCTGATCGTGTGCTGCAACAGATTCAGAAGCATCAGGCCACGGTGCTCTATGCCGTGCCAACCCAGTTAAAACTTTTACTGTCGGCTGACGAAATCGTCAGCGCAAAGGCTCATGCGTCAAATGCATGGCCCTCCGTTCGCTGGGTGCTGTCCTCGGGCTCCCGTTGGTTTTCTGAACTTACGGCAGGGCTTATCCAGCGATTCCCCAATGCTGTCGTGGGTGAGTTCTACGGAGCCTCGGAGCTAAGTTTTGTCTCGGTGGCCAAGCACGGAAAGGACACCGTGCTGCCCGCCGGGTCGGTTGGCCGGCCGTTTTCAGGAGTGAATGTTGATATCGTTGACGGAAGAATCTGGGTCAACTCAGAAGGGCTTTTTACACGTTATCACTCAGCGAACCCACCCGATTTCTATGAAAGGGTGGATGGCGAAGGAAGGCGTTGGCTTTCCGTGGGCGATCATGGTTTTCTAGACGAAAACGGCTATCTGTTTCTATCCGGCCGCGAAAGCCGCAAGCTGATTGTCAGCGGGAAGAACCTCTACCCTGAGGAAATTGAAGAGGCGCTTGAATCCCACCCATGGGTTCAGCGTGCAGCCGTGCTGGGTCAAATTGATGATCAGCGCGGCGAGAGACTGCTTGCGGTGGTCCAGCTTACGCAGCCTTCTGATGATCCGCTTCGACAGATTCTGATCGATCATCTTCGTCCCTTGCTTGAAGATTTCAAGATTCCAAGAGACTATCGGTCGCTTACCGATTGGCCCACCACAGCCACCGGCAAAACCGATTTCGCAGCCATCCGAAAGGCAATCAGTTAATGCCCGCATTCATTCTTGCTGCTGCGCGAACGGTGATTTCACCGAAGGGCGGCATCCATCGAGACACCCCCTTGCACGAGCTTGCGGGAATGGCTTTGCGCCATGCGTGGGCAGGCTTTGGGCACAAGCCGGAGCGAGTCATCCTTGGTAACGCTTTGGCCGCAGGCGGCAACCCTGCCCGTGTTGCCGCACTGTGGGCTTTTGGCGACGAGGTTCCTGGTCTGACCGTGGACACCCAGTGCTGCGGCGGCATGGACGCCATTGCACTTGCCGCATCACTCATCAGTTCAGGCAAAAACCAGTTGGTGTTGGCGGGCGGCGCCGAGAGTTATAGCCAGGCACCGCAGCGATCTCGAAAAACAGCCGCGGGTATTCAGCCCTATCAGCAGGCGCAGTTTTCACCCTGGGCTGATCGTGATCCACCCGTGCTTGTGGCCGCACAGAACTATGCCGATCATTTTCGTATCAGCCGTGAACGCCAAGAGGCATGGGCCATTGAAAGTCACCGTAAGGCGTCGCGGGTCGACACCTATGCGCGGGATCTTCGTGCGCAGGCCCTTCGACGATTCCCCCCGCTGATTCGCCCTGGCGCTTATGCCATCACGGCGGCCACGGTGGCACCCGAGGCCGATGGTGCGGCGGCCTTGGTGATCGGTGACGAAACGGCAGCGACAGGGGTGGCTTGTTCCGATATTCGGCCCATCGAAATTCTGGATTTTGAATCCACGGCAGGTGACCCAAGTCAGCCTGCTTCGGCGGGGCTTGATGCGGCCAAACAGCTTTTAGCAAGACTTCCCAGAAGATTGCATGACAAGATTCATGCGGTGGAAATTATGGAATCGTTTGCGGCTCAGGCCTTGCATCATCAGCAAGCCTTGGGCTTTCCTGCCCAGATGGTGAATGCCCGGGGCGGCCTTCTGGCGGCAGGGCATCCCATTGGCGCATCCGGCGCTGTACTTGTGGGCAACCTTTTCTGGGAATTGCAATCCAAGCCCAAGGGAAGCCTAGGGCTTGCCTGCATTCCGGCCGCTGGCGGGCTTGGCTCGGCCATTTTGGTTGGCAGTTAACTTAGCGTCATTCATGAACTATTCGCTCTCTGATTTTGATTTCACCTTGCCGCCGGAACTGATTGCGCAGCACCCGGCTACTGAGCGTTCGGCCAGTCGTTTACTGGTTCCCACCGCCAGCGATTTCAATGACGCCCACTTCAAAGATTTATTAAACCTTGTGCATCCGGGTGATGTTCTGGTGTTCAACACCTCGAAGGTGATTCCCGCAAGGCTTTATGCCACCAAGGAAACGGGTGGCCAGGTTGAAATTCTCGTGGAGCGAATTCTCTCTTCGCATGAGGCCAGTGTTCTGCTGCGGGTCAGCAAAAAGCCAGCACCCGGTTCATTCATTCATGCTGAAGGATGCGTGATTGAGGTGCTTGGCCGAGACCCCTTGCACGACGATCGGTTTCGGCTTCGATTTGACCAGCCGGTTCTCGACGTGCTGAATCGCCAGGGCGAGATTCCTCTGCCGCCTTACATCACGCATAAGCCCGATGAAGAGGATTCACGCCGCTATCAAACCGTCTACGCCCAAGAGCCCGGCTCGGTGGCTGCGCCAACCGCTGGGCTTCACTTCGACGAAGCCATGCTGCAAGCCTTGGATGCCGCCGGTGTGCATCGTGCCGCGGTAACCCTGCATGTGGGCACGGGCACCTTTGCACCCGTTCGAACTGAAAACCTGGACGAGCATCGCATGCACAGCGAATGGTGTGAGGTTCCTGAAGCTACCGCGGAATTAATTGCTCAGGCACGAAAGGATCGTCGCCGCGTGATTGCCGTGGGCACCACAAGCCTTCGCACACTTGAATCGGCCGCGCTTGACGGCAAGCCCGGCCTCATTCGCGCAGGCAGCTGGGAAACGGACATTTTCATTAAGCCCGGTTATTCCTTTCGGGTGGTGGATGCCCTGCTCACCAACTTTCACCTGCCTCGGTCCACACTTCTGATGTTGGTTGCTGCCTTTGTGGGCTATGACAGAATGCATGAGATCTATGCCCATGCCATTGCCCAGCGTTACCGCTTTTTTAGCTATGGTGACGCCATGTTCTTGCAGCGCTTGCAAGCGTGAAGTGAAGCTTCACTTTTTAAGACCATCACCATGATTCATCCAGTTCTCTCGCCATGAAGTTTGAATTGCAAGCCACCGAAGGCCGGGCCCGCGCGGGCAAGCTCACCCTGGCCCATGGCGAGGTGACCACGCCAATCTTTATGCCGGTGGGAACGTATGGGTCGGTGAAGGCCATGGCCCCAAGAGACCTCGAATCCATCGGTGCCCAGATCATTCTGGGAAACACCTTTCATCTCTGGCTGCGCCCGGGGCTGTCTGTGGTTTCCGCCCATGAAGGGCTTCATCGGTTCATGAACTGGTCTCGCCCAATTCTTACGGATTCTGGCGGCTTTCAGGTCTGGAGCCTGGGCGACCTTCGCAAGATCTCTGAAGAGGGAGTGGCCTTTCAATCCCCGGTGAACGGAGACAAGCTTTTTCTCACTCCTGAAGAATCCATGCGCATTCAAACGGTGCTGAATTCCGACATCGTGATGGTCTTTGACGAATGCACCCCTTACCCTTCGGACCGACATCAGACGGCGGAATCGATGAGGCTTTCCATGCGTTGGGCCAGGCGATCCAAAACAGAGTTCGAGCGGCTTGCGAACCCCAATGCGCTCTTTGGCATTGTGCAGGGTGGAATGATGGAAGACCTTCGGCAGGAGTCGCTTGAAAGCCTGGTCGCGATGGACTTTCCAGGCTACGCCATTGGCGGTCTTTCGGTGGGCGAGCCTAAAGAAGACATGCTTCGAATTCTTGACCACACTGCCCACCGGCTTCCGGAAAACAAACCCCGTTACCTCATGGGTGTGGGCACTCCTGAAGATCTGGTGGAGGGGGTGGCCCAAGGGGTGGACATGTTCGACTGTGTCATGCCCACCCGGAATGCTCGAAACGGCTGGATCTTCACGCGCTATGGCGACGTCAAAATTCGCAACTCGCGTTACAAAGACGACATGCAGCCTTTGGATGCAAGCTGCGGCTGTCCGGTCTGCAGCCCCGTCTCCCATGGCGACGACCGGCCTGCCTTCACCCGGTCTTACCTGCATCATCTCAACAAGGTGCAGGAAATCCTTGCGGCCCAGCTTGCCACCCAGCACAACCTCTTTTTCTATTTGGACCTCATGCGTCAGATGCGCGCAGCCATTCAAGAGGGGCGTTTTCAGGCATGGCGGCGCCAGTTCCACCAGGACCGCGCGCGGGGCGTCTAGCCCCCCGAAAACCATGACGGGCTGCCCATGACGCCGCCAAGCCCCAAGGCTATACTTACCGCTTCATTTCTGAAGGAGCATTGCCCGTGTTGATCAGCCCAGCTTTTGCCCAGGCAGCCGGTTCTGCCGAAGGTTCCGTGATGAGCTTTTTGCCCCTCATCTTGATGTTCGTGGTTTTGTATTTCCTGATGATTCGCCCCCAGATGAAGCGCGCCAAAGAGCACAAAGCCATGATCGCTGCGCTGGCCAAGGGTGATGAGGTGATCACCTCAGGCGGGCTTGTGGGTAAGGTCACCAATGTGTCAGACGCCTATGTCACGATCGACATCGGAACTGAAACCCCTTCCCTGATTCACCTGCAAAAGCAGGCAGTCCAGACCTTGCTGCCTAAGGGCACGATCAAAGGGATTTAACACCGTTGAATAAGCTCCCGATCTGGCGCCTTGGAGTCATGGCGCTCACCTTGGTCTTTGGCCTTCTCTACACCCTGCCGAACTTTTTTGGTGAAGCACCTGCGGTTCAGGTGTCGAGCGCCAAGACCACAGTCAAGGTGGACCAGGAAATTGCCCAGCGGGTTGATCGGGTTCTTGAGATTGCTGGTTTAACGAATGACGGCGCCAAACTTGAGGGCTCAAGCGTTCGGGTGCGGCTTCCTGACACCGACACCCAGCTGAAAGCCCGCGACGCCATTGAAAAAGCGCTGAATGCGGACCCGGCTGATCCCCGTTACACCGTTGCCCTGAACCTGATTTCAAGTTCGCCTGACTGGCTTTCGGCCATGCGTGCGCTTCCGATGTACCTTGGCCTGGATCTTCGAGGCGGGGTGCACTTCCTGATGCAGGTGGACATCCCGGCGGCGGTCAGCAAACGACTTGACGTGTTGGTGGGAGACACCCGCAACACGCTGCGTGACAAGAACGTTCGCCACCTTGGTGTGGAGCGAACCAGCCGTGGGCTGGAAATTCGTTTTCGTGACGCGGAGATCCGTGAGCGCGCCCGAGGCATTCTGATGACCCAGATGGCTGACCTTGCCTGGTCGGAAATCACACTGGGAGGCGAGCCTTCGCTTTTGGGGGTGATGAAGCCTGAAACCGAAAAGCGTGTACGCGATTACGCCATTAAACAAAATATCACTACGCTTTCGAACCGAGTCAATGAACTTGGCGTAGCCGAACCTGTGATTCAGCAGCAAGGCCCTGAGCGAATTGTGGTGCAGCTTCCTGGCGTGCAAGACACGGCGAAAGCAAAAGACATTCTGGGTCGTACCGCAACCCTTGAAATCCGAATGGTGGACGACAGCCTTGAAGCTCTCAACGCCCTTGCCTCAGGCCGTGCGCCAGGCGGCCTGGAGATGTTTAGCGAGCGCGGCGGCGGCCCCATTTTGCTGAAGAAAGAAGTGGTGCTTACCGGTGAAAACCTGACTGACGCACAGGCTGGTTTCGATTCCCAAAACCCCAGCGAGGCCGCCGTTCACCTCACCCTTGATTCCAAAGGCGCACGAATTTTTCGCGACATCACCCGTGAAAATATTGGCAAGCGCATGGCCATTCTTTTGGTGGAAAAAGGCAAGGGCGAGGTCATCACCGCGCCCGTGATTCGAGGCGAGATTCCTGGTGGCCGGGTTCAGATCTCGGGTCAGATGAACACCGAAGAAGCTGCAGACACGGCGCTGCTGCTTCGCGCAGGTTCGCTGGCGGCACCGATGGAAATTGTCGAAGAGCGCACCATTGGCCCAAGCCTTGGTGCCGACAACATCAAGATGGGTTTTAACTCCACGCTTTATGGCTTCATTGCTGTGGCCATCTTCATGCTGGCCTACTACATGTTTTTTGGTGTGGCCTCCGTCGCCGCGCT
Organism: uncultured Bordetella sp.; assembly: GCA_964460315.1. Classification (GTDB taxonomy): domain Bacteria; phylum Pseudomonadota; class Gammaproteobacteria; order Burkholderiales; family Burkholderiaceae_A; genus Lacustribacter. The sequence continues at coordinate 7,063 of CAYWPQ010000031.1, read as the reverse complement.
TGTGGTGAACCTGTTGCTGCTCTTTGCCATGCTTTCGCTGCTGCAGGCCACACTCACGCTGCCGGGTATTGCCGCCATCGCCTTGACGCTTGGCATGGCCATCGACGCCAACGTGCTGATCAATGAACGGGTTCGTGAAGAGCTTGCTGCTGGCGCAACCCCGCAGAAGGCCATTTCAGAAGGCTATGACCGCGCCTGGGCCACCATTCTTGACTCCAACATCACCACCTTGATTGCGGGCATCGCGCTGCTGGTGTTTGGCTCTGGCCCCATTCGCGGCTTTGCTGTGGTGCACTGCCTGGGTATTTTGACTTCCATCTTTTCGGCGGTATTTTTCTCGCGCGGCATTGTGAACCTCTGGTACGGCGGCAAGAAAAAACTCACCACGCTGTCGATCGGCTAAGGGGAATCGACGATGGAATTTTTCCGAATTAAAAACGATATCCCCTTCATGAAGCACGCGATGGTGTTCAACATCATCTCCATGCTCACCTTTGTTGGGGCCATTATTTTTATCGCTATCCGCGGTCTGCACTTTTCAATTGAGTTCACGGGCGGCACCGTCATGGAGGTCTCTTACCCCCAGGCGGCGCCCATCAATGTGGTGCGCAAGGTGGTGGTCGAAGACCTTGGCTATGCCGACGCCCAGGTGCAGAACTTCGGCACTTCGCGTGATCTGTTGATTCGCTTGCCTCTTCGCGGCGGTGACAAGGCCGAGGCTGCTGGCGGTGGGAATCAGGCAACCTCGCAGCAAAGCACCAAGGTGCTTGAGGCGCTGAAGGTGGCCACGCCCGGCGTGGAGATGCGCCGGGTTGAATTTGTGGGCCCGCAGATTGGTGAAGAACTTGCCACCGACGGTGCGCTTGCGCTGCTCTTCGTGGTGATTGGCATCATGATCTACCTTGCCATTCGTTTCGAATGGAAGTTTGCCGTGGCCGCCATCATTGCCAACCTTCACGATGTGATCATCATCATTGGGTTTTTTGCAGCCTTTCAATGGGAATTCTCGCTCTCGGTTTTGGCTGCCATTCTTGCGGTGCTGGGTTATTCAGTGAACGAATCGGTGGTGGTGGCAGACCGCATTCGCGAAAACTTCCGCAAGATGCGCAAGGCGCCGGTGCAAGGCGTCATTGATAACGCTATTACTCGAACCATGTCACGCACCGTCATTACCCACGGCACCACCGAGGCCATGGTGCTGGCCATGCTCATTTTCGGCGGGCCTGTCCTTCACTTCTTCGCGGTGGCGCTGACGATCGGCATTGTGTTCGGAATTTATTCGTCAATCTTCGTCATGGCCCCCATCACCATGTGGCTGGGCATCAAGCGCGAAGACTTGGTGAAGCCCGTCAAGAAAAAAGACGACGAGCCCGAGGTCTACACGCCCTAATCTTTTGGGGGCTGACTTACTTCTGCGCTAATTCGTCGCGGGCAAGCTGCTCGGCAAGACCTACGTAACTTGCCGGGGTCATGGCCAGAAGGCGGGCTTTGTCAGCAGGTGGCAGATCCAGCGAACCGATGAACCCACGCATGGTCGATTCGTTCATGCCTTGGCCACGCGTCAGTGCTTTGAGCTGCTCGTATGGCTGGGGCAGCCCATATCGGCGCATCACGGTCTGGATGGGCTCGGCAAGAACTTCCCAGGCGGCATCCAGATCGTCAGCAAGTTTCGTTGCATTGATCTCAAGCTTACCGAGGCCTTTCAGGCAGGACTCATAGGCCAGCAGGCTATGGCCAAGCGCCACACCAAGGTTTCGCAGCACCGTGGAGTCGGTCAGGTCACGCTGCCAGCGCGAGACCGGCAGCTTGTCGGTTAGGTGACGAAGCACCGCATTCGCCAAGCCAAGATTGCCTTCGGCATTTTCAAAATCAATTGGGTTCACCTTGTGCGGCATGGTGGATGAACCAACCTCACCTTCTTTTAACTTTTGCTTGAAGTAGCCGAGCGAGATATAGCCCCAGATGTCACGAGAAAGATCCAGCACGATGGTGTTGAATCGAGCGATGGCATCAAAGTAGGCGGCCATCCAGTCATGGGGTTCAATCTGAATGGTGTGGCTATTGAATTCCAGACCAAGGCCTTCAATCACGGATTTAGAAAACGCAGGCCAGTTGACGTCAGGCGCTGCCGAAAGATGGGCGTTGTAGTTGCCCACGGCACCATTCATCTTGGCTCGCGGTGCAATGGCCATGAAGGCGTCTCGAGCAATGCGAAGGCGCTGGCGGACATTGGCCATTTCCTTGCCCAGGGTGGTGGGCGATGCAGTTTGCCCGTGGGTGCGCGAAAGCATGGGCATGGCGGCCGAAGCTTCGATCAACCCACCAAGACGATCAATGATCGACTGCATGGCCGGCAGAATGGATTGACGGCGAGCCTCGCGCAGCATCAACGCGTGGGATGTGTTGTTGATGTCTTCGGATGTGCAGGCAAAGTGAATGAACTCGGCGGCCTTCAGAATCTCTGGAAGGTCGGTCTCTGCGGCCGCCTTTTCTTTCATCCAGTATTCAACCGCTTTCACGTCGTGGTTGGTTGTGGCCTCAATCGCCTTGATGCGTGCGGCATCATCCACGGAAAAACTCTTCACCCATTGGCGAATGCGGCTGCGTGCCTCTTGGCTGAATGCGGGAAGCTGGGCCAGGCCAAGGTCAGACAGGCCAATCAGCCAGGCCACTTCCACCTCCACCCGATGGTGCATGAAGCCGAATTCAGAAAGCAGGGGCCGAAGGCTTGCGACCTTGTCGCAGTAACGGCCATCAAGAGGGGAGAGCGCAGTGAGGGTGTGGGATGTGTTCATGGGATCAATTTTATCCCTTGATCACGCCCCCACCCAGGCAGATTTCGTTTTGATAGACCACGGCCGACTGGCCCGGGGTGACGGCCCACTGGGCCTCATCAAACTGCAGCGCAAAGCCTTCCGTGTTGGATTGAAAAGCGCAGGCCGCATCGGCTTGGCGGTAACGTGTTTTTGCAGAGAGCTGCGCGCCTTCTGCCGGAGCTGCACCGCTCACCCAGCTTGTGTCCATTGCGGAAAGTTCATGGGACATCAGCAGAGCATGGTCATGCCCTTGCGCCACCAGCAGGGTGTTGGTGGCAAGGTCCTTGCCAAGCACAAACCAGGGGCTTCCGTCGCCAAGTTTGTCGCCGCCAATTCCAAGCCCTTTGCGCTGCCCCAGGGTGTAGAAAGAGAGCCCCATATGCCTGCCAACCTCACGTCCCTCCGGGGTCTTCATGGGGCCTGGGTGGGTGGGCAGGTAACGGTTCAGAAATTCGCGAAAGGGCCGCTCGCCGATAAAGCAGATGCCTGTGGAATCTTTCTTTGCCGCGTTGCCAAGGCCAATTCGATGCGCAATCGCCCGCACCTCCGTCTTTGGCAGGTCACCAATTGGGAAGATGGTTTTACTCAACTGGGCTTGGTTCAGCCGGTGCAGGAAGTAGGTCTGGTCTTTGCTGCTGTCGGCGGCACGAATCAGCTGGGCCTGGCCGTCGTCTGTCCAGCGGACCTGGGCGTAATGGCCCGTGGCGATGCATTGCGCGCCTTGGTCAATGGCGTGATCTAAAAAGGCTTTGAATTTGATCTCGGCATTGCACAGCACGTCGGGGTTCGGGGTGCGGCCAGCCTGATATTCCCGAAGGAAGTCGGCAAACACCCGGTCCTTGTATTCCGCCGCGAAATTCACGGCCTGAAGCTCGATGCCAATTTTGTCTGCAGCGGCTGCAGCGTCCAGGAAGTCCTGACGGGTCGAACAATATTCGCGGTCGTCATCGTCTTCCCAGTTCTTCATGAAAAGACCCAGCACCTCCAGGCCGGCCTCTTTCAGCCGCCAGGCGGTCACGGATGAATCTACCCCGCCCGACATCCCCACCACAACCTTGGTGCGTCCTCGCAGGCTCGCCTTCCAGTCCAAAACAGGGTGGTTTCGACGGATGGAATCCGTTGAGGAGGAGAGGGCGTTGGGTGATGTGGGCGACTTAGACGACATGAGCCTGATTCTATCTGCCCACTTATGGCGCTCTGGCAAGGCGCGAGCCTCGCAATGGCTGCCCGTATCGGCTAGCATTGGGGCTGATATTTTCAACAAAGCCGCTTAAGGCTTTTACTTACCCCTAGGGAGACCATCGAATGCACCTTGGCATTCCCAAAGAATCGTTGACGGGTGAAACGCGGGTGGCCGCCACCCCAGAGACCGTTAAAAAATTGATCGCCCAGGGCCATCAAGTCACACTGGCAGAAGGTGCTGGTGTTAGTGCTAACTATCTTGATGAAGCATATTCTGCCGTGGGTGCGAAGATTGGTTCTCAGGCCGAAGCCCTTGGCGCCGAGCTGGTTTTAAAGGTTCGAATCCCGTCTGACGCCGAAATTTCCCAGATGAAAAAAGGCGCTGTACTGGTGGGCATGCTGAATCCCTTTGACCGTTCGGGCCTGGAAAAGCTTGCGGCTGCGGGGCTTACCGCATTTGCCATGGAGGCGGCGCCCCGTACCACCCGTGCCCAGAGCATGGACGTGCTCTCTTCCCAGGCGAACCTGGCGGGTTACAAGGCGGTCATGCTTGCAGCGGACGCCTACCCCAAGATCTTCCCCATGCTTATGACGGCTGCAGGAACCATCAAAGCGGCCCGTATGGTCATTCTGGGGGCGGGAGTGGCAGGCCTTCAGGCCATCGCCACTGCCAAGCGTCTGGGGGCCGTGGTGGAGGCCTCTGACGTTCGCCCGGCCGTGAAAGAGCAGATTGAATCCCTGGGTGCGAAGTTCATCGATGTGCCCTTTGAAACCGATGAAGAGCGTGAGATTGCCCAGGGTGTCGGCGGCTATGCCCGCCCCATGCCCGAGGCCTGGATGAAGCGTCAAAGCGCTGAGGTTGCCAAGCGCATCGCTCTGGCCGACATTGTGATCTCCACCGCCCTCATTCCTGGCCGCAAGGCACCAACGCTCATTACCGAAGACATGGTGAAGTCCATGAAGCCTGGCTCGGTGATTGTGGATATGGCCGTTGAGCAAGGCGGCAACTGTCCGCTTTCTGAACTGGGCCAGACCGTGGTTAAGCACGGCGTGATTATTGTGGGCCAGCCTAATTTAGCGGCCCTGCTGCCCACGGACGCCAGCGCGCTTTATGCCCGCAACCTGCTTGATTTCATGAAGCTGATCGTCACCAAGGAAGGGGCGCTTGCCATTCCAGCCGATGACGACATTGTTGCCGCCACCCTGGTCACCCGAGACGGCTCGGTATTGCGTGCGTAACAAAGCCAAAACAACGAAGAACATCTAACCCAAGCGAGTCCTGCAATGGAAGCAATCAGTCCCACCCTAGTTAACCTGATTATTTTTGTGCTGGCCATTTATGTTGGCTACCACGTGGTCTGGAATGTCACGCCCGCGCTGCACACACCGTTGATGGCGGTGACCAACGCAATCTCGGCCATTGTGATTGTGGGCGCCATGCTGGCGGCAGCACTCACCGAGACCACCCTGGGCATGACCATGGGTGTCTTGGCGGTAGCCCTTGCCGCCGTGAATGTCTTTGGTGGCTTCTTGGTGACACGCCGCATGCTGGAGATGTTCAAAAAGAAGGACAAGAAACCGGCTGCTGACTCGAACAAGGGGGCTGCGTAAATGTTGAGCCTATCCATGAACACCGTCACCCTGCTGTACCTGATTGCATCGGTCTGCTTTATTCAGGCATTAAAAGGGCTCTCGCACCCCACCACGTCCATCAAGGGCAACATCTTTGGCATGACCGGCATGGGCATTGCCATCTTCACCACGGTGGGCTTGATTGCCACGATGGCCGAAAGCCTTCAGGCGGCAGACAGTTCCGCCTTAAGTTCCGGGTTGTTACTGGTGCTGATTGGCCTGGTGGTGGGTGGTGCCATTGGCGCCACCATGGCCAAGCGGGTTGAGATGACCAAGATGCCTGAACTCGTGGCATTCATGCATTCCATGATTGGTCTTTCGGCCGTGTTCATTGCCATTGCGGCTGTGGCCGAACCTTATGCGCTGAACATCACGCAAAAGGGCGCTCCCATTCCCTTCGGTAACCGGCTGGAACTCTTCTTGGGGGCAGCCATCGGTGCCATTACCTTTAGTGGTTCGGTCATTGCCTTTGGAAAGCTTTCGGGCAAGTACAAGTTCCGTTTGTTCCAAGGCGCGCCTGTGGTGTTTTCTGGTCAGCACATGGTGAACCTGGTGCTGGGCATTGCTACCGTTGTGCTTGGCCTGATCTTTGTCTTTACCGAAAGCTGGCCCGCATTTTTCGCCATGCTTGCGCTGTCATTTGTGCTGGGTGTGTTGATCATCATCCCCATTGGCGGCGCCGACATGCCGGTGGTGGTGTCCATGCTGAACAGCTATTCAGGATGGGCTGCTGCAGGCATTGGCTTTAGTTTGAATAACTCCATGCTGATCATTGCCGGTTCGCTGGTGGGTTCGAGCGGTGCGATTCTTTCTTACATCATGTGTAAGGCCATGAACCGTTCGTTTTTTAACGTGATTCTTGGCGGCTTTGGCGGTGACGCTGCTGCGGCAGCGGGTGGCGCCACCGAACAGCGGCCGGTGAAGAGTGGATCTCCCGATGACGCCGCCTTCATGCTGAACAATGCAGAAACCGTGGTGATTGTTCCGGGTTACGGCCTGGCTGTGGCCCGCGCCCAGCACGCCTTGAAGGAACTGACGGAAAAACTGACGCACAAGGGCATCACGGTGAAGTACGCCATTCACCCGGTAGCAGGCCGTATGCCTGGCCACATGAACGTGCTGCTTGCGGAAGCCGAAGTGCCTTACGACCAGGTGTTTGAGATGGAAGACATCAATTCCGAATTCGGCCAGACGGACGTGGTGTTGGTTCTGGGTGCCAATGACGTGGTGAACCCTGCGGCAAGAACACCCGGCTCCCCCATCTTCGGCATGCCCATTCTGGAAGCCTATAAGGCGAAGACGGTGATCGTGAACAAGCGTTCCATGGCGGCCGGTTACGCGGGCTTGGACAATGACCTGTTTTACATGGACCGCACCATGATGGTCTTTGGCGACGCCAAGAAGGTGGTCGAAGACATGGTGAAGGCGGTGGA
>CAYWPQ010000030.1:7373-15450 GCA_964460315.1 uncultured Bordetella sp. | reverse complement strand
ACACCCCACTGGTCGCGATAGGACTTCACGGCCTCTTGATGCTGCGAGAGCTCGGGATGATCACTCTCTTTCAGGAAGGTGAGAAGTCCCGCAAGGGTTGCGATCGCAATGACCGGAATGCCAAAACGATCTTCCACCTCTTGCACGGCCGAATGGGGAGTGGGCTCAGCGGCAGTTCCACCTCGCTCCATGCGATCCAAGGCAATCAGGACCCCCGACGGTGTCGCCCCAAGGGCTTGAATAATTTCAACCGACTCACGCACGGAGGTTCCGGCGGAGATGACGTCATCCACAATCAGTACCCGGCCTTTGAGCTCAGCCCCCACCACCAGCCCGCCCTCACCGTGGTCTTTCACTTCTTTTCGATTGTAGGCAAAACCAATGTCACGGCCCTGCTGCGCCAGGGCTACCGCGGTTGCACTGGCCAGCGTGATGCCCTTGTAAGCTGGGCCATAAAGCATGTCGGCCTTCAGACGACCATCAAACTCGGCAGCCAAAAAAGTCTTGGCATAAAAATGCGCCAGAGTGCCCAGCATGCCGCCATGATGGAAAAGCCCGGCATTAAAAAAATAAGGTGATTCACGACCGGCCTTGGTCATGAAGCGGCCAAAACGAAGCACGCCGGAATCGATTGCAAAACGAATGAAGGCCTGATCGATGGGCTCTTGATGGCTAGAATGGTGCGAATTCATAGACCGAAATATACCGCTTTTAGGAGCCCAAACTTTGCGCATTATCTCGCTCAATCTGAATGGCATTCGATCAGCTGCAACCAAAGGAGCCATGCAATGGCTTGGCCGCCAACATGCTGATGTGGTTTGTGTTCAGGAACTCAAGGCCCAAGAGGCTGATCTTCAAGACGAACACCTCTCCATTCTTCATGATGGGCGACATCTGCAAGGCCACTTTTTCACAGCCCAAAAAAAAGGGTACAGCGGTGTAGGTCTCTTCACCCATCACCCATCGCCCAAGATGATTCGGGGCATTGGCATTCAAGAGTTTGACGATGAAGGTCGGGTTTTGCGTGCTGACCTCGATACCCCAAACCAGCTTCTTTCAGTGGTGAGTGTCTACCTCCCATCAGGCTCGGCTTCAGAGGAGCGTCAGGCGTCCAAGTTTCGTTTTCTTAAAGGCTTCTTGCCCATCCTTGAGCAATGGTTTGCCGAACACAAGGCGTCCGGTCGCGAGTTTGTTGTCTGTGGAGACTGGAACATTGCCCATCATGAGATTGACCTAAAAAACTGGAAGGGCAATCTCAAAAACTCGGGCTTTCTGCCTGAAGAGCGGGCCTGGCTGACGCAGGTGCTGGACGAGTTGGGTTGGGTCGATGTCTTTCGAAGGCTTGATCCAAGGCCAGAGCAATACACCTGGTGGAGCCAACGGGGCCAGGCCCGGGCCAAGAATGTTGGCTGGCGTATCGACTATCAGATGGCTACCCCTGGAATAGCGGCCGTCGCTCAGTCAACCTTCATTCACACCGCGGATCGTTTTTCAGATCATGCACCTCTGGTGATTGACTATGCCACTGGGCATCGATAACCACACCCTCTTTGGCAGCACGCTTTCGAAACTTCAAAACCTGTAAATCTTTAGAAATTAAGGCGCACGGCCGAAAGCTGTAGGCAAGATCAAGAAAAATCTGATCGGCCTTGTCCTTGCATCGCCAGGGTGCCCGTTGAATTTCGGCATCATCAATTACGGTCGAGCAGTCCCGCCAACGCTGAAGAATCCGCTGCTGCTGCGGCTCGCTCAAATGAAATTTTTCTCGGGCGATCACATCCTGAAGTTCGGCAAGCGTCTGGGCGCTGGCCAGAGTCCGCAGTCCGCCCCGCGTCAAGGCCTGCCGCATCGGCTCGAACGCGGGATCCTGAAACACAAACAGGTCAAGTAAGACATTGGTGTCAATCACCACAACCCTACTGCCTGCCTTGGCACTGTGGGCGAAGTCCAACTAGCGCTCAGTCAGTATGGACTGGGCTACCCGCTCTGCAATCAGCATCACAGGTGCATTGGTATTGCCCGAGGTAATGGTGGGCATGGCCGAAGCGTCCACCACCCGAAGCCTTGCCACGCCGCGAACACGGCACTGGGAATCCAAAACGGTCATCGAATCTCTGGCTTCGCCCTGTGCTGAAATCTTGCCCATCGCGCAGGTGCCCACAGGATGGAAGATGGTGGTGCCAAGCTCGGAGGCCGCCCGAGCCAAATCTTCGTCGGTTTCATAGGCTTTGCCTGGCATCAATTCCTCGGGCATAAAACGCTTCAGGGCAGGGCTCTGCATAATTTTGCGAGTGGCACGAAGCCCCGCAACTGCGACCGATTGATCGTATGGAGTCGAGAGGTACTGACAGTCAATCTTTGGGGGCTGCAAGGCGTCTGGGTTTCTTGCATCCACTCGGCCACGAGAGGTAGGGCGCAGATTGCACACACTTGGCGTAATGGCATTGAAGGTATGCAGGGGTTCCCCAAATTTTGGCAGTGACAAAGGCTGGACATGCCACTCCATATTGGGGGTTGGCTCCGCCTCGTGACTTTTTGCAAAAGCGCCAAGCGTGGAGGGCGGCATGGTCATCGGGCCCGAGCGAAACAACGCGTATTGAAGCGCCATTCCCAAACGAGTGAATGGGTTTCGGTAAAGCGTATTCACTGTCTTGCAGTGTCTCACCTTGTAAATGGTTCGTATCTGAAGATGATCCTGCAGGTTTCCACCAACCCCAGGAAGATCGAGCACAGGATCAATGCCCGCCGCCTGCAGATGGCGAGGGTCTCCAATACCCGAGACCTGCAACAGCTGCGGAGAACCCACGGCGCCGGCCGAAAGAATCAACTGGTCATTGGCCGTCACATGGATACGTTGTCCATCGTGCAAAAGCTCAAGGCCTTTTGCCTCAAGCTGGGCACCGCTCCAGGCGCTTTGTTGGAAACGAGACATCGACCGGGTGGTCTCCTGAATGGGCTGGGTGATCAGCTTCAAAACCTGGGCTTGGGTCATGACCGTCAGGTTTTTACGATGCCGAATTGGATGAAGATAGGCATCGGCCATGGACCAACGTCTTCCCCGGCGCTGAGTCATCTGAAAGTAAGCACAGCCAGCATTGTCGCCGCGATTGAATTCATCAATCGATGCAATGCCTTGTTCCGCAGCAGCAGCCTGCCAGGCATCAAGAATCGGCCAGTTCACGCGCGCAGGCTCGACCCGTATCTCGCCGCCTTCACCATGCCAAGGGCTTGCACCCCCGAAGTAATCTTCCATCGACTTGTAGGTCTCGAGTGCATTGGACCAAGACCATGAGGCATCACCGGTGTGCTCGACCCATCGCTCATAATCCGAAGCCTGCCCGCGCATGTAGATCATGGCGTTGATGGATGAACAGCCACCCAACACTCGGCCACGGGCGTAGTGGATCGAGCGGCCTGCAAGCCCTGGGTCGGCCTCGGTTTTAAAACACCAGTCTGTTCTTGGATTGCCAATGGTGAAAAGGTAGCCCACGGGGATCTTGATCCAGAACCAATCGTCCTCGCCTCCGGCCTCAAGCAAGAGCACTCGATGGTTCGGGTCGGCCGAGAGCCGATTGGCCAAAAGACAGCCTGCGCTGCCAGCCCCGACGATCACCGTGTCAAAGTTCATGCACCCTGCGCGGGCCGCACCGACCCGTAGTGCTTGAATCGAACTTCGTCGTTGTAGGGATAGACGTCGTCCAGGATGCCATGCTCGATGCGCTGCTGCTGAGCCCGCCAGTAGTCGGCTGTTAAAAGATCGGCGTGATAGCGCAGAAAGGCCTGGCGCAGCTTGGGCTGACCCAGAAGGAAGGTCTCGAACTCTTCAGGAAAGACATCGTTGGGGCCAACGGTGTACCAGGGCTCCGAAGCCATCTCGTCCTCCGGTGTTCGTGGCGGCGGGATCTTTCGAAAATTGCATTCGGTCAGATATTGAATTTCGTCATAGTCATAAAACACCACCCGTCGCTGACGGGTCATCCCAAAGTTCTTGTAAAGCATGTCGCCTGGGAAAATATTGGCGGCTACCAGCTGTTTGATCGCATCGCCGTACTCCTTGACTGCATGATCCACCTCAGACTCGGTTGCATGTTCAAGATAAAGGTTAAGTGGAATCATCCGGCGTTCAATATAAAGGTGCTTTAAAACAATTCGACCCTCCATTTCGCTGATCATGCTTGGCGCAAATTCCTTGATCTCATCAATCAAGCTTTGCTCAAAGCGAGCCCTTGGAAAATCGACATTCGAATATTCCCAGGTGTCTGCCATTCGCCCTGCACGGTCATGAACCTTGACCAAGACATACTTCGACTCGATGTGTTCGCGGGAAACGTCTTTGCTGCGTTTGTCCTTGATGATCTTGAACACATACGGAAACGAGGGAAGGGTAAAAACCAGCATCACCAAACCCTTGATGCCATCGGCAATTCGAAACCGGTCATTGGAGTGTTTTAAATGACTCAAGAGATCCCGATAAAACAAGGTCTTGCCTTGCTTATGCAGGCCCAGCATGGTGTAGAGCTCGCTTTTGGCTTTATTGGGTAAGAGCGTTCTTAAGAACTGAACATAGGCCGAAGGCACCTCCATGTCGACCATGAAGTAAGACCGTGCAAACGAAAATAACACCGAGATCTGTTCCGGCTCAAAAAGAATGGTGTCTAAAAAAAGCTTCCCGCTTCGGGTCCTCATGATGGGAACGGCGAACGGAATGGGGTCGCCATCATTCACGATCCGGCCAATCAGGTAAGCGCCTTTGTTACGAAAAAACAATGACCTTAGAACATGAATCTGAAGGTCACTCTGGGAATGCCAGGGGCGCTCAAGCCTCTCGGCCATGGCGCGGCGAACAAAACGAAGATCGCGAGAGACATCTTCCCAGGGGCAGGCCAGCCCAATGTCCACCGCCATGTCAAGCAAGGTCTGCTTCAGGCCCCGCTGCTTGGGATAATAAACCCGATACGACGGCGGGTCGGAATCCAGATATTCCGTCGAGATCTGAGGGCGCACAAACAGGATGTCGTTACGGAAGTATTCCCGACGCAAAAGCTTGGTGGTGACCGAATTGAAAAATGTCTCCGCAAGTTCCGGCTGGCGGTGATCAGCAATCAAAACCGTGAATGCGCGCTTGACCTCCTGCCAGAATCGGTCGGACGCAAGTTCGTCGCCAAAACCGGCGGTCATCTGATCATAGGCCTCTCGCACACGGAGGTCATAAAAAGCAATTCGCTCGGCGGCAAGCTTTCGAATGCCCTGATAATCACCCGCTTCGAAACGATGCTTGGCCTGCTGAGCGTTGTAACGGAAGAGGCCGTAATGCCGATCAAAGCCATGAAGAATGGTCTCTGCGGCCTTGGCTGCTGCATCCATGAGTTCCTCCTATCGCTGAAGCAGAAAACCTTGAACGGTCTGGGAACGTGTTCGAGCAATGCTCATAATGATGCCCGCGCCAAAGCCAAGCGTCACCATGGCCGTGCCGCCGTAAGACATCCAGGGCAGGGGGACACCAACCACAGGCAAGATGCCTGTCACCATCCCCATATTCACAAAAACATAGTTGAAGATGGTGAGCGAAATGGCCGCCGCAAGAAGTTTGGAGAACAGCGTCGGTGCGCCAATGGCAATCCACAAACCGCGCAGAATCATTCCGGCGTAAAGCGCGATCAGCAAGAGATTGCCCAAGAGGCCAAACTCTTCGGAATACGCCGCGAAGACAAAATCGGTGGTGCGTTCCGGAATAAATTCCAACTGGGTCTGGGTGCCTTGCATCCAGCCCTTTCCAAAAAGACCGCCTGACCCGACGGCGATCACGGACTGAATGATGTGAAAACCCTTGCCAAGAGGGTCTCGCATGGGATCGACAAGGGTGCAGACACGCTGCCTCTGGTATTCGTGAAAGCCAGGCCAGGAAATGCCGTCGCGACAAACCGAATCGCCAAAAATGGCCAGCCCCAACACAGCGACCACCAACAGGCTGGCGGCAATGATGACCAGCCGCCAGGGAATACCTGCAAAAAACAAAACGAAGAGTCCTGCTGCAAACACCAAGATGGCGGTGCCCAGATCAGGCTGCTCAAGAATGAGCGCCGTGGGAATCATCAGTAGCCCAACCGCGACCACCCACTGCCAACGAGACTTTAAGCCATCATGCTTGCTCACATACCATGCAAGCATCATCGGCATGGCAATCTTCATGATCTCCGAAGGCTGAATTCGGGTAAAGCCCAGGTTGAGCCAGCGCTGGGCCCCTTTGGAGACATCGCCGACGAGAGCCACAGCAATCAGCAAAAGCACACCCACTGTAAAAATCGGCACCGCTAACTTTTCAAGCTGCCCCGGGGGTACATGGGCAACCATCCACATAATCAACAAGGCTAGGCCGAGATTTCTCACGTGATCCAGGACTCGTCCCTCAGTCTCATGGCCTGTGCTGTAGAGAATCAACAGAGAGAGGACTGCGATCGCGAAGAAGAATCCGATGAAGGGCCCATCGAACGCAGCGACCAGGGGCCGCAGCCTTGACATCATGCCCCTGGCGCCCGAAGGATGAATCTCACCGACCATTCGGAGCTCGCTTTCCTTCGATCAAATAATCGAAAACCTTTCTTGCAATGGGTGCCGCCGCGGCCGAGCCAAAGCCGCCGTTTTCAACAATCAGTGCCAAGGCCACTTTGGGCTCCTCGGCGGGGGCAAAGGCCATGTAAAGCGAATGGTCTCGAAACCGCTCGGCGATTCGTGCTGCATTGTATTTTTCGTTCTGTCCAATGCTGATCACCTGAGCAGTTCCAGTCTTGCCAGCCACGGAGTAGTTGGCGCCACGAAAAACGGCGGCGCCCGTGCCAGCCCGGTTCACATCCACCATGGCCTCAATCACCAGCTTCAAGTCCTCATCCTTCAGGTCAACACGCCGAAGAACCTCGGGCGAAAAGGTCGTGACTTCACCCGTGTTGGGGTCTTCGATCGACTTCACGAGCCGAGGCTTCATCAAGACCCCCCGGTTGGCAAGACCCGCGGTCGCCACCGCCATCTGCAACATCGAAAACGAGTTGTAACCTTGACCGATACCGATCGACATATTTTCACCGGGGTGCCACGGCTGGTTGAAACGTTCCTGCTTCCAACGGGATGAAGGAAGAATACCCTTGGTTTCACCAATCAGGTCAATGCCTGTTTTCTCACCGAAACCCCACGGTGCGATGTGGTCATGAATCATGTCGACGCCCATATCCCTCGCCAGGATGTAGTAGTACGTGTCGCTTGAGACGACAATGGATTTCTTGAGATCAACAATGCCATTGCCCTCGGGCTTGCTGTCACGAAACTTATGGTTTCCAAACATAAAGAAACCGGGGTCGTTGATGGTGTCCTCGGGTTTTCTCATGCCCGATTTCAGTGCGGCCAAGGCCATAAAAGGTTTATAGGTTGAGCCAGGCGGGTAGGTTCCGCGTAGCGAACGATTGAGCAGTGGCTTGTCGGGCGAGTTATTCAGTGCGTCCCAAGAGTTGGCATCAATTCCATCAATGAAGAGTGCCGGATCAAAATTCGGCATCGACACAAAGGCAAGCACCTCGCCGGTCTGAGGCACCACCGCCACCAGGGCGCCACGACGTTTGCCATACGCCTGCTCAATCAGACGCTGCAGCTCGCCGTCAACAGACAGCGTCAGGTTTTTTCCAGGCACCGGCTGGCGACGGGCAAGACTTCTCACCATTCGTCCGCCGGCGGTGATCTCCATTCGATCGAAACCGGTCTGGCCTCGCAGGGCCTCTTCGTAGAACTGTTCGAGACCAAGCTTACCAATGTGTGAGGTTCCGAAATAGCTCGAGGCGAGTTCGGGCTGCTGCTCAATCTTTTCTCGATCCCGCTTCGAGATCCGTCCAATGTGTCCCAGCAAATGGGAGGCAGAATCTCCGAATGGGTAGTAGCGAATGCTTCGAACATTCACCGACACGCCAGGAAGACGATGAAGATTCACGACAACCTTTGCCACCTCGGCATCGTTCAACGTTGGGCGCAACGGAACGGAATCAAATCGGCGAAGCTCGCCTTTCAGCCTGCGAAAACGCATCAAATCAAGATCGGT
>CAYWPQ010000030.1:0-7273 GCA_964460315.1 uncultured Bordetella sp. | reverse complement strand
CAAATCGGCGAAGCTCGCCTTTCAGCCTGCGAAAACGCATCAAATCAAGATCGGTGATTTTGATAATCGACCCAAGAAAACTGAGAGTTTCCTCAAGGTCGGAAACTTTGTGAGGCTCAATCTCAAGAGCAAAGGCAGACGTGTTTCGAACAATGATCTCGCCATGGCGATCAAAGATTTCACCCCTTGGGGCCTGCACAGGAAGCATGGCCACTCGGTTGTCTTCAGAAAGCGCATGAAAGTCGTAGTACTTCCAGACCTGCAGGTAGACAAAGCGGGCCACCAACAATCCAAACGCGAACAAGACAAAGACCGCGACATACGAGGCGCGCGAGCGAAAATCAGAGGATTCGTGAGGTCGAAAATCGGGCATTCGAAGCGTCCCCTAACCCACCAAGAACGGGTTCGAGTCAGGCGCCATTAAAGACCTCGAGATGCATGGGCCTTGCGATCAAGATGCCCAAGCATCCAGCTCGCAAAGGGAATCCATAGTGCTGAAGTGGCCAAAGGCGCAGCCACGTAACCCCAGATGGGGTAGCTGCCCGTCAAGAAGAGCTGAACCAGTGCCACCGCCAGGTTGGCCAGGAAAAACAAGGGCAGAAGCTGCAGCGCCTGACCAGGCACCGAATACCAGAGAAGGCGTCGATGCAAAGCCACCGCGCTGTAAGAGAGCACCGAATAGGCCAACGCATGCTGGCCCAAGAGGGCGCCTGAATGAACATCAATGACTAGGCCCAACAGCCAAGAGAGCAAAACGCCAACCCTTTGAGGCTGATAGACATTCCAAAAAACCAACACCATCGCTAAAAAGTGAGGCATCGGCCAGCCACCCCAGGGCAGCATCTCCAGGCCGAAAGCGATCAGAATTGACCAGGCAATGCTGCTTGTCTCCGGGCGCCGCCCTAAGGTCTGACGAGCCATGTTATTTCACCGTCCCCGAAGTGGGGGGCTTGGGAACATCGAGCTCCCGGGGGGCAGGAGGAATAAGCTCTTGATTCACCAGAATCACCAACACATGCTGACGAGTACCGATCGATGAAACCGGCGTGGCCCAGGCCCTCATGAAGCGTCCGTTGCCGACGCGTTCGACCTGATCGATGGTCGCCACGGGAATTCCTGGCGGATAGATTCCGTCAAGCCCCGAAGTCGATAAAAGATCACCTGGCTCAATCTCCGCATTGATATTTAGGTAACGAAGCTCAAGCTGCTGGCCATTGCCTGCGCCCTGAGTCAGCGTTCGTATGCCGGAGCGCGGCAAATTAACAGGAATCGAAAGCGTTGAATCAGTCACCAGCGAAACCTCGGAGGTGATGGGCGACACACGAACCACCTGGCCAATCAATCCCTGGGCATTCACGACGGGGTGTCCTGGAACAACGCCATCTTGACTGCCACGATTAATCACAATTCGGTTGCTGAATGCGTCTCGGGTTTCGTGGCTGATCTTGGCGACCAGCGTTCGATGCTTGACCTCTTTGCCAAGAGCGACGAGCGCTCTTAGGCTTTCATTTTCAAGACGAAGCTGATCCACCATCAACGTGGTGTCAGCAAGCATCGCCTCTTTTTCGGCGACCCGTCGTTGGGCACGTTCAGTGTCCATAAGCACAGACCCATAGCTCTGAAACCAGGCCAAGCTGTTGCGCGGGAACATGAAGACCTGCTCGACGGGATAGAGCAACATGGAAAGACCCTGACGCAGAGGCTTCATCACCCCAAGGTGAACATCCGCAACCATGGTCAGGATCGCCAGCATGGTGGCGATAAAAAACTTCAGTCTTGAGGAAAGACCTTGTTTGAACAAAGGCGGAGGAATGTGCGGGAGTGCCATGTCAACGAACGGTCACTCCCTCGCTGGAACAGTTACTCAACAGCAAAAAAATCTTTGAATTCATCGATCCGTTCAAGGGCTTCGCCACAGCCTCGAACCACACATGACAGTGGGTCTTCGGCAATATAAACAGGAAGGCCTGTCTCTTCGCTGAGCAGTCGATCAAGATCACGCAACAGCGCGCCGCCACCCGTGAGGACCAGCCCCCGTTCCGCAATGTCTGCAGCAAGTTCGGGCGGGGTCTGCTCAAGTGCATTCTTGACGGCGATCACGATCTGATTCAGAGGCTCCGACAGCGCCTCAAGAATTTCATTGCTGGACACGGTGAAGGAGCGCGGGATGCCTTCACTGAGATTGCGGCCACGCACTTCCATTTCGCGAATCTCGCTGCCAGGAAATGCCGAGCCAATTTCCTTCTTGATCGCTTCCGCAGTTTGCTCGCCAATCAACATTCCAAAATTCCGACGAATGTAGTTGGTGATCGCCTCATCAAACTTGTCACCACCAACGCGAACGCTTCCTGCATAGACGAGTCCGCCCAGGGAAATTACGCCCACTTCCGTGGTGCCGCCGCCGATGTCGACCACCATGGAGCCTCTGGGCTCAGAGATCAACAGACCGGCACCGATCGCTGCAGCCATCGGCTCTTCAATCAGAAAAACCTGACTCGACCCTGCCGACAGCGCCGACTCACGAATGGCCCGTCGCTCCACCTGAGTGGACCCACATGGAACACAAATGATGACGCGAGGGCTTGGGCTAAGAAACTTTTTCTCGTGCACCATACGAATGAACTGTTTGAGCATCTGCTCGGTGACGGTGAAGTCGGCGATCACGCCATCTTTCATTGGGCGAATGGCTTCGATGTTTCCCGGCACCTTGCCAAGCATTTGTTTGGCTTTAAGGCCCACAGCCTCAATGACTTTTTTTCCGCCTGAGCCGGGCTCATGGCGAATGGCGACCACAGAGGGTTCGTCCAGCACGATGCCTTTGCCACGCACGAAAATCAGCGTGTTGGCGGTGCCAAGATCAATGGCGATGTCTTGAGAGAAATAATTGCGGAGAAGTCCGAACATGGGGGAACCTGCGTTAAAAGAAAAGGATAATAAAGCAACATCTCTATCTTAAAGCTTCTGAGCCCGTGAACCTGAAACCCGAAGACCTTCAAAAACTCGCCCGACTGGCCCGACTCGGCATCAACGACCAGGAACTTCAAAGCACCCTACCGGCGCTGGAGTCCGTGGTGAACTGGGTGGGCGAACTGCATGGCGCACCCACCGAAGGGGTGCTGCCCATGGCCCACCCCGATGACCTTGCCCTGCGCCTGCGAACCGACCAGGCCCAGCCCCTGCCCGCCCGAGAGTCCTTGATGCAGAACGCCCCACAGGCATCCGCCGGGCTTTTTATTGTTCCCAGGGTCGTCGAATAATGGCTGATATTTCCCCATTTTCTGATCTTGCTAGGCTCGCAGAGGCGCTGCGAACCAAGGCTATCAGCGCCCCCGAGCTCAGTGATCTATTTCTCGACAGGCTGCAGGCGGACCCCACCAATTCCGCACTCGCCATTGACCCTGAAGTGAGTCAATTGCAGGCCCGAAAAGCCCAGGCCCGGATCGACTCCGGCGAACTCAAAAGCCAATCTGCGAATGAATCTCCCGGGTTTTCCCTGCTGGGTCTGCCCATTGGGCACAAGGACATCTTTGTCACCCGAGACTGGCCCACCACCGCGGCCTCAAAGATTCTGGGGGCCTACCGAAGCCCCTTCGATGCCACCGTCGTGGAACGGTTGGCCGCAGCAGGCATGGTGGGTATGGCCAAACTGAACTGCGACGAGTTTGCCATGGGGTCAGCCAATCTGCATTCCGCCTTTGGGCCAGTGAAAAACCCGTGGGACCTCACCGCCGTGCCCGGGGGCTCCTCGGGCGGATCCGCGGCTGCAGTTGCAGCGGGGCTCCTTCCCGCAGCCACCGGCACCGACACTGGAGGGTCGATTCGGCAGCCCGCCGCCATGTGCGGCATTACCGGGATCAAGCCTTCGTACGGCAGGGCCTCGCGGTGGGGAATGATTGCCTACGCATCAAGCCTTGATCAGGCCGGCCCAATGGCCCGAACCGCGCTGGATTGCGCCGTGTTGCTCTCGGCCATGGCGGGCTTTGACGCCAAAGACTCCACAAGTCTTGAACTGCCCGAAGAAAATTTCGCCAAAGACATTGCCAAGCCCTTCTCAGACGACCCTGCCAAACCTCTCAAAGGCCTGCGTATTGGTCTACCCAAGGAATTTTTTGGGGAAGGCCTAAGCGACGAGGTGCGCCAGCCCATTGAGGGCGCCATTGCCGCCATGACGTCGCTTGGCGCCAACATCGTCGAAGTCAGCCTGCCACGCACGGCGCTCAGCATTCCAGCGTATTACGTGATTGCGCCCGCCGAAGCCTCGAGCAACCTGAGCCGGTTTGATGGTGTGCGATACGGCCACCGTGCAAGCAACCCGAAAGATCTGGCCGATCTCTACAGCCGGTCCCGCGCCGAAGGGTTTGGTCACGAGGTCAAGCGTCGTATTCTGATCGGCACCTTCGTGCTTTCCCATGGCTACTACGACGCCTATTACCTGCAGGCTCAAAAGGTTCGGCGCCTGGTGGCTGACGATTTCAAGGCAGCCTTTGAAGCCTGTGATGTCATCGCCGGCCCAGTGGCACCAACCGTGGCTTGGAATATCGACGCCCCAAGCAGTGACCCTTTGCAAGATTATCTCGCCGACATCTACACCCTTGGCACCAACCTTGCCGGCCTTCCCGCAATGTCTTTGCCCTGCGGTTTCGGCCAAGGCAGCCACACCAAGCGCCCCGTGGGCCTTCAGCTGATCGGGCCCAAGCTTCAAGAAGCCCGTCTATTACGGGTTGGCTTTCAATTCCAGGCCGTCACCGACTGGCACACCCGACACCCCGATCTGGTCATCGGAGAGCCATCATGAATTGGGAAATTGTTTTAGGTCTTGAGTGCCATGTGCAGCTCAACACCCGCTCCAAAATCTTCTCGCCTGCCTCAACGGCATTCGGTGCTGCGCCCAACACCCAGGCCCATATGGTGGACATGGCGCTTCCCGGGGTGCTTCCAGTGCTGAACCGGGAGGCCGTGGCCTGTGCCATTCGTTTTGGTCTTGCCGTGCAGGGGGCTATCGCTCCAAGATCGATCTTTGCCCGAAAAAACTATTTCTACCCGGACCTACCCAAGGGTTATCAGATCAGCCAGTTTGAGATTCCTGTGGTCAGTGGGGGGCTGGTGCCGATCATGACAGAGCAAGGTGGCCGCCTAATCCAGCTGACTCGCGCTCATCTTGAGGAGGACGCGGGGAAAAGCATTCACGAAGGGATTGAAGGCCTGCCCCAGGGTTGCTCGGGCATTGATCTGAACCGCGCAGGCACGCCACTCTTAGAGATTGTGAGCGAGCCCGTGATGCGTTCGGCCAAAGAGGCCGCCGCCTATGCGCGAGCGCTGCATACCCTGGTGACCTGGATTGGCATCTGCGATGGCAATCTTCAGGAAGGTTCCTTCCGAGTGGACGCCAACGTCTCGGTCAGGCCGCTCGGCCAGAAAGAATTTGGTACGCGTTGCGAGATTAAGAATCTGAACTCATTTCGTTTCCTCGAGCGGGCCATCGAAATCGAAGCTCGTCGTCAGATTGAACTGATCGAAGATGGTGGAACGGTCGTTCAAGAAACTCGCCTCTTTGACCCTGACCGCGAAGAAACGCGAGCCATGCGCACCAAAGAAGACGCCAACGATTACCGCTACTTCCCGGACCCCGACCTGCCGCCCCTGGTCATCTCAGAAGCCTGGATTGACGAGGTGAAAAAGGCCATGCCCGAATTGCCTTCGGCGCTTCAGGCTCGTCTTGCCCGTGATTTCGGCCTCTCTGAATATGACGCCTCGATGGTCGCCTCAAGTCGCGCCTCGGCAGACTTCTTTTTCGCGGTGCTCGACCAGGCCGGCAGCCAAGCTCCTGAGTTCGCCAAGCTCGCAGCCAACTGGCTGATGGGTGAGGTCGCCACCTATCTCAACCGCGAGAGTCTTGAAATGCATGAAGCAAAAGTCAATGCGGGTCAGCTCGCGGGGCTCTTGCTTCGGGTCGCCGATGGCACCGTGAGCAACAAGATCGCCCGTGACGTGTTTGCCTCGCTATGGGCCGGCGAACATGCCTCGGCCGACGCCGTCATCGAGGCCAAAGGCCTGCAACAAATTCAAGACACCGGGCTGATTGCTGCACTGGTGGATGAAGTCCTGGCTGCCAATCCCAAGATGATTGAAGAATTCAAAAGCGGAAAAGAAAAGGCCATGAATGCGCTGGTCGGTCAGGTCATGAAAAAATCCCAAGGCAAGGCCAACCCCCAGCAGGTGACCGATTTAATCAAAACCAAAATCGTTTAAGCCCCGGATGAACATTTCATAAGCGCGAACGCAAAACCAAGCCCATGACCCACCCCACCTTGCACCATCATCATCGTGATGCGCCCCTCATCACCCCGGTTGTTCGTGACTTCGGTGATGGCATCTATGCCATTGATTCCGGTTACTTCCGAGACGAATTTGATGCCATTCATCTGGTGGTCGAAAAGGGTCGTGTGGCCATCATTGACACCTCCACCCAGTACGCCGCACCCCGAGTCATGGCCGCCCTTTCAGCACTCGGCCTTGCCCCTCAACAGGTGGACTGGATTTTGCTCACCCATGTGCATCTGGACCATGCCGGCGGCGCGGGCGCATTGATGAATCTCTGCCCCAATGCACGACTGACGGTGCATCCACGTGGTCTGCGGCACATGATCGACCCATCGAAGCTCTGGGCAGCCGTCTGCGATGTCTATGGTGCTGAAATGGCGCAAAGAGAATACGGTGGCATGGCGCCCATTGCGGCGGATCGCATTGTAGAAACTCCCGAGGGCGCCAGTGTCAAGCTGGCCGGGCGAGAGTTCGAATTCTGGGATGCCCCCGGCCACGCAAAGCACCATGTCTACATTCGTGACACAAAAACCAACAGCTTTTTCACCGGAGACACCTTCGGCATCTCTTACCGGGACTTTGATAACGCCAATGGACCGTTCATCTTTGTGACCTCATCGCCATCCCAGTTTGTTCCCGAGGACCTTAAAACCTCCATGTCTCGTCTGATGGCCGCCAACCCCCCCGCCGTCTACATTACCCACTACGCCCAGGTCAGGGATGTGCAACGTCAGGGCAACCAGCTTTTGAAACAAACAGACCAGTTTGCGGAAATTGCCCTCAGACACCAGCAGGCAGGCGAAGCCCGTGCGGCAAAGATCCGGCAAGATCTGACCACGCTGCTTCTTGGTCAGCTCGATGAGCACCGTGTGGGTCTCTCACAAGCCCAGTGCCTGAACGTGCTTGACCTGGATCTGAAGCTCAATAGCGACGGCTTGGTCTGCTGGCTTGA
>CAYWPQ010000029.1:0-15798 GCA_964460315.1 uncultured Bordetella sp. | reverse complement strand
GCTTTGCGATCCGCGAAGGTGGCCGCACCGTCGGCGCAGGCGTCGTCGCTAAAGTTATCGAGTAATGGTGAGTTGTTGAAGGGGCATAGCTCAACTGGCAGAGCGTCGGTCTCCAAAACCGAAGGTTGGGGGTTCGATTCCCTCTGCCCCTGCCAATTTTGTCGTGGGTTGCGCAAGCGATTGCGTTTTTGAAGAGGCAACAACATGTCGCAGGTTGATCAAGGACAGGCATCAGGAATCGTCGACAAGCTCATGCTTGGCGCAGCGGTCTTGGTGCTGCTCGCAGGCATCGTCGGCTTTCACCAGCTGGCAGACGCCTCGGTGTGGGTTCGCTCGGGCGCGCTGATCGCAGGCATTGTGGTGGCCCTGGTGGTGGCGCTTGTGTCCCAATCTGGCCGTCGGTTTATCAGCTTCTTTCAGCATTCGGTCGACGAGGCCCGAAAAGTTGTCTGGCCCACTCGCAAAGAAACGATTCAGACCACACTCATTGTGTTTGCCTTTGTCCTGGTGATGGCCATTTTGTTGTGGCTTGCTGACAAGGTGCTCGAATGGGCCCTTTATGACTTGATTCTTGGGTGGAGAGGCTGATGTCGACCAAGCGTTGGTATGTTGTCCATGCGTTTTCTGGCATGGAAAAGAGCGTAGCGAAGGCCATTCAAGAGCGGGTCGATCGTGCAGGCATGCAGGACCACTTCGGACAGATTCTTGTGCCGGTTGAAGAAGTCATCGAAATCCGGGGTGGCCAAAAGGCCATCTCCGAACGTCGCTTCTTCCCGGGCTATGTCCTTGTGGAAATGGATATGAATGATGAAACCTGGCACCTGGTGAAAAACACCAACAAGGTCACTGGTTTCGTCGGTGGTTCGGGCAGCAAGCCAACCCCCATCTCTCAGGCTGAGGTCGACAAGATCATGGCCCAGATGCAAGAGGGTGTTGAGAAGCCTCGGCCCAAGGTGTTGTTCGAAGTTGGCGAGGTGGTGCGGGTCAAAGAAGGTCCGTTCACCGACTTCAATGGCAACGTTGAAGACGTTAACTATGAAAAGAATCGACTGCGTGTCTCGGTCACCATTTTTGGCCGTGCCACGCCGGTTGAGCTGGAGTTTGGTCAGGTCGAAAAACTCTGATCATTGTTGTTGTGACTTGAGGAGCGGGCCTTAAAAGCCTGCGTTTGAACTCGTTAAGGAGCCCATATGGCAAAGAAGATTATTGGTTACATCAAGCTGCAGGTTCCTGCAGGCAAGGCGAACCCCTCGCCACCCATTGGCCCAGCGCTTGGTCAGCGCGGCCTGAACATCATGGAATTCTGCAAGGCCTTCAATGCCCAAACCCAGGGCATGGAACCCGGCCTGCCGATCCCTGTGGTGATCACGGCGTTTGCCGACAAGACCTTCACCTTCATCATGAAGACCCCGCCTGCGACGGTGCTGATTAAGAAAGCAGCGAAGCTTGACAAGGGTTCTGCAAGGCCACATTCCGACAAGGTGGGCAAGATCACTCGCGCCCAGGCTGAAGACATTGCAAAAGCCAAAATGCCTGACCTCACCGCAGCCGATCTCGACGCCGCCGTGCGCACGATCGCCGGTAGCGCGCGAAGCATTGGCGTCACGGTAGAAGGAGTCTAAAGATCATGGCAAAAATTTCGAAACGTTACGCCGCCGTTCAATCCAAGGTTGACCGCGCGAAGCTCTATCCGGCCCAAGAAGCCCTTGAACTTGCCAAGGCATGTGCCACCGCAAAGTTCAAAGAATCCGTCGATGTCGCGGTTCAGCTTGGCATCGACGCCAAAAAATCCGACCAGCTGGTTCGCGGTTCCATCGTTCTTCCTGCGGGCACGGGCAAGACCTCTCGCGTTGCCGTGTTTGCTCAGGGCGAAAAGGCCGAGCAGGCCAAGGCCGCCGGTGCTGACATCGTGGGCATGGACGACCTCGCCGAGCAGATCAAAGCCGGCAACATCAACTTCGACATCCTGATCGCCTCGCCCGACACCATGCGTATTGTCGGCACCTTGGGTCAGATCCTCGGTCCTCGCGGCCTGATGCCAAACCCCAAGGTGGGCACGGTTTCAGCCGACGTCGCTCAGGCAGTCAAAAATGCCAAGGCCGGTCAGGTTCAGTACCGCACCGACAAGTCCGGCATTGTCCACTGCACGATTGGTCAGGCCTCCTTCGAGGTCGATGCCTTGCGCTCCAATCTGATGGCACTGATCGATGCATTGAATCGCGCCAAGCCCCAGTCGTCCAAGGGTGTCTACCTTCGCAAGGTGGCCATTTCGACCACCATGGGCCCAGGCATTCGGGTGGATCAAACCTCAATCATGGCGGCTCAGTAGTCGAGACGTCGTAACAAACTTTGGGCTGCAGCCAATTCCTTCGGGGAGACGCTGCAGGTTGTCAAAGACCGTTGGGGCATCACTGCTTAATTGGCCATCTGTTAACCGATGGCAGCCCAGCGTAGATGGCGATCCCGAAAGAAATCGATGGGCCTTGGTTCATCGGAAGCTCTCAGGTCTCGCCGGTATCAACCGTTTCGATCCCATTCGGGTGAGAAACATTGAGAAGGAGTGAAACGTGGCATTAAACCGCGAAGCGAAAGCCGTGGTGATCGACGAAGTCACAGCCCAGGTGGCCAAGGCTCAGTCAGTCATCCTCGCAGAGTACCGTGGTCTTGATGTGGCCAACATCACCGATCTCCGCAAGAAGGCGCGCGGCGCCGGCGTATACCTGCGTGTGGTTAAAAACACACTGGTTCGTCGTGCCGTTGCCGGAACACCGTTTGAGATGCTGGCCGACAAAATGGTCGGCCCTCTGATCTACGGTATTTCGACGGACCCCGTTGCTGCAGCAAAGGTCATGAACGACTTTGCAAAAGCCAACGAAGTCTTTGTCATCAAAGCGGGCGCAATGCCGAACTACCTCATGGACGCAGCTGGCGTGAAGGCTCTTGCCTCGATGCCGTCGCGTGATGAGCTGCTCGCAACATTGCTCGGAACGATGCAGGCCCCGGTTGCCAAGTTCGTGCGCACCCTCAACGAAGTCCCGTCCAAGTTTGTTCGTACGGTGGCCGCGCTTAGGGATCAACGCGAATCGCAATCGACTTGATCATTTTTTATTGAATCGAAATCTGGAGTTTTCAAATGAATAAAGACCAACTGTTAGACGCCATTGGCGCCATGTCCGTTCTTGAGCTTTCCGAGCTGATCAAAGCCATGGAAGAGAAGTTCGGTGTATCTGCTGCTGCTGCCGCTGTGGCTGTTGCAGCTCCTGCCGCCGCTGGTGGCGGTGCCGCTGCGGCTGAAGAGAAGACCGACTTCACCGTGGTTCTTGCTTCGGCTGGCGACAAGAAAGTTGAAGTCATTAAGGTGGTGCGTGCTGCAACAGGCCTTGGCCTGAAAGAAGCAAAAGACCTCGTTGACGGCGCTCCCAAGCCCATCAAAGAGGGCGTGAGCAAGGCTGATGCTGATGCCTTGGTCAAGCAGCTTGAAGAGGCCGGCGCCAAGGTCGAAGTCAAGTAATCGTCTCACCGCGATAGGCATCTGCAGGGTCCGGACAGTCATGTCCGGCATCTTGCAGATGCATTTTCCGTTGAGCGGGCTGCGCCATGTTGATGGCCCGCAGGGTTGGAAAGTCCTCACCCTGGCCTCGTCAACATCGCATAGCTCGGAATGGTAAGCAGGGCAGTGGGCTTGTTTAAGACTGATCCAACAACTGAGGTTTTCCCAAAAGGAGCCAAACGTGGCATATAACTTCACTGAAAAGAAGCGCATTCGTAAGAGCTTTGCGAAACGCAAAGCCGTTCTTGATATTCCTTACCTTCTCGCAACTCAGCTCGCCTCGTTTCGGGCCTTTTTGCAGGAAGACGTCCCCCCAACCGAGCGTAAGGTTCAGGGTCTTGAGGCGGCTTTCCAGTCCATCTTCCCGATCAAGAGCCACAACGGCATGGCCGAGCTCGATTACCTGCATTACACCTTAGGCACGCCAGCCTTTGATGTGCGCGAGTGCCAGCTGCGCGGGCAGACCTTTGAGGCCCCCATTCGCGCCCAGGTCCGCCTGAAAATTTACGACCGTGAGGCCGCCAAGCCTACCGTCAAAGAAATTCGGGAAAAAGAAGTCTTCATGGGCAATATCCCCTTGATGACGGACAACGGGTCGTTTGTGATCAATGGCACCGAGCGTGTCATCGTGAGTCAGCTGCACCGTTCACCGGGCGTGTTCTTTGAACACGATCGGGGCAAGACTCACAGCTCGGGCAAGCTTTTGTTTTCGGCCCGCATCATTCCTTATCGTGGGTCCTGGCTCGACTTTGAATTCGACCCGAAAGACATCCTTTACTTCCGTGTCGACCGTCGCCGCAAGATGCCGGTCACCATTTTGCTGAAGGCCCTGGGCTTAAACGTGGAGCAGATCCTTGCCCACTTCTTCGACTTTGATCATTTCCAGCTGCTTCCTGAAGGCGCTCAGATGGACCTGGTCGCCGAGCGTCTGCGCGGTGAACAGGCCCGTTTCGACATCGTCGACAAGTCGGGCAATGTGATTGTTGGCCGCGACAAGCGGATCAACGCCAAGCACATTCGCGACATTGAAAAATCAGGCTTAAAGCGCATCAGCGTTCCTGACGACTACCTGCTTGGCCGTGTGCTGGCTCACGCTGTGATCGATTCTGAAACCGGCGAGATCATTGCCAAGGCCAATGAAGAAATCACCGAAGAGCTTCTCGGCAAGCTTCGCGATGCCAAGGTCCGCGAGTTCAAAACCCTCTATACCAACGATCTGGACCAGGGTCCCTACATGTCATCGACCTTGCGTCTTGACGAGACCCCCGATCAGATCTCTGCCCGCGTGGCCATCTATCGCATGATGCGTCCGGGTGAGCCGCCCACTGAAGATGCGGTGCAGATGCTTTTTGATCGCCTTTTCTTTAGCCCGGACTCCTACGATCTGTCGGCTGTGGGCAGGATGAAGTTCAACCGTCGTTTGGGCCGGGAAGAAGTTGCGGGCCCCATGACCTTGAACAACGAAGACATCCTTGACGTGATCAAGCTCTTGGTTTCATTGCGCAATGGCCGTGGCGAAATCGATGACATCGATCACCTTGGTAATCGTCGCGTCCGATGTGTGGGCGAACTCGCCGAAAACCAGTTCCGCTCAGGCCTTGTTCGTGTCGAGCGCGCGGTGCGTGAGCGACTGGGTCAGGCCGAGGCCGACAATCTTCAGCCCTATGACCTGATCAACAGCAAGCCCATCACGGCCGCCATTCGTGAGTTCTTCGGATCCTCCCAGCTGTCGCAGTTTATGGACCAGACCAACCCGCTCTCCGAGATCACCCACAAGCGTCGTGTCTCGGCGCTCGGACCGGGCGGTCTTACCCGGGAGCGTGCGGGCTTTGAAGTTCGCGACGTGCATCCCACCCACTACGGACGTGTCTGCCCAATCGAAACGCCTGAGGGACCCAACATTGGTCTGATCAACTCATTGGCGCTTTATGCACGGCTCAATGAGTACGGTTTTCTTGAAACCCCTTACCGCAAGGTGGATGGTGGCAAGGTCACGGACAAAATTGAATACCTCTCGGCCATCGAAGAGGGTCGGTATGTGATCGCTCAGGCCAATGCCGAAATGGATGCCAAAGGCAACCTCACTGGTGACCTGATCTCGGTTCGCGTGAATGGTGAGACCACGCTGTCTTCGGCCGACAAGGTTGAGTACATGGACGTGGCGCCGTCGCAGATTGTCTCGGTGGCCGCCTCACTCATTCCCTTCCTCGAGCATGACGATGCCAACCGAGCCCTGATGGGTTCAAACATGCAGCGTCAGGCTGTGCCCTGCCTGCGGCCCCAAAAGCCTCTGGTTGGAACCGGCATTGAGCGCACCTGTGCGGTGGACTCAGGCACGGTGGTCCAGGCCCGACGCGGTGGTGTGGTCGATTACGTCGACTCGCGTCGTGTGGTGATTCGTGTCAACGACAATGAAACCAAGTCGAGCGAATCGGGTGTGGACATCTACAACATGCAGAAGTACACCCGCTCGAACCAGAACACCAACATCAACCAGCGCCCCATCGTGAAGCGCGGTGATGTGGTTGGCCGCGGCGATGTCATTGCCGACGGCGCATCCACTGATCTTGGCGAATTGGCGCTTGGCCAGAACATGCTGGTCGCCTTCATGCCCTGGAATGGTTACAACTTCGAAGACTCGATCCTGATCTCTGAGCGGGTTGTCTCGGACGATCGTTACACCTCGGTTCACATCGAAGAGCTTTCCATTCTTGCCCGTGACACCAAGCTCGGCTCGGAAGAAATCACGCGCGACATCTCGAATCTATCGGAAGGCCAACTTGGCCGTCTGGACGAATCGGGCATCGTTTACGTGGGGGCTGAGGTTCAGGCGGGCGACGTCCTGGTGGGCAAGGTCACCCCCAAAGGTGAAACCCAGCTGACCCCCGAAGAGAAACTTCTCCGCGCAATCTTTGGCGAAAAAGCATCGGATGTGAAAGACACCTCGCTTCGTGTTCCTTCGGGAATGAGTGGCACGGTGATCGACGTCCAGGTGTTCACCCGTGAAGGCATTCAGCGTGACAAGCGTGCCCAACAGATCATCGACGACGAGCTTCGCCGCTTCCGTCTTGACCTGAACGATCAGCTTCGAATTGTTGAAACCGACACCTTCCAGCGAATCGAAAAACTGCTGGTGGGCAAGACGGCCAACGGCGGGCCCAAGAAAATTGCCAAGGGCACGGTGATTGACGCCGCCTACCTTGCCGAAGTGGACCGCTATCACTGGTTTGACATCCGCCTGTCGGATGAAGCCGCCGCCAAGCAGCTTGAAAGCCTGAAAGAGTCCATCGAGCAAAAGCGTCATCAGTTTGATCTCGCCTACGAAGAAAAGCACAAGAAACTCACCCAGGGCGACGAACTGCTGCCGGGTGTTCTGAAGATGGTCAAGGTGTATCTCGCGGTGAAGCGTCGTCTGCAGCCGGGCGACAAAATGGCGGGACGCCACGGTAACAAGGGCGTGGTCTCACGCATTGTTCCTGTGGAAGACATGCCTTACATGGCCGACGGCACCCCCGTGGACATCGTTCTGAATCCGCTTGGCGTTCCCTCGCGAATGAACGTGGGCCAGATTCTTGAAACCCACCTGGGCTGGGCTGCGAAGGGCATCGGCCAACGCATCGGTGACATGCTGGAAGAGCAGGCCTCGGCGGCCGAGATGCGCAAGTTCCTCGACAAGCTCTACAACACGAGCGGCCACCCCGAAGAGCTCAAGACGCTCTCCGACAAAGAGGTCGTCGAGCTCGCGTCGAACCTGAAACATGGCGTGCCTTTCGCCACACCGGTGTTTGATGGCGCCTCGGAAGGCGAGATCCGCCAGATGCTTGAACTGGCCTACCCCGACGACGTTGCTGCGCGCATTGGCCTCACCAAAACGCGGACCCAGGTCCAGCTTTTTGACGGCCGCAACGGCGAGCCCTTCGATCGAACCGTCACCGTGGGCTACATGCACATGTTGAAGCTGCATCACCTTGTGGATGACAAGATGCATGCCCGCTCCACCGGACCTTACTCGCTTGTCACTCAGCAGCCTCTGGGCGGTAAAGCCCAGTTTGGCGGACAGCGTTTTGGTGAGATGGAGGTCTGGGCGCTCGAAGCCTATGGCGCCTCGTATGTGCTGCAAGAGATGCTCACCGTCAAGTCGGACGACGTGAGCGGCCGAACCAAGGTTTATGAAAACCTGGTGAAGGGTGAGCACACGATTGATGCCGGCATGCCCGAATCATTCAACGTTCTGGTGAAAGAAATTCGTTCGCTGGGCATTGATATCGATCTGGAGCGTGGCTAAGTCCATGAGTCATTTGAGCGTTGTTGCCCGCCGCATTGCGGCGGTGCAATCTGAAAACTATTTATGTGAGGGTGTTCAATGAAAGCGCTACTCGATTTATTCAAGCAGGTTCAGCAAGACCAGGTGTTCGACAAGATCAAGATTGGTCTGGCTTCGCCTGAAAAAATCCGTTCCTGGTCCTATGGCGAAGTGAAGAAGCCAGAAACCATCAACTACCGAACCTTCAAGCCCGAAAGAGATGGCCTCTTCTGCGCCAAAATCTTCGGACCAGTCAAAGATTACGAATGCCTCTGCGGCAAATACAAGCGCCTGAAGCACCGTGGCGTGATCTGCGAAAAGTGCGGCGTGGAAGTCACGCTCACCAAGGTTCGCCGCGAGCGTATGGGCCACATTGACCTTGCAAGCCCTGTCGCCCACATCTGGTTTCTGAAGTCCCTGCCCTCACGTCTGGGCATGGTGCTCGACATGACCCTTCGTGACATCGAACGGGTGCTTTACTTTGAAGCCTTTGTGGTGATCCACCCCGACGTGACTCCGCTCAAGCGCGGCCAGATCATGACGGAAGACGACTACCTTGCCAAGCAAGAGCAGTATGGTGACGGCTTTGTGGCCATGATGGGTGCCGAGGGCATTCGTGAGCTCTTGCGCGAAATCGATCTGAAGACCGAAATCGAAAAGCTGCGCACGGAGCTCGCTGAAACCTCTTCGGAAGCCAAGATCAAGAAAATCGCCAAGCGTCTCAAGGTGCTTGAAGGTTTTGACAAGTCCGGGGTGAAGCCGGATTGGATGGTCCTCGAGGTGTTGCCGGTGTTGCCCCCCGAACTGCGCCCGCTCGTTCCCCTGGATGGTGGACGCTTTGCCACCTCCGATCTGAACGACCTCTATCGTCGGGTGATCAACCGTAACAACCGTCTGCGCCGCCTTCTGGAACTCAAGGCGCCGGACATCATCGTGCGCAATGAAAAGCGCATGCTGCAAGAGTCCGTGGATTCCTTGCTTGACAATGGCCGTCGTGGCAAAGCCATGACCGGCGCCAACAAGCGTCCGCTGAAGTCGCTCGCCGACATGATCAAAGGCAAAGGCGGACGCTTCCGTCAAAACCTTCTCGGTAAGCGTGTCGACTACTCGGGCCGCTCGGTGATTGTGGTGGGCCCCACCCTGAAACTACACCAGTGCGGCCTGCCGAAACTCATGGCCCTGGAGCTCTTCAAGCCGTTCATTTTTAACAAGCTCGAATTGCGTGGCATGGCCACCACCATCAAAGCCGCCAAAAAGCTTGTGGAACAACAAGTCCCCGAGGTCTGGGACATTCTTGAAGAAGTGATTCGCGAGCACCCCGTGCTTCTGAACCGCGCACCAACCCTTCACCGTCTTGGCATCCAGGCCTTTGAGCCGGTGCTGATTGAAGGCAAGGCCATTCAGCTGCACCCCTTGGTCTGTGCTGCCTTTAACGCCGACTTTGACGGTGACCAGATGGCCGTTCACGTGCCTCTGTCCATCGAGGCTCAGATGGAAGCCCGCACCTTGATGCTGGCCTCAAACAACGTGCTCTTCCCATCCAACGGCGAGCCCTCCATCGTGCCTTCGCAGGATATCGTGCTTGGCCTTTACTACACCACGCGTGAGCGTGTGAATGGCCTGGGCGAGGGCATGATGTTTGCCGATGTCGCCGAAGTCGAGCGTGCCTATGGCAACCGTCAGGTTGAGCTCGGCACCAAAATCCATGTCCGCATCAACGAGTTCGAGATCGACCCAGTCACCAAAGAACGCAAGCCCAAAACCACACGTTATGAAACCACCGTGGGCCGCGCGCTGCTCTCCAAGATTCTTCCTCCAGGACTTTCCTTTGTTCACATGAACAAAGCCTTAAAGAAGAAAGAAATCTCGAAGCTGATCAATGCGTCTTTCCGTCGCTGCGGTCTGCGTGACACCGTGATCTTCGCTGACAAGCTGCTTCAGTCGGGCTTTGCTCTTGCCACACGCGCTGGCATCTCCATCTGCGTGGACGACATGCTGGTGCCTCCGCAAAAGGTCGACATCTTGGCCAAGGCCGAGAAAGAAGTGAAAGAAATCGAACAGCAGTACGCTTCTGGCCTGGTCACTCAGGGCGAGCGTTATAACAAGGTGGTCGACATCTGGGGCCGCGCCGGCGATGACGTGGGCAAGGCCATGATGACCCAGCTTGCCAGCGAGCCTGTCAAGAACCGTCAAGGCAAAGACGTCACCCAAGAGTCATTCAACTCCATCTACATGATGGCCGACTCGGGTGCTCGCGGATCTGCCGCACAGATTCGCCAGCTGGCCGGAATGCGTGGACTCATGGCCAAGCCTGACGGGTCCATTATTGAAACCCCCATCACGGCGAACTTCCGTGAAGGCCTCAATGTGTTGCAGTACTTCATTTCAACCCACGGTGCACGCAAAGGCTTGGCCGACACCGCGCTCAAGACAGCGAACTCCGGTTACCTCACGCGTCGTCTGGTGGACGTCACCCAAGACCTCGTGGTGATCGAGGACGACTGCGGCACCAGCAACGGCATCAACATGAAGGCTTTGGTTGAAGGCGGTGAAGTCATCGAAGCCCTTCGCGATCGAATTCTTGGCCGTGTGACCGCTGCCGAAGTGGTGAATCCTGACACCCAGGAAACTTTGATTGCGTCGGGCGAGCTTCTTGACGAAGACGCGGTGGAGGCCATTGAGCGTCTTGGCATCGATGAGGTTCGTGTTCGTACACCGCTGACCTGCGGCACCCGTTTTGGTCTTTGTGCGAAATGCTACGGCCGAGATCTTGGACGTGGCCATCTGGTGAACGTGGGCGAAGCGGTGGGTGTGATTGCGGCCCAGTCCATTGGTGAGCCTGGCACGCAGCTGACCATGCGTACCTTCCACATTGGTGGTGCAGCATCACGTACGGCGTCGGCCAGTGGTGTCGAAGCGAAATCCAACGGTGTGATTCGTTTCACGCCCACCATGCGCTATGTCACCAACGCCAAGGGCGAGCCTGTTGTGATTTCACGTTCCGGTGAAGTGCTGATTACGGATGACAACGGCCGCGAGCGTGAGCGTCACAAGGTTCCTTATGGCGCCACACTTCTCTCGATGGATGGCAAGACCGTGAAGGCTGGCGCTTTGTTGGCCACCTGGGATCCGCTCACGCGGCCCATCATCACCGAGTATGCCGGACGTGTGAAGTTTGAAAACGTCGAAGAGGGTGTCACGGTGGCCAAGCAGATCGACGAGGTCACGGGCCTTTCGACCCTCGTGGTGATCGACGCCAAGCGTCGTGGCGGTGCCCAGGTCAAAGGTGTTCGTCCCCAGGTCAAACTGATCGATGCCAAAGGCGAAGAGACCAAGATTGCTGGAACCGATCACAGTGTGAACATCTCCTTCCCCGTCGGTGCGCTGATCACCGTGCGTGACGGCCAGGATGTGGCGGTCGGTGAGGTGCTTGCCCGTATTCCGCAGGAGTCACAGAAGACCCGCGACATTACCGGAGGTCTTCCCCGTGTGGCCGAGCTCTTCGAAGCCCGTTCGCCGAAAGATGCCGGCATGTTGGCCGAAGTCACCGGCACCGTGTCCTTTGGTAAGGACACCAAGGGCAAGCAGCGTCTTGTCATCACCGATATGGACGGCGTGGCGCACGAGTCACTCATCTCGAAAGAGAAGAGCGTTCTGGTGCACGACGGCCAGATTGTGAACAAAGGCGAGTCCATCGTTGACGGCCCCGCCGACCCGCAAGACATTCTTCGTCTTCTGGGTGTTGAGGCGCTTGCCCGCTACATCGTGGATGAAGTTCAAGACGTCTACCGTCTGCAGGGTGTGAAGATCAACGACAAGCACATTGAGGTGATTGTTCGCCAGATGTTGCGTCGGGTTCGTGTCACGGACTCAGGCGACACCCGCTTCATTAACGGTGAAGAGGTCGAGCGCTCCGAGCTTCTGGATGAAAACGACCGCGCCCTTGCCGAGAACAAGCTTCCTGCCCAGTACGAGAACAAGCTCCTTGGGATTACCAAGGCCTCGCTCTCGACGGACTCCTTCATCTCGGCCGCCTCCTTCCAGGAGACCACCCGGGTGCTGACCGAGGCCGCCATCATGGGCAAGCGCGACGAACTTCGCGGCCTGAAGGAAAACGTGATCGTCGGCCGCCTGATTCCCGCGGGAACAGGCCTGGCCTATCACAAGGCCCGAAAGGAGCGCGAAGCGATCGAGGCTGCCGAGGCACAGACCGTGGCTCAGCAGGCCGCGATCGATGCCGAAGCCCTATTTTCGGGCGGCAGTGACGCTGCCGAGGCCGTTTCCGAAGGGGCTGATCAGGCCTCTGGGGATGCGTCGGAGGGCAGTCAGGCCGGCTAACCCAATCGTCTGTCCCCTGATTCTTCACTCCGCTGGGGTGAGGAATCAGGGCCAAACGGACCTTTGTGCTTGACAGCATCATCGGAAAGCCACGAAAATCGAAGGCTTTTCGCGATTTAAACGCGATGTGTCCAGTGAAAACGGGCGCAAACCATGCACGTAAAACCCGCACGCGACTTATTGGAATTTTGAGACTGAGAAAGATTAACCATCATGCCCACCATTAACCAGCTGGTTCGCAAGCCAAGAACCTCTGAAATCGTCAAAAGCAAGAGCCCGGCCCTGGAGTCGAGCCCTCAGCGACGTGGCGTCTGCACCCGTGTCTACACCACCACCCCGAAAAAGCCGAACTCGGCGCTGCGTAAAGTGGCCAAGGTTCGCCTCACCAACGGGTTCGAGGTGATTAGCTACATCGGCGGTGAAGGCCACAACCTCCAAGAGCACTCTGTGGTGCTGATCCGTGGCGGTCGAGTCAAAGACCTTCCCGGTGTTCGCTATCACATCGTCCGCGGCTCCCTTGACCTGCAAGGCGTCAAAGACAGAAAACAATCTCGATCCAAGTACGGATCGAAGCGTCCGAAGGCTGCTTAAGCCGCTTAAGCATTCATTAAGCGGCTGCAACGGCGTTTTCCGGGCCAGTGCCCGGTCGCCCAAGCAACAAAGCAACTTCGATTTTCCGATTTCGGCAATGGTGCCGAAATCATGTAAGCGCCCAGACATGAGAAGTACGTGCTGGGTACAGCCAGGGCTGAAAGGCGTTCGGGCCTTGGCTGAACTGAATAAGGAAGACCAACATGCCTCGTCGTCGCGAAGTACCCAAACGTATTGTTCTCGCTGACCCCAAATTCGGCAGCGAAGATGTGTCCAAATTCATCAATGTGGTGATGCTCCACGGCAAAAAAGCCGTGGCCGAGCGGATCGTCTATGGCGCCTTTGAGTTCATCGAAAAGAAGGCCAACAAAAACCCCATCGAAATCTTTCATCAGGCCCTGACCAACGCCAAGCCCGCCGTCGAGGTTAAAAGCCGTCGAGTGGGTGGTGCCAACTACCAGGTTCCCGTCGAGGTTCGCCCCTCACGTCGTTCTGCGCTCGCCATGCGTTGGCTGCGTGAAGCCGCGAAAAAGCGCGGCGAAAAGTCCATGAACCTGCGCCTGGCCGGCGAACTCCTCGAGGCCGCAGAAGGTCGTGGCGGAGCGGTGAAAAAGCGCGACGAAGTTCACCGTATGGCGGAAGCGAACAAAGCCTTCTCGCACTTCCGTTTCTAAACACTTTATTTCGAACCAGGATTTTCTATGTCCCGTAAGACCCCCATTGAGCGCTACCGCAACATTGGTATTAGCGCGCACATTGACGCCGGCAAGACCACCACCACCGAGCGCATTCTTTACTACACCGGTGTGAACCATAAAATTGGCGAGGTGCACGACGGTGCCGCCACCATGGATTGGATGGAGCAAGAGCAAGAGCGCGGCATCACCATTACTTCGGCAGCAACCACCTGCTTCTGGAAGGGCATGGACATGTCCTACCCAGAGCATCGCTTCAACATCATTGACACCCCGGGACACGTGGACTTCACCATTGAGGTGGAGCGCTCCATGCGGGTGCTCGACGGCGCATGCATGGTCTATTGTGCGGTGGGTGGTGTTCAGCCCCAGTCCGAAACGGTCTGGCGCCAGGCCAACAAGTACAAGGTTCCCCGTCTTGCCTTCGTGAACAAGATGGACCGTACCGGCGCGAATTTTTTCAAGGTCTACGACCAGATGCGCACCCGGCTTCGCGCCAATCCGATTCCCATCGTGATTCCCATTGGCGCCGAAGAAAATTTCAAAGGCGTTGTCGACCTTATCAAGATGAAAGCCATCATCTGGGACGAGGCATCGCAGGGTATGAAGTTCGACTACATGGACATTCCTGCTGAGCTCGCTGAGTCCGCCAAAGAGTGGCGCGAAAAGATGCTCGAGGCCGCCGCGGAAGCCTCTGAAGAGCTCATGAACACCTACCTGGAAAACGGCGACCTCTCTGAAGCCGAGATCAAGGCCGGCCTTCGTGCCCGCACCATCTCGACGGAAATCCAGCCCATGCTCTGCGGAACAGCCTTCAAGAACAAAGGCGTTCAGCGAATGCTTGATGCCGTGATTGATTTCCTGCCCTCCCCCATTGACATTCCTCCCGTGGGCGGAATTGACGATCGTGAGCAGCCCGTCAGTCGCAATGCCGATGACAAAGAAAAGTTTTCAGCCTTGGCGTTCAAGCTGATGACCGACCCCTTCGTCGGTCAGCTCACCTTCATTCGTGTTTACTCAGGCGTGCTGAAGTCCGGCGACACCGTTTACAACCCGATCAAGGGCAAGAAAGAGCGTATTGGACGAGTGCTTCAGATGCACGCAAACAATCGCGAAGAAATTACTGAAGTTCTGGCGGGCGACATCGCTGCCTGTGTGGGCCTGAAAGAGGTCACCACCGGCGAGACCCTCTGCGATCCCGAAGCCGAAATCATTCTTGAGCGCATGATCTTCCCTGAGCCCGTGATTTCTCAGGCGGTGGAACCCAAGACCAAGGCCGACCAGGAAAAGATGGGCATCGCGCTGGGCCGCCTGGCCAAGGAAGACCCTTCCTTCCGTGTTCGTACCGACGAAGAATCGGGCCAGACCATCATCTCAGGGATGGGCGAGCTTCACCTGGAGATCATTGTGGACCGCATGAAGCGTGAGTTTGGTGTCGAGGCCACCGTGGGCAAGCCCCAGGTTGCGTATCGCGAAACCATTCGCAAGCCTGTTGAAATCGAAGGCAAATACGTGAAGCAGTCGGGCGGTAAAGGTCAGTATGGCCACGTCTGGCTCAAGATCGAGCCTCAGACGGAGGGCAAAGGCTACGAGTTCGTGGACGCCATCAAAGGCGGTGTGGTCCCCCGCGAATTTATTCCTTCGGTGGACAAAGGCGTAAAAGACACGATGAACAGCGGCGTGATGGCCGGCTATCCTGTGGTGGACGTGAAAGTCACCCTGTTTGATGGCTCGTACCACGACGTTGACTCATCACAGATTGCATTCGAACTCGCTGGTTCGATGGCCTTCAAAGATGGCTGCCGTAAAGCGAGCCCGGTGCTCCTCGAGCCCATGATGTCGGTGGAAGTGGAAACGCCTGAGGACTACGCAGGCACGGTGATGGGCGATCTCTCCTCACGTCGTGGCATGGTTCAGGGCATGGACGACATGGTGGGTGGTGGTAAGGCCATTAAGGCCGAGGTTCCTCTCTCCGAGATGTTTGGCTACGCGACCACGCTGCGTTCATTGACGCAGGGCCGTGCAACCTACACGATGGAATTCAAGCATTACAGCGAGGCACCGAAGAATGTTGCTGAGGCGGTTGTGACTAGCCGAGGCAAGTAAGAAAAATTGTTATTAACCTCTAATTGATTGAAGAAGGAACTACATCATGGCCAAGGGTAAATTTGAGCGTACGAAACCGCACGTTAACGTAGGGACGATTGGTCACGTTGACCATGGGAAGACGACGTTGACGGCGGCGATTGCGACGGTGTTGTCGGCGAAGTTTGGTGGTGAGGCGAAGAAGTACGACGAGATTGATGCGGCGCCGGAAGAGA
>CAYWPQ010000028.1:0-17714 GCA_964460315.1 uncultured Bordetella sp. | reverse complement strand
AGCGCAGCGACCCCTAGTGGTGCGTGGCGGAGAGGGTGGGATTCGAACCCACGGTGGAGTTACCCCCACGCCTGATTTCGAGTCAGGTACATTCGACCACTCTGCCACCTCTCCGCGATCTCGAAACAGTCCTAAATTATACCTTCGCCGGGGAAATGACGGACCGCCCACCCATATAGGGCTGCAGCACCTTCGGAATCACCACGCTGCCATCGGCCTGTTGATGATTTTCCAAGACCGCAACCAGCGCACGCCCAACGGCCACGCCAGACCCATTCAAGGTGTGCACAAGCTCCGGCCGTGCCTTGCCGCCATCTGTCGCCTTGCGCACACGCGCTGAAAGCCTTCGCGCCTGAAAGGCCTCGCAGTTGCTCACTGACGAAATTTCCCGATACGCCTTTTGCGATGGAATCCACACCTCCAGGTCATAGGTCTTGGCCGCGCCAAAGCCCATGTCCCCCGTGCAAAGGGCCATCACTCGGTAAGGAAGTTCAAGCCCCTGCAAAACGGCTTCGGCATGCCCAACCATTTCTTCAAGCGCGGCATAGCTCTGCTCGGGGTCAACAATCTGCACCATCTCGACCTTGTCGAACTGATGCTGACGAATCATGCCCCGAGTGTCTCGACCGTAGCTTCCAGCTTCAGAACGAAAACACGGGGTGTGTGCTGTGAGCTTCATGGGCAGCTGCGACGGCTCAAGAATAACGTCACGCACGATATTCGTTAGCGACACCTCGGATGTGGGGATCAGGTAAAGCGATTCGCCCTCGCCTTCGGCACCGCCTTTTTTAACAGCGAAGAGATCGTCTGCGAATTTCGGCAGCTGCCCGGTGCCACGCATGCTATCGGCATTGACAATGTAAGGGGTGTAGCACTCTTCGTAGCCGTGTTGACTGGTGTGGGTATCCAGCATGTACTGGGCCAGGGCCCGATGCAGCCTGGCAATGTCGCCCCGCATCAGCGCAAACCGGCTGCCAGTGATCTTCACAGCTGTCTCGAAATCAAGGCCAAGCGTGGCGCCAAGATCAACGTGATCTTTCACATCAAAGGCGTAAGTTTTCGGTTGGCCAACTCGGCGAACCTCAATATTGCCCTCGGCATCAGAACCCTGTGGCACCGACGGATGCGGAATATTCGGAACATTCAAAAGCCAGTCGTTTAGCTGCGCCTGAATGGTGTCCAGCCGGGCCGCGGCTGCAGCAAGCTGTTCCGCAATCTTGTTCACCTGCGCCATCAGCGCGTCGGCATTTTCGCCCTTGCCTTTGGCCATACCAATCTGCTTGGACAAGGTGTTGCGCTGGCTTTGCAAGGTCTCGCTTTCCACCTGCACGGCTTTCCGTTCTGCCTCGAGCACTGAAAACGCCTGGGCATCCAGCGAATAGCCACGACGGGCAAGCGCCGCAACCGTGCCGTCTAAATCTTTGCGCAACAACTGGGGGTCAATCATGACGAAGCCGATCCTTTTTTCTGGTTGAGCTGTCGAAGCTGAGACAGCTTTTCCGCAATTTTACTTTCCATTCCGCGATCGACCGGCGCATAAAAAGCGGGCGGGTTAGCAAGAGCATCGGGGAAATACCGTTGCCCGGCGGAAAAGCCGCCCGGCTCGTCATGGCTGTAACGATAAGCCTTCCCATGGCCCATGGTCTTCGCCAGTGCCGTGGGCGCATTGCGCAGATGGTCTGGCACCGGGTGAGAGCCCTGTTCCTGCACAAAACGCATGGCGGCCTTATAGCCCACGTAAACCGCGTTCGACTTGGCGGCACTTGCCAGAAAAACCAGGGCCTGGGCAATGGCCAGCTCCCCTTCGGGGGATCCAAGTCGCTCATAGGCATCTGCTGCCTCCAGCGTCATGGTGAGCGCCCGAGGGTCGGCAAGACCGATGTCTTCCACGGCCATCCGAATGGCGCGCCGCGCGATATATCTTGGGTCACAGCCGCCATCCACCATGCGGGCAAACCAATAGAGCGTGGCGTCTGGGTCACTTCCACGGACCGATTTATGCAATGCCGAGATCTGGTCGTAAAAGGCGTCGCCGCCCTTGTCAAACTGCCGCATCAGCTGCGGCATCAGCTGATCTAAAAGTGCATCGTTAATTGTTTCCTGAGACTGCAAAGCCTGCGGGATCAAAAGCTCCAGTGCACCAAAAAGTCTTCGCGCATCGCCGTCAGCACTGATCAAAAGCCGACTCATGGCTTCGGGCTGAATCAATGTTGAGGGTGCGTTGTACAGCGCCAGTGCTCGTTTGGTGAGGAGGCCCATGGCGGCCTCGTCAAGCGGCTTTAAGACGTAGACGCTTGCTCTTGAAAGCAGCGCACGGTTGACCTCAAAGGCCGGGTTTTCGGTGGTGGCCCCAATGAACACAAAGAGCCCGGATTCCACATGCGGAAGGAATGCATCTTGCTGGGCCTTGTTAAACCGATGCACCTCGTCCACGAACACCACACACGGGCGGCCGGACGATTGCAGTGCCTGGGCCTGGTCAACGGCTTCGCGAATTTCTTTCACACCACCCAAGACCGCGGAAATCGCGATGAGCTCAGCCCCTGCGGCCTGGGCAAGCAAACGAGCTAGTGTTGTCTTTCCCACCCCAGGCGGCCCCCAGAGCAGCATGGAGTGAAGCCGTTGATCGGCAACCGCAACCGCTAAGGGGCGGCCGGAGCCAAGCAGATGGTCTTGACCCACCACATCGGCAATAGCCTTGGGCCGAAGACGCTCCGCCAGTGGCTGCGACAACACGGCCTTAAGACCCACGCAACACACTCACGCCCTTGGGCGGAGTGAATTCAAAAACCTTTGGATTGATCGCGGCATTGAGTTTTAACTGACTCAGTTCAACTCGGGTGGTCTGTCCAAGGCGATCCACCACCTCAAAACGTTTCATCTGATCTTGCGCATCCAGCCCCACCATGATGCGCAAAACATTGGGGTCTTCAAGCCTTGGCTCAACCTCAATCCAAAAGAGTCCCGCACGATCCCCAAGGTCTTTGAACCGATAGCGATTCATCAGGGCAACACGCGGAAGCTCCTGATCTGAAAGCAAAAGGCCCGCCAGCCCACCAATGCTGGA
This sequence comes from uncultured Bordetella sp., assembly GCA_964460315.1. Classification (GTDB taxonomy): domain Bacteria; phylum Pseudomonadota; class Gammaproteobacteria; order Burkholderiales; family Burkholderiaceae_A; genus Lacustribacter. The sequence continues at coordinate 14,647 of CAYWPQ010000028.1, read as the reverse complement.
ACGCTCAACCGAACGGACTGTGGCCTGGGCAAGCTCTGGGTCAAAGACCCAGAATTCACGGGCATTCAAAATCTGAAGCTGAGGATAGGGCTTCTGGGTTTCCCAACGCATCAAACCCGGTCTTGCCAGGATGAAGACACCGCTTGAGCTTCGGCTTCGGCCGGTCAGGACGATGGTCTGCTGAAAGCTAGCCGAGAGATTTTGAATCGACGCCAGTTCATTAACAAAACGGTCGGCCCGGGGGCTTAAAGGCTCTGTCGAAAACGGCTGCGCCGTGGCTGGGCTGACGGTCATGCCGCCCGCAAGCACGAGCATCGCCAGGCCAATACTCATGAGCACCAACCAACGTGGTGCGAAGAGTTTATTCATCACGCTTGTGAATTGGGGGCCAAGATGTCGCGATTGCCATTGCTCTGCATGGCAGACACCACGCCAGCCTGCTCCATCGATTCCAAAAGACGTGCGGCACGGTTGTAGCCAATTCGCAGATGCCGCTGCACCAGCGAGATTGACGCCCGGCGATGCTTCAAGACAATGGCGACCGCCTCGTCGTAAAGCGGGTCGGCTTCACCGTTACCGCCTTCGGGAATAAGCCCTGCAGTGAAAGTACCACCCGCCGCTTGATCGGCGCCGTCAAGGATGGATTCGTCGTAATCGGCTTCGCCCGTTTGCTTGACGAAATTCACCACGCGCATGACTTCGTCGTCTGCCACGAAAGCGCCATGCACCCGAATGGGAAGCCCTGTGCCCGCCGCCAGGAAAAGCATATCGCCTTGACCCAACAGGGCTTCTGCACCCATCTGATCAAGAACAGTTCGGGAATCGATCTTGCTCGAAACCTGAAACGAGATTCGTGCGGGAATGTTGGCCTTGATCAAGCCGGTGATAACGTCCACCGAGGGACGTTGGGTTGCAAGAATCAGGTGGATACCCGCGGCGCGCGCCTTTTGGGCCAGCCTTGCAATCAACTCCTCAATCTTCTTGCCGGCCACCATCATCAGGTCGGCAAGCTCGTCGATGACCACCACAATCTGCGGCAAGGGTGCAAGCGTTGGCGCGTCGGGGTCTTCAGGATTTGCAAGAGGGTCTTTGATCGGCGTACCCTTTTGAATCGCCTCCTGCACCTTCTGATTAAAGCCGGCAAGATTTCGCGTATTGAGCTTGCTCATGGTGCGGTAACGGCGCTCCATTTCCCCCACACACCAATGCAAGGCATTGGCGGCAAGCTTCATGTCGGTCACCACGGGCGTTAACAGATGCGGAATGCCTTCGTAAATCGAGAGTTCCAACATCTTGGGGTCGATCATGATGAGCCGAACCTCAGCGGGCGTGGCCCGATAAAGCAGCGACAGCAGCATGGCATTGACCCCAACCGACTTACCCGAGCCGGTGGTGCCCGCCACCAAGAGGTGCGGCATGCGGGCAAGATCCACCACCATGGGGGCACCGGCAATGTCCTTGCCAAGCGCAAGAGGCAGAACGCCCGAATGATTCTGAAAGGTATTGGAGTCAAGGATTTCAGAAAGCCTGACCACCTGCCGCTTGGGGTTGGGAAGTTCCAGCCCCATGAGGCTTTTCCCTGGAATGGTTTCCACCACCCTCACCGACACCAAAGAAAGCGCACGTGCAAGATCTTTGCCAAGGTTCACAATCTGCGAGCCCTTCACACCAACCGCGGGGTCAATCTCGTACCGGGTGATGACCGGCCCGGGCTGGGCGGACACCACCTTCACCTGAACACCAAAGTCTGCGAGCCTGCTTTCGATCAGCCGAGAGGTGAACTCAAGGGTTTCGGGCGACACGGTTTCAAGATTCTCAGAGACTTCATCAAGCAGTGACAATGGCGGAAGGCCATGGGCCGAGGCCATGTCAGAAAATAATGGCCGCTGCTTTTCCCTTTGCTTGGCCTCGACCGCTTTCTTGGATGGCGCCACCGTTGCAGCGGGCTTAATTTCTAATACGGGCTCGACCTCTCTCTGACGGCGCTTCTCTTCCAGGGCGTCGGCCCGCTCAATGGCGGCCGATTCACCAAGCTTGCGGTCCTCGCGGTCTTGAAGCTTCGAGCGGGAACGAAGCAGCACGGACTCGGTCCACTGTCCGAGTGTTTCCGAGACATCGATCCATGAAAAATGAAAAAAGAGCGCAAGCCCCGAAGTGATAAACACCAGACAGAGCAGCGTGAGGCCAATGGGCCCCAAAGCCCAATCCCCAAAACTTCCGACAAGGCTTCCCAACGCACCGCCGGGCATGAATGCAATGGGGCTTTGCCCAAGATCAACGCGCTGCGCCTCCAGGGTGCTGCTGCCAAGCATCAACAAAATGAAACCAAGCCAGCGGCGACCTGTAATCAAACGGGTGTCCACCACGTTGGCGCGTCCTCCGGCAGCAACGAGGCGCTGCTGCTCACGAATGTTGCGAGAAATACGCAGGCCTAACGCGGTGAGGGTGAGGCAGAGAACAACGATCCAGAAAGCGGAATAACCAAAGACGAAGAGCAAAGCATCGGAGCTGAAGGCGCCAAAACGACCAAGAAGATTTTCGGGCTGAACATTGGCTCCCTGTTGGAACCAGCCCGTGTCGTTTGGCGACCAACTGGCCAATGACAAGAGTACCCAAAGGGCCAAAAGCCCGTAGGCCACCCAGCGAACCTCCGACCAGAACCCAGAGACACCACGAGCGCCCGTCGGTGCCTCTGACCGCAGGCCAGCAGTACCCTGCGCCGAGAGACGGCCAGATTTACGGGGCAAGGATCGGGTGGGGCGAATCGCCATGAACTCCTTTTCTGGCCCCCAAAAGACGGGAACCCTATTGAATTTCTATAATTGTGCCGTGTCAGAGCATTTCTCGCCTGACGCAAGAACCGTTTGACCCTGAATCCCCTCTGAAAGGCAGCACCATGGCGAACCCCACCCAACACCACAAACTCATTATTCTGGGCTCAGGCCCAGCCGGATACACCGCCGCCATTTATGCCGCCCGAGCCAACCTGAACCCAGTGCTCATCACGGGGATGGCCCAGGGAGGCCAGCTCATGACCACCACCGACGTTGAAAACTGGCCAGCCGAGCCCAACGGTGTTCAGGGCCCAGAGCTCATGCAGCGCTTTCTTGCCCACGCCGAACACTTCAAAACCCAGATGATCTTCGATCACATCCACACCGCGAAGCTTTCTGAAAAACCCATCCGGATTATTGGTGATGCCGGTGAATACACCTGTGACGCGCTGATCATTGCCACCGGGGCCTCTGCCCAGTACCTGGGGCTTCCATCGGAGGAAGCCTTCATGGGTCGAGGTGTTTCGGGCTGCGCCACCTGTGATGGCTTTTTCTACAAAGGGCAGGATGTCTGTGTGGTGGGAGGCGGCAATTCCGCCGTGGAAGAGGCGCTCTACCTTTCCAACATTGCCAAGCATGTCACCGTCATTCATCGTCGTGACAAGTTTCGTGCCGAGCCCATTTTGATTGATCGTCTGCTGGCCAAAACCAAAGGCGGCAATGTCTCGGTGGAATGGAACCACACCCTTGATGAAGTACTTGGTAATGACGGTGGCGTGACCGGTGTGCGCATTAAAAGCACGCAAGATGGCAGCACCAAAGAACTTGCCGTTCATGGTGTGTTTATTGCCATTGGCCACAAACCCAACACCGACATCTTCGAGGGCCAGCTCACCATGAAGAATGGATACATCCAGACCAAATCCGGCCTAGAGGGCGGCGCTACGGCCACCAATATTCCTGGTGTGTTCGCGGCCGGCGATGTGCAAGACCATATTTACCGACAGGCAATCACCAGCGCGGGCACCGGCTGCATGGCAGCGCTTGATGCGCAGCGCTACCTTGAAGACTGATCTCTACCTTTTGCGGAAAGCCTCTCGGTGAGTGACGATCGGGCGCTTTTTCTTGCTGCAGTGGCCGATGCCAAGCCCCTGCCCGCGAAGGAAAAGCCCCCCTCGCTGACGGCCAAGCCCAAGCCTCGTCCAATCCCCATCAAACGGATTGAGGACGAGGCGGCGGCGCTGCTGGAATCTCAGCTCTCGGACATGACGCCCGAGACTCTCCTGGACAGCGACGAGGCCTTGTCGTTTTCTCGAAACGGAATTTCAAGCGACACCCTGCGAAAGCTTCGCAGAGGGCACTGGGTGGTGCAGGCGAGTCTTGACCTTCATGGTCTTCGCACGGACGAAGCCCGAGTGGCTTTTGCAGAATTTCTGAAGCAATGCGGCCAGCGCGAGATTCGATGCGTTCGAATCATTCATGGAAAAGGCCTTGGCTCTGCGGGCAAAACCCCTGTGCTCAAAGGCAAGGTGCTGGCATGGCTGATGCAAAAAGACGAGGTGTTGGCGTTTTGCCAGGCACCGGCCAACGATGGCGGAAGCGGTGCTGTCAGGGTGTTACTTAAACAGCCGCGTCACCCGTCTCGCCGGTCCTGATGCGAATGACCTGCTCGATCGCCTGAACGAAAATTTTTCCGTCGCCAATGCGCCCAGTGCGGGCCGCATTCACAACGGCCTCGACGGCACGCTCGGTAAGTTCATCGGGCACCACGGCCTCGATCTTGATCTTGGGAAGAAAGTCGACCACATATTCCGCGCCCCGATAGACCTCGGTATGACCCTTTTGTCGGCCAAAGCCTTTCACATCGGTCACGGTCAGGCCGTTGACGCCAACATCGGCCAGGGCTTCACGAACCTGGTCAAGCTTGAAGGGTTTCACGATTGCGGTGATCAATTTCATGGCCGGCCTCTTGTTTGGGTGTTAAGACAGCATTATTCCTGAAAACCGTTGGTCAACGGGTAACGCCAGTCACGGCCAAAGGCGAGCTCGGTGATGCGCACCCCCGGTGCCGATTGGCGCCGCTTGTATTCGCTGATTCGAACCAGACGAAGCACCCGATCCACATCAGCCGCCGCATGCCCCGCTTCAATGATGGCGTCACGCGTCTCGCCCACTTCCACATAACGGCGAAGCATATCGTCAAGCGCGTCATAAGGTGGAAGGCTGTCTTGATCGGTCTGGTCGGGACGAAGTTCGGCACTGGGCGGGCGCGTCAAGATACGCTCTGGAATGACGATGCTGCCCGTGGCCTCGAGCGCCTGACGATTGCGCTCATGACAGAGCCGATAGACCATGCCCTTGAACAGATCTTTAATCACTGCGAATCCGCCCGCCATATCGCCATAAAGCGTGCAGTACCCCACAGCCAGTTCCGATTTATTGCCAGTGGTTAGCACCAGAGACGATGTTTTGTTGGAGATGGCCATCAATAGGGTTCCGCGAATACGAGCCTGAATGTTTTCTTCGGTGAGGTCTTCCGCAAGGCCTACAAAGACGCCCGACAGCGAGCGCTTGAATTCTTCGAAGAGCGGTGCAATGGGAATGGTGTCAAGCCTTACACCCAACGCTTTGGCGCAGGCCGAAGCGTCTTCCAGGCTGATCGCTGCGGTGTAAGGCGAGGGCATCATCACCGCGCGCACCTGCTCAGGCCCCAAGGCGTCAGCGGCAATCGCCAGAACCAGCGCAGAATCCACCCCGCCAGAAAGACCAATCACCGCACCCTTAAAACCATTTTTATGGACATAGTCTCGAGTGCCCAGCACCAGCGCACGATAGGCCTGCTGTTCAACGGACAGGTCTGGCTCCACCGGGTCGATCCGTACCTGATCAGCGGACGAGCTTGTGAAGAGGTCCACCAACAGCAGGTCTTCCTCGAACTGTTTGGCTTGCGCCACCAACTCACCCTGGCCGCTCAGCACGAATGAACCGCCGTCAAAGAGAAGTTCATCCTGACCGCCGACCATGTTGCAAAAGACCATGGGAAGGTTCAGCTTGGAGACATTGGCTCTGGCCACGGACATGCGGTCATGTTGCTTATTCAGGTGAAACGGCGAGGCATTCATGGCCAGCAGCACATTGGCGCCTGCCGCCTTCGCCATCGCCGGCGCGCGGGGCGCCCAGACGTCTTCACAGATGTTCACTGCACAGCGCACGCCATTGACTTCAAACAGACAGGGTGCGCCGTCCGGTGCGAAGTAACGCTGTTCGTCGAAGACCGCATAGTTTGGAAGCTCCAGCTTTCCGTAGGTGCCAATCACCTTTCCGTAACGAATAACGGTCGCCGCATTAAAAAGATGCTCACCACGAGCGCGCGGATGACCAACAATCACTGTGATGTCAGGAATGGCCTTGAGCCGATCAGCAAGCTGCTCAAGCTCGCGCTCGCAGGCCTGAATGAATGCCGGCCGAAGCAGCAAATCTTCGGGTGGGTAGCCTGTGAGAGAAAGCTCCGGGGTGACCACCAGATAGGCCCCCCGTGCATGCGCCGCCTGAGCGGCATCGAAAATCTTTTGAGCGTTGCCGCTGAGGTCGCCAACGCGACTGTTGATCTGAGCGATCGCGACCTTCAGCATTTATTTCAGAGACGCTTGATAGCGGGCCAAGCCGTCGGTGATTTCTTTCTTCGCGGCGACGGGGCCTTCCCAGCCTTTAACCTTGACCCATTTACCCTTTTCAAGATCTTTGTAATGCTCGAAAAAGTGCTGGATCTGGGCCAGACGTTCTGGGGCAATGTCCTCGACCGTATTCCAATGCTTGTAGATGGGAAGAATCTTGTTGGTGGGGACGGCAATCAGCTTGGCGTCACCGCCGGCTTCGTCGTCCATGTTGAGCATGCCAAGGGTGCGGCAACGCACCACCGAGCCGCTGGCCACCGGGAAGGGTGTGATCACCAGCACATCCACCGGGTCACCGTCATCAGCGATGGTGTTGGGGATGTAGCCGTAATTGCACGGGTAATGCATGGCGGTCATCATGAAGCGGTCCACAAACAATGCGCCGCTTTCTTTGTCGACCTCGTATTTGATTGGGTCCGAGTTGGCCGGAATTTCAATAATGACGTTAAATTCTTCTGGGGCGGCGTCGCCAGCCCCCACGAGGTTCAGTGCCATGGTGTTTCTCTCCCTTGGAAAAATCGAAAATGCGTTGTTTTGATTTCGAACACTGGGATTTTAAGGGATTCCCCAAGCCCAGGCGGGCCGGCCTTTAACGGAAACGGGCCGCCGCTTTCCAATGATCGGAGGCGGTTTCCTGGTCGGATAAGGCCTCGGCGATTTCCGCTAACGCCAGATGCGTCTGCAGCATGGGCTTATGGCGCAGAGAGGCTTCGAGGTGCATTCTTGCCTTCCCCCAGATCTGAAGGCGCTGACAGAGCCTGCCCAGCACCCAATTGACCTCGGCGTCCTGCGGGTGTTTTTGCAGCCAGCCCTCGGCCACCGCCAGCTGCTCCTTGGCATTGGAATCGCACTGGCCATAGAGAAAGGCCAGCCCGGGATCCCAGTACTGCTTCAAACCCTCTTGAATTAAGAGTGCGGCTTCTTGATGGCGCCCTTCGCGAATCCAGGCTTCGGCCACCATATGCTTGTATCGAACGGCCGCAATTTTCGGCAGTGCTTTACGGTTTTCCAAAAGCCTTGCAATTCGAAGCACCTCGTCCCACTGGGCTTCCTGTTGATTTGCTTTGAGTGCGAGCCGGGTGGAATGAATCTGTCGACCCTCGCCTTTGCTTAATCGAGACAGCGCTTTCAAGGCCTGAGCGCCACGATGATCATCGACCGCAAATTCCGCTTCAAGCAAAAGACCCAGGGAGCGCTGCTGCTCGTCCTGGCGGGTGGACTCCGACTGCAACTTTGAAACCCACTGATCGCGAAGCGGGATGTCCCGCAAAGCATGCGCAGCCTTGGCAGCAATGGCATGGGTCGCGGCAACGACCTCCGGTGACGACTCTTGCAGGCTGGCATCGGACTGAAGGGGTTTGGCTTCTTTCAGGGCACGAGCAAACCGCCCCTCAAAATAGGCCCGAACGGCGAAGGCAAAGTGCTGCAGCCTTTGCTCTTGAAGGCGACGCTTTCGAAACTGGCGAACACGCTCTGGAATACCCAGAAGACCCATCACCAATCGCGTGAGAAGAAGCGTGGCAAGCACCACGACCACCAGAATGACCAAGGCCGACTGGAGGGAGAGATCCACCCGGTAAGGCGGAATCCACAGCGTGACGTTGCCCCAGCTTGATTCCAACAAAAGCGCCGCTGACACAGCCAGCGCCAGCAGAATCAGAAGACCGATGAGCTTTCTCATGAGGCCTTTTGCGAAAGCCGGCCCAGGGCATCCAGCGAGCGCTGAATGGAAGGCACTGCAAAACGGCTGGAGTCATCAAGCATTTGTTTGATCTGGGAAAGATGCTTGATCACCAATGGATCTGAAAGGTCATAGGTCTGTTTGACTATCGCCTGCGCGCCCAGAAGATCTTGCTGAAGAATCTCTGGCTGGCGTGCAACAAGCGCGATACGAGCAGAAAGTAGCCGAAGTTTTAAACGCTCCGCCACCAAGGCGCCCTGCTCAGCGGTTAGAAAAACAGCCTCGGGGTTTTCGACCCGACGAATCTGAACCGCATCGAGCACACGCTGGGTCAGCCCATCGGTGACCTGCTGCCAGAAGGTTCGAGAGTCTGGGGCGCTTTGGCTTGGACTGGCCTTGGGCGCAGCGGCCGGCTGTTTGGCACCCAGAGGCTTCGGGGTGGAGATTAAGGGCATGCCGTCCACATCGTTCACCATCTGATTCAGCATGGTCGCGGTGGACCGAAGATCAATGGTTCGGGATCGCTGCAGCTGCAGGCGATCAGAGTCGATCGCCTGACGAAGCTCTCGGTAGGCGCGCGCTGAGGCGTCCGCCTCCAATTGACGATCCACGCCGTCGAGAATCGCCACAGCCTGCGCAAGACTGCCCGACGCAGCTAGCAGCTCACTGACGGAATCAAGTTTCGCGCGAATCTCTTGAAGCAGTGCCTGATTCACAACCTGATCCGAGGCCTGATTTGCATCTGCTTGGGGTTTCGACTGCTGTTGGGGGCCTGTCTCAGGCGACCCCGATGACACTGGGAAGTCCTGCTTGATCACCCACCAGCCAAGACCAAGAATCGCCGCCAAGAGAAGGGCTACCAAAAACACCCTCACGGCCGGATTCGTGCCCGAGGCCGAGGGCGAGTCCACAGGAAAATCACCAGGAGGTTGGTTGGTCAAATGCATCACCTACGAAGTAACGGGGATCAAGCCGAACGCGAAGAATCGACTCACGGGTTTTCTCGTGAAGCTGATCAGCGATTGTCTGATGCTGCGTCAGCCAGACCACATGATTCATCGGAACACGAAGTTCTGCAACACAGGAAAGAGCGCGGTCAATGACGGTACTGCTTGTGACAAGAAGACCCACCTCTCTCGGCATCGAGTCTCGAATCAGATCCTTGAGCGAACGATTCCAGCGTGCATCGGTGCGCCGGTATAGGGGCCATGCCTGTATTTTGGCGCCAAGCGCGGAAAGCCCTTGGGCCAGCGTGGGGCGGTTCTCTTCACCCTCCACCAAGATGAAGCACTGATCCGGCCAGGCGAATAATTCCTGAGACTGTCTCGCCAACAGACAATCAATCAGACTTTGCGCAGACGCTTTGGTTGAATCTTCGACATGAAGAATCTCATCAAACTCTGTCGTCCATGGCATGGCCCGCAGACGATCAGCGGTTCCGCCACCCACCGCCGCAAGGCGCGGTCGGTGATTGATGAAAAGATTCTCGGCGTAGCTGCGCATCCAGGCGTCGAAAGCAAGGACGCTGGATGGGCTGGAGAAGATCAGCCAGTGATGATGCGAGGCGCCTGAAAAATCGGGTGTGAATGTGGGCGTAACGAGTTCCAGCTGCTGCAGCGGGCCGCGCCAGATTCGGGCATCCAGCAAGGGCCCGATAGGGTCAACCGCGTCGTCATTCGCCCCAACGCGATCTCGCCATTGCGGCCGCGTGGAAATGAGATGTTTGAGGCTAGGCAACACCTAAGGATTGCAAAATCTCGAGCGCGCCTTGGTCGGACAGCTCTTTGGCTGCCTGAAGGCCAAGGGCCTCTGGGTCTTCGCCAAGACACTCGGCACGCAGAACCCGTGAGCCGTTGGTCATCGCCACCAGGGCGCGAAGCCGAAGGGTTCTTCCGTCGGGTTCCTGGACACAATAAGCGGCCAACGGCACCTGGCAGCTGCCGCCGAGGGCTCGGGAAAGGGCGCGTTCGGCACGCACTTCGCGGAAGGTTTTGTCGTCGGCCAGTGGAGAAAGCGCTGATCGAATGGCCGCGCCATCCGAGCGAATTTCAATGCCAAGAGCACCCTGCCCTGCGGCAGGAAGCAAGACTTCAGGAGGAATCACCTGCCGAATACGCTCCACCATGCCCAAACGCTTCAGCCCCGCCGCGGCAAGAATGATGGCCTGCATGTCACCCCGATCGAGCTTGGCCAGCCGAGTGTCAAGATTGCCACGCAGAGGAACGATGGAAAGGTGGGGATAACGCGCTTTCAGCTGGGCTTCCCGACGCAGGCTGGAGGTTCCCACCACGGCCCCATGAGGAAGGTCATCGAGGCTTGCAAAATGGTTGGACACAAAGGCGTCGCGAGGATCTTCGCGGGTCATCACACAGGCCAGCTCGAAACCTTCGGGCAGCTGCATGGGGACATCTTTCAGGGAATGCACCGCCAGATGGGCCCGCCCCTCTTCGAGAGCCGTTTCAAGCTCTTTGACAAAGAGCCCCTTGCCGCCCACCTTGGAGAGCGTACGATCAAGGATCTGGTCGCCACGGGTGGTCATGCCAAGGATCGAGACAGGGCTTCCCGAGACCTTGGACAAAAGGTTTTGAACATGTTCGGCCTGCCACATGGCCAAACGGCTTTCACGCGATGCAATAATCCACATATCTTCTAAGTGTATCAATCAAATGACCGAACAATTCTCAAAGAAAAACGAAGGCTGGTCCGGCCGGTTTAACGAACCTGTCTCGGAGCTTGTGAAACGCTACACCGGTTCGGTTTTCTTTGACCACCGGTTGGCAGCCTTTGATATTCAAGGCTCGCTTGCTCATGCCGAGATGCTAGCCCATGTTGGACTCATTTCCGCAGACGATTTGACCGCGATTCAGAAAGGTCTAGGACAAATTCGGGCCGACATTGAAGCGGGCCGCTTTGAGTGGTCGCTCGACCTTGAAGATGTTCACCTCAATATTGAAAAACGTCTCACCGACCTCATTGGGGATGCCGGCAAACGACTCCACACGGCCCGAAGCCGAAATGATCAGGTGGCCACAGACATTCGTCTCTGGGTGCGCTCGACCATTGATGAAATTCTCGAGGCGCTGACGCAACTAAAGGAGTCATTGCTGAACCAGGCGCAAGCCAATGCCGACACCATCATGCCCGGCTTCACCCACCTTCAGGTGGCGCAACCGGTTAGCTTTGGCCATCACATGCTGGCCTACGTGGAAATGTTCTCTCGTGATCAGGAACGTCTTCTCGATTGCCGCAAGCGGGTGAATCGCCTTCCACTTGGTGCCGCCGCACTCGCCGGAACCTCCTACCCCATTGACCGCATGCGCGTGGCCAAAACTCTCGGCTTTGATGACGTCTGTCAGAACTCACTCGACGCCGTGAGTGACCGAGACTTCGCCATTGAATTCACAGGCTGCTGTGCGCTGATCATGACGCACGTCTCAAGACTCTCGGAAGAGCTCATTCTCTGGATGACGCCCCGGATGGGGCTTGTGGACTTGCCTGATCGCTTCTGCACGGGTTCCTCGATCATGCCGCAAAAGAAAAACCCCGATGTTCCAGAACTGGCTCGCGGGAAAACCGGGCGGGTCTTTGGGCATCTGATGGGGCTTCTGACCCTGATGAAAGGCCAGCCCTTGGCCTACAACAAAGACAACCAGGAAGACAAAGAGCCTTTGTTTGACACGGCCGACACCGTGTTGGACACCCTTCGCGTGTTTGCAGAAATGATGGCTGGTGTGCAGGTGAAATCGGACGCGATGCGGGCCGCCGCCTTCGAGGGATATTCCACCGCAACCGATCTGGCCGACTATCTTGTGAAAAAGGGGCTTCCCTTCCGTGATGCCCATGAGGCTGTTGCACTGGCCGTGCGCGCAGCCGTGGCCAAGCGAAAGGACCTTTCTGAGCTTTCACTTCAAGAGCTTCAGGCCTTCAGCAGCCTGATTGCTGACGATGTGTTCCAGGTGCTGCAGGTCAATGGCTCGGTGGCCGCAAGAAACCACGTGGGAGGCACCGCACCGGATCAGGTGCGCGCACAGGTTCAACGGCATCGGCGCGGCCAACGCTAAGCCGGCCCCAAGATGGTTGAGATTTTTACCGTCACCTCACCATTTTTTCTTTTGGTGTTTGCGGGGTATGTCGCCACGCGCAAGGAACTGATGCCGGTGGCCGCCATTCCTGGGCTGAACACCTATGTCCTTTACTTCGCCCTTCCGTGCATGCTTTTCCGATTTGGTGCCAACACACCGATTCATGAGCTGCTCAACATTCCCATGGCACTGCTCTACCTGGCATGCGCCGCAATGATCGTGGCCATGGGCCTGCTGTGGAATCGAAAGCATCAGCTGGACTGGAACAACTCGGCCTTCAGTGCCTTGATCACCACCTTTCCAAACACCGGCTTCATGGGCGTGCCGCTGCTGGTTGCACTGCTTGGGCAGGCTGCGGCGGGCCCAGTGATCATCACCATCTTTGTGGACCTGGTGATTGTCTCGTCGATCTGCATCGCTATCTCACGGCTTCAGCCGGGCGACACCCACGCGTTTTCCAATGCCATGAAGAAGTCCATGCGTGGCATGGTCAGCAACCCCATGCCCTGGGCCATCTGCCTTGGCGCGCTGGCGTCGGCCACCCAGGCCGAGTTCCCCGCGCTGGTGATGCGCACGTTGGAACTGCTTGGAAATTCCGCCTCTCCGGTGGCGCTTTTCACCATTGGTGCCGTGCTTGCCCGATCCGCGCTAATGAAGAAAACCGGTGAGCATGTCGCGGCCGCAATTCCAGTGAATGTTTTCGCAGCGATCAAGCTCGTGATTCACCCGCTTTTGATCTTTGTGGTGTTTTCTGCAGCCAATGCCTGGGGTGGCGGGATGGGGCTTGCCTTTGATCCCTTCGCCATTCTGGTGATTACTCTGGTGGGCGCACTGCCAAGCGCAAGCAACGTCACCATCCTTGCCGAACGGTTCGAGGCCGACGCCGGCCAGATTGCCAAGATTGTTTTGGTCTCCACAGCGGCTGCCTTCGTGACTTTTCCGATCACGGTGGCAGCGCTGAAAAGCATTCTTGGGCTTTAGCCCTTTTCTTGTCTCTTACTTCTTGCGGGTAGGCGGAAGGTCGGTGCAGGTTCCCGCAAAGACCTCGGCCACCATGCCGATGGATTCACCCAGAGTTGGGTGGGGGTGGATGGTCTTGCCAATGTCATGGGGGTCAGCACCCATTTCAATCGCGAGCGCGAATTCACCGATCATGTCACCGGCATGGGTTCCAACCATGGCGCCACCAATCACCCGATGGGTTTCGGGGTCGACAATGATTTTGGTGAAACCCTCGTCACGGCCATTGGCAATCGCTCGTCCAGAGGCCGCCCAAGGGAACACGGCTTTCTCAATTTTCATACCCTTGGCCTTGGCTTCGTCTTCGGTAACGCCAACCCAAGCCACTTCAGGGTCGGTGTAGGCCACAGACGGAATCACTCGAGCATCGAAGAATGACTTCTCGCCTGCTGCAGCCTCGGCCGCCACATGGCCTTCATGCACCGCTTTGTGCGCGAGCATGGGTTGGCCAACAAGGTCGCCGATGGCAAAGATATGCGCCTGGTTGGTACGCATCTGAGCATCGACATCAATGAAGCCTCGGTCGGACACCTTGACGCCGGCCTGCTCGGCACCAATCACAGCGCCATTGGGTTTGCGCCCCACCGCCTGCAACACAAGGTCATAGACCTGCGGTTCTTTGGGCGCACCCTCGCCTTCAAAGCGAACATGAATGCCGTCGGCCTTAGCCTCGGCGCCCACGGTTTTGCACTTCAACATGATGTTGTCGAACCGATGGGCGTTGTGTTTCTGCCATACCTTGACCAGGTCGCGGTCGGCGCCCTGCATCAGTCCGTCGAGCATCTCGACCACGTCAATTCTTGCACCAAGGGTTGAATACACGGTGGCCATCTCCAGGCCAATGATTCCGCCGCCAATGACCAGCATGCGCTTGGGGCGAAACTTCAGCTTCAATGCACCCGTGGAGGTGACGATGCGCTCGTCTTCCGGAAGGAAAGGAAGCTTCACGGCTTCTGAGCCCGCGGCGATGATGGCCTTCTCAAAACCAATCACCTGTTTGCTTCCATCGTCAGCAGTGACTTCCATATGAAAGGAATCGAGGAAGCGACCGGTGCCCTGAACCACCTGAACCTTTCGCGCCTTTGCCATTCCCGCTAAACCGCTGGTGAGCTTGCCCACCACCTGCGACTTCCAGCCGCGTAATTTTTCAAGGTCGACCTCGGGCTCGCCAAAGCTGATGCCGTGTGCCGCAAAACTCTTCACCTCGTCCATGACGGAGGCCACATGCAAAAGCGCTTTCGAAGGAATGCAACCCACGTTAAGGCAGACGCCACCCAAGGTGGCATAACGTTCGACCATCACAGTGGTCATGCCAAGGTCGGCCGCGCGGAATGCGGCGGAGTAACCCCCTGGGCCGGCGCCTAAAACCAGCATCTGGCACTGGATGTCGGCCTTACCTGAAAAGGTTCGGATGGC
>CAYWPQ010000027.1:7439-19445 GCA_964460315.1 uncultured Bordetella sp. | reverse complement strand
AGCTGATCGCCAAGGACAACAATGAGATGTCGAGTCATTTGGGGTGTCCTTTTGGCAATGTTTTCTGGGGTGGTCCGAGGGAGTTCTTCGGTTGATCTTAGGGTGTTCTTGGGGGGCTTGAAGACTTATTATTCGATACTGTTCACTTAACGAAAGACCAATGATGAAACTCTATTACAGCCGTGGCGCATGTTCTCTTGCTGTGCATATTGTCCTTTATGAAAGTGGGCTTCCTTTTACGGCGGAGGCCGTGAATCTGGCCACCAAGACCACCGCAAGCGGGGCAGATTTCACCGCCATCAACCCGAAGGGCTATGTGCCGGCACTTGAGCTTGACAGCGGCGAGGTGCTGACCGAAGGCCCGGCCATTAATCAATACCTGGCGGATCTTGTGCCCGAGAAAAAACTTGCGCCGCCCAACGGCAGCCTGGATCGCGTTCGGGTGCAGTCATGGCTCACGTTTATCGGCACCGAGCTGCATAAGTCGTTTTCTCCCCTGTTTAAGCCGGACAGCACGTCCGAGATGAAAGCCAAGGCCGTGGAGACTCTTAATCTGCGTTTTGGCTATGTGAACCAGTACCTTGAAGGCAAGCTATTTCTGGTGGCAGATCAGTTTTCAATTGCCGATGCCTATCTGTTGAATGTCTTTAACTGGCTTGGGGTGTTGAAGCTGCCAACCGACCAGTGGCCCAATATTCAAGCCTTGGTGGCAAGGGCAAGAGAGCGGCCCGGCGTACAAGCTGCCCTTAAGGCAGAGGGCATTCGTTAAACAATTCCTTCGCGAATCAAAGGCTGTTGGATAGCGACAGCGGCCAGAGCACCATCTGCGGGAAGAAGGTCATGGCCAACAGCAGGCCAAGCAGCATGACCAGAAAAGGCCATCCTTCTTTCAGCATGTCTCTCACTGGAATTCCAGTAAGCGCATGGGTGACAAAAAGCAGCATGCCAAAGGGCGGGGTGATCAGCCCGATCATCATGTTCAAAAGCATCAGCACGCCGAAGTGAACCAGATCAATACCCAAGGCGTTCACGGCCGGCAAAAGCATGGGCACAAACACCAAGAGCATCACAATGGTGTCCAGAAAGCAGCCCAGAATTAGAAAAAGCAGATTCACCAAAAGCAGGAACTGCCAATCGGTCAGCCCCAGGCCTGCCACCCAGCCGGCAAGTGCCTGCGGCACGCCCTCTGCAGCCAGGGCGTAGTTCATCATGAAGGCACCGGAAATGACCATGGTGATCACCGCGCTCGATTTTGCGGAATCGGCAAAGACATCCACCAAGCCCTTCAGGCTTAGCGCACGGTAGACAAGTGTGGCAAGGATCAGCGCATGCAGCGCCGCCACGGCGGCGGCCTCGGTGGGGGTGAAGAGGCCGCTGTAAATGCCACCCAGCAGCACGATGGGCAGTGACAGGGGCAGTGCGCCTCGAATGATCGCGGCTTTGATCTGGTGGCGGGGAAGGGGCTCTTCGGCAGGAAGATTTCGCCTGCGGGCGATGATGTGCACGGTGATCATCATGAGGGCTGCCATCAATAGGCCCGGAACGACGCCGCCAATAAAGAGTGCCCCCACGGATGCACCCGACACCATGGCGTAGATCACCAGTGGAATGGACGGCGGAATCATGGGGCCAATGGTGGCGCTGGCCACCACCACCGCACCCGCAAAGCCGGGAGGGTAGCCGGGCTTTCTTAACATCTGGCGAATGGTGACCAGGCCCGGGCCTGCCGCATCGGCAATGGCGCTGCCGCTCATGCCGGAAAAGATCACGCTCACCAGAATGTCAATTTGCGCCAGGCCGCCTTTGAGCCTTCCCACCAAAAGCCTGCAGAAATCGAAGAGTCGCTCGCTCACTGTGCCCGCGTTCATCAGGTTGGCGGCAAGCACAAACAAGGGAACGGCAAGCAAGACATAGCTGTTGTAGAGGCCGTTAAGCACTTGCTCTGCAGCAAGCCCAATGTCTTGCTGGGTGACCACCAGATAGGCCACGCCACTGAGCATCATCATCACGCCAATGGGCGCACCCAACGCCATGCCCAGAACAAGCACACCCACCAGCGTGAGCATGCCCGGTGAAAGCGGAAGATCAGCGGGAGTCATCGACGAAAAGATTGAATCAGCATCAGGCTATTCCACACCACCAGGCTTGCCAAAAAGAGCATGAAAGGAAGAAACACCCAGGCCAAGGGCAGGCCTAATACGGGCGTGCCTTCGCGCTGCATAAACAGAATGTAGTCAAGGCTTGCCGGCATGGCGATGGCCGAAAGCCCCGCCACAACGGCGTAACGGGCGCGCAGCATTCGGGTTTTGGTTTCTGGGCTTACCGCATTGATCAGCAGGTCAAACGCCACCTGTTCTTTGGGTTTCACCATGATGGCTGCCGCCCAAAAGATCAGCCAGATGTAGAGCACCACGGCCAGTTCATCCGTCCATGGCAGGGGCTGATCGAAAAAAAATCGTGCAACGACCTGAATCACAAACACTGCAAGCAACACCGCAAAGAGCAGTGCACCCAGCCAGTGGCTCACGCGTTGGACGATGGCTTTCACTGGGTTTGATTAATTCGTTGCAAAAGACCCGCTGGCCATGATTTCGCGAGATCGGACTTCATGTAATGCGCCTGGACATGGCTTCGAAATGCGGCAAGGTTTGGCGTGGAGACCTCGAGCCCCTGCTTTTTGAAAAAGTCGATGAGCTGCTTTTCTTCTTTGATGCGGTTCTCGTTGTTGTAGCGCATGGCGGCTGCGGCCGCTGTCTTCAGCTGCTGCTGTTGCTGGCCATTGAGTGCCCTCCAGGTTTTGTTCGAGATGGTGATGAACAGGCTGTCGACCAGGTGCTGGGTCAGCACCAGCTGCTTGGTGACCTCGTGGAATTTGGCTGCGCGAACGGACGGAAGGGGGTTGTCTTGCCCGTCAATGGTGCCGGTTTTAAGACCCAGATAGACCTCGCCAAAGGCAAGCGGCGTGGCGGTGGCACCCAGTGATTCCCCCAGGAAGAGCCACTCTTTGCTTGCCGGCATGCGCAGCTTGACGCCTTTCAGGTCTGCTGGGGTTTGAACCTTTCGTGCCTGTCGCAGATTCAGCTGCCGTGTGCCCAGATAAACCGTGGCCAGCACGGTGACATCCATTTTTTCGGACACCTTTTGAAAGAGTTCCTGGCCAATGGGGCCCGTGAAAATTTTCTGCTGATGTGCGGGGTCGCGCACCACATAGCCTGCCGTGAAAATGGAAAACTCCGGCACCAGCTTGGCCATGTCAAAGGCAGAAATTGCCGCGAGTTCAAGGTTGCCCCGAGCCATGGCGGCCGCTTCGGTGCCTTGCTTAAAGAGAGATGAGTTCAGATGAATCTGAACATTGAACTGGCCGGGTGCTTGCTTATTGAGGGATTCTTGAAAGACATTCCACATTTTGGCGTGCCAGTCATCGGCCACGGCCGGTGTTGAAACTCGGAGGCTCACTGGCGTTTGGGCCAAGGCCTTGGGAGCTGCTGTGGCAAGGCCCAAGGAAATTGCGGCGATGAGCAGAGCCAACACAAGACCCGTGCACTTCAGGCGAATTGATTCCAACGCAGCGATTCGGGGGGAGTTGCTGTCAGGCTTTTGGGGGGTTAGCTTTTGGGGCTTCATCATGGTCACCGCTGGATGCATACGATTACCGAGAAGTATAAGTGGGGCGAATAGGGCGCCTGCTAGACAGCAAAAAGCCCACTTGCGTGGGCCTTGTGCCTGATGATGGTGGAGCCGGCGGGAATCGAACCCGCGTCCGCAAGTCTTCCAAAGACAGTTCTACATACTTAGTCGGTTTATTTGAATTTAACGAAGCTGCTTAGCCAACAGACAGGCCGGCAACCCGCGATCCGCTTGTTTTAGGCACCCAACCCACGGCTTATTGGGTGACGATCTGATGTGAATGACGCTGCAGTGGTTTGACCCACCCGGCCCATCAGCGTGCCGTTGCAGCGCTCGCTAGCCCTTAGGCTGCGAGAGCAAAACGCTCGTCGTTGGCGTTTATAGTTTTTCGACTGGATTTACGAGGGAATCGAGCCTCGGTATGCCCTGCGCTTCTTCACTACCCACGTCGAAACCGGGTCGGCCCCAATGTTGGGTTGGCTGGGAAAGCAACGACGCTTTAACAGCCAATGATTGCTTAGGACCTGAAGTATCGGGTAAAAGTTCCCGGAAAACAAGAATTGTTAACATCTCAATCGAAAATGGATAAACATCGTCAACAAAGTGGGGTCGCCCGGCCAGCAACCGTGTCGGCGGCGGCTGATCTTGGCTGGTTTGTGATTCACACCAAACCTCGGCAGGAGTTGATTGCGCTTGAAAATCTTGTGCGTCAGGGGTTCGAGTGCTATCTGCCGATGATGCGGGTACAGAAAATCCGCCGGGGCCGTGCCGAGGTGGTGAGTGAACCCATGTTTTCTCGCTATCTCTTTATTCGACTTGATCGAGGAGACCAGGGAAAGAGTTGGTCGCCGATTCGCTCGACAGTGGGGGTGAGTCAAATGGTTCGCTTCGGCAATGAGCCAGCTCAGATTCAAGACGGATTGATTGACTTGTTGAAGTCCAGCGAGGAACGACGGCCCGTCGATGACCTGTTTCAGCCTGGAGAGTTGGTTGTCTTAACCGAAGGCCCTTTTGCCGGAATCGAGGCCATTTACCAGTCTGCAAGCGCAGAGCAGCGATCGTTGATCTTGATTGAATTATTAAGCAAGCCGGTGGTGATGAAGGTGGACACAGGAATTCTTCGGTCTTCATAAAGTGACGGGCGAATTCATGGCTCTAAACCGCTAAGATAGGAAGACAGCATTTCTTCGGGTTCGACGTCTATGAAAATTTTTGTTGCGGGTCATCAGGGTATGGTCGGCTCGGCGATCCTTCGGGAGCTCGCGCAGCGCTCCCCTTCAAGCCAGCTCATGACTCGAACTCGTGCGGAACTTGATCTCACCAAGCAATCGGCCGTGACCGAGTTTTTCGCTGAACAGAAGTTCGATCAGATCTATCTGGCCGCCGCCAAAGTGGGTGGGATTCATGCTAACAATACCTACCCGGCTGACTTCATTTACGACAACCTCATGATTCAGACCAATGTGATTGGCGAGGCGTTTCGGTCGGGAGTCAAAAAACTTCTTTTTCTGGGGTCGAGTTGTATCTACCCCCGAGAGGTTGCTCAGCCGATGCAAGAGTCTGCACTTCTTACCGGGGTACTGGAGCCCACCAATGAACCCTATGCGATTGCAAAGATCGCCGGCATCAAGTTATGCGAAAGCTTAAACCGGCAGTACGGTGCCAGTCATGGCGTTGACTATCGAAGCGTGATGCCCACCAATCTCTATGGTCCCGGTGATAACTATCATCCTGAGAATAGCCATGTGATTCCCGCCCTGCTGCGTCGATTCCATGAAGCCAAGGTGAATCAGTTGAGTTCAGTCACCATCTGGGGCACGGGCGCTCCACGCCGCGAATTTCTTTTTGTTGATGACATGGCCAGGGCCTGTGTTCATGTCATGAATCTGCCCCTTGATCTGTATCAGCAGCACACCCATCCAATGCTTAGCCACATTAATGTTGGCTCCGGCGAAGACCTCTCCATTAAGGAGTTGGCGAATCTTGTGAAGCAGGTCGTTGGGTACGAAGGGGAAATCAGGTTTGATCTGACAAAACCCGATGGCTCGATGCGCAAACTCATGGACAGCTCTCGGCTCCATGCGCTTGGCTGGACGCCGAGTGTTTCACTTCGGGAAGGTCTGGCCATGGCCTATCAGAGTTTTGTTTCTCAATTTTCAGAAGGAAGCTTGAAATGAGTTCCAATACAAAACGACCGTCCTCAGCCGGTAAGGTTGCATTAATTACTGGTATCACGGGGCAAGATGGCTCATACCTCGCCGAGTTCCTTCTGGAAAAAGGCTACACCGTCCACGGCATTAAACGTCGAAGTTCATTGTTCAACACAGAGCGGGTTGATCACATCTATCAGGATCCGCATGTGAATAACGCCAATTTCAGACTGCATTACGGCGATCTGACCGACACCAGCAATCTTGTGCGAATCGTGCAGGAAACCCAGCCGGACGAGATCTATAACTTGGGTGCTCAGAGTCACGTTGCGGTGTCTTTTGAAAGTCCAGAGTACACGGCGGATGTCGACGCCATGGGCACACTTCGTCTGCTTGAGGCGATTCGAATTCTTGGGCTGGAGAAAAAGACCAAGTTTTATCAGGCGTCGACCAGTGAGCTTTATGGGCTTGTTCAGGAAACACCTCAAACCGAGAACACGCCGTTTTACCCCAGAAGTCCCTATGCTGTCGCAAAGCTTTACGCTTACTGGATATGTGTGAACTATCGCGAGGCCTATGGGATTTACGCGTGCAACGGCATCTTGTTCAATCATGAGTCTCCGCGTCGGGGTGAGACATTCGTGACTCGCAAAATCACTCGGGGTCTTGCCAATATATCGGTTGGGCTCGAGACGTGCTTGTACATGGGGAATATGGACGCGCTCCGAGACTGGGGGCACGCCAAAGATTACGTTCGAATGCAGTGGCTGATGCTGCAACAAGAGACGCCGGAAGATTTTGTCATCGCCACCGGCCAGCAGATGAGTGTCCGAGACTTTATTCAGATGTCCGCACGTCAGTTAGGTATGGTGATTCGTTGGGAAGGGCGGGGCGTTGACGAGGTTGGTTATTGGGATAATGCTCCAGCGGACCGGAAGCTTTCATCCAATCCGATCGTACGAATCGACCCCCGGTACTTCAGGCCGACGGAAGTTGAGACGCTGCTCGGAGACCCCGCGAAGGCAAAACAGAAGCTGGGTTGGACTCCGGAAATTTCGGTGGAGGCCATGTGCTCAGAGATGGTTAAGCACGACCTGGAAAAGGCTCAGCAGATGGCCTTGCTGCAAAAGAGTGGATTCAGCGTTGACCTGGCCAGGGAGTAGCCATCCTGAACTTGCTTGGTTAGTTCGGCGAGGCTAGTGTGATGAGCTCGCGGGCATGCGTCACGAGGTGATCCGCACCCCAATGGGACGGCATGGGTTCATGCCGATGATGGCCAAAGTCACAGGCAATCGTCCAGGTGCCAGCGGCATAGCCGCTTTGAATGTCGCGCAGGTCGTCGCCCACATAGACCACGGCTTCTGGGGGAAGCCCTAGCTCATTCATGGCGTGCTGCATGGGGGCTGGATGGGGCTTGGCATGGCCTGCCGTATCACCTCCCACCACGGTGGCGCAGCGTTGCCAGAGATTCATCTGCTTCAGCAGAGGTTCAGTAAAGCGCATGATTTTGTTGGTCACAATGCCCCAGGCAATGCCCCGCGCTTCAAGCGCATCCACCACCTGATCCATCCCTTCCCAGAAGACGGTGTCGACCACCAGGTGTTCGGTGTAAATGGCCAGGAATTCCTCGCGAAGGGCTTCATAGCGGGGTTCGCCTTCGGCCACACCCATGCCCTTGGCGACCATGCCGCGGGCCCCCTGGGAAATGTAGGGCCGCAGTTCGTTGATGGCGAGCGGTTCAAGGTTGTAGCGGGCGCGAAGACGGTTCGCCGCACCGCCAAGGTCTGGGGCGGTGTCAAGCAGGGTGCCGTCAAGATCAAAGAGCATCGCCCTGCGCGGCTGGGCCTTCCAGCGGGCAAGCCAGTCGGCCCTTGGCTGGGGCTTGATGGAAGCCTGCGCGTTCACCGGCGAAAGGCCATCAGGTAGTTCACGCTGGTGTCGCGCCCTAGGGAATAAACCTTGGTGATGGGGTTGTAGCTCATGCCAATCATCTGGTGAAGATTCAGCTGCGCATCTCGGGCAGCGTCCGCAAGTTCAGAGGGTTTGATGAACTTGGCGTATTCGTGGGTGCCCTTGGGCAGCAGATTCAGAACATATTCCGCACCCACAATAGCAAAGAGAAAGCTTTTGGGGTTTCGGTTCAGAGTCGAAAAAAATACCCAGCCGCCGCGCTTGGCCATTTGTGCGCAGGCCGCAATGGTGGCTGCTGGGTCGGGCACATGTTCCAACATTTCCATGCAGGTGACCACATCGTAGTGGCCGGGTTCTCTTGCGGCAAGATCTTCTGCACTGATGGCTTCGTAATCCACCTTCACGCCGCTTTCCAGCCCATGAAGCTGGGCCACCTTCAGCGATTTTTCGGCGAGGTCAATGCCTTTAACCTGGGCACCCATTTGAGCCATGCTTTCGGCCAGAATGCCGCCTCCGCAGCCGACATCCACCACTTTTTTCCCCGAAAGGTTGGCCAAGCCGTGGATCCAGTCAAGCCGCAAGGGGTTGATCTGGTGAAGGGGGCGGAATTCGCTGTTGGGGTCCCACCAGCGAGAGGCTAGGGCGCTAAATTTTTCTAGTTCCGCGGGGTCGACATTCGGTGTACTCATAGGGCGAGAGGATAAAGGAAAAGCCTGCCCCCTTTTCTCATTTGAATCAGGGTTTTGGGGGTGGTGGGGTAGTGCCCGCGCGCCTGGGTGGCGAGTCTTGGATGTGGTCAATAAAAAAGGGGGCTTGAAGCCCCCTTTTCCCATGAAAGCGCCGGTTGACGCTCCTGGAGGTTTCGAAACCGTTACTTCTTGGTCCCGACCACTTCGATTTCGACGCGGCGGTTCTTGGCGCGGCCTTCCTCAGTGGTGTTGTAGGCGATGGGGCGAGACTCACCGTAGCCGCGGGTGACAATCTTCGATGCGGGAATACCCTGGCTAACGAGGTAGGCCTGGACAGCGGCTGCGCGCCGCTCGGACAGGCGCTGGTTGTAGGCGTCAGAACCTTTGGAGTCGGTGTGGCCGACGGCGATGATGACTTCAAGGTTCATGCCTTTGGCTTGAGCGGCAAGGCCGTCCAGCACTTTTTTGCCTTCGGGCTTCACAACCGATTTGTCGAAATCAAAGAGGGTGTCTGCTTTGAGGGAAACCTTGCCCACGGTCGGTGCGGGAGGCGTGCCCGGCTTGGCGGCAGGAGCCTTGCCGACGAGATCTGGGTCGCACTCGGCAGTGGCCATCTGAGGAGTCCAGTAGCCGGTTCTCCAGCAAAGACCAAAGCCGCTTTTCACGGTTCCGCCCGAGGACTGCACATAGCCATTGGGCTGGGCTTGAGCCAGGGCCTGGCTGGGAACTGCCACGATTGCGGCAGCAGAGATCAGCGCCGCTGAAAAAAGGCTTGCGAATGAAGTTTTGAACATCGATTTCCCCTTGCGAGTAAGGCGGCTGGGCCACCTGTTTTTAGACTTAAGACTGCGAGCAATCTTGCGAGGTTCTGTTGACCGCACAACGGCCTCAGAAGTTCCATTTTGCCACAGGCAAGGGTCATTAAAAAGGTAAAATTCCAAGATGACTTCATTTGCCAAAGAAACCCTGCCGATTAGCCTCGAGCAGGAGATGCGTCGCTCGTACCTTGATTACGCCATGAGCGTGATTGTGGGTCGTGCCCTTCCTGATGTTCGTGATGGTTTAAAGCCGGTTCACCGACGTGTTCTCTTCGCCATGCACGAACTGAACAACGACTGGAATCGGGCTTATAAAAAGTCAGCTCGTATCGTGGGCGATGTTATTGGTAAGTACCACCCGCACGGCGATTCCGCTGTGTACGACACCATCGTTCGCATGGCTCAGGATTTCTCCCTGCGCTACATGCTGGTGGACGGCCAAGGCAACTTCGGTTCGGTGGACGGCGACAACGCGGCCGCCATGCGTTACACCGAGATTCGTCTCTCGAAGATTGCGCACTCGCTTCTTGAAGACCTGGACAAAGACACCGTTGATTTCGGCCCCAACTATGACGGCAGCGAAAAAGAGCCGCTCATCATGCCGGCCCGCATTCCCAACCTTTTGATCAATGGCTCTTCGGGCATTGCGGTGGGCATGGCCACCAACATTCCGCCCCACAACCTTACCGAAGTGGTGGCTGGCTGCCTGATGGTTCTGGAAAACCCTGAAACCACGGTGGATGAACTCATTGAACTCATCCCTGCACCCGACTTCCCAACGGCCGGAATCATTTATGGTCTTACGGGCGTTCGCGAGGGCTATCGCACGGGCCGCGGCCGCGTGGTCATGCGGGCGAAAACCCATTTCGAAGACATCGATAAGGGCGCCCGTCAGGCCATCATCATTGACGAACTCCCTTATCAGGTGAATAAGCGCAACCTCCTTGAGCGCATTGCCGAACATGTCAATGAGAAACGCATCGAAGGCATCTCGGACATTCGCGACGAATCCGACAAGTCCGGCATGCGGGTGGTGATTGAACTGAAGCGTGGTGAGGTGCCCGAGGTGGTGCTGAACAACCTTTACAAAAACACCCAGCTGCAAGACACCTTCGGCATGAATATGGTGGCCCTGATCGACGGTCAGCCACGCACGCTGAATCTGAAGCAGATGATCGCGGCGTTCATCGATCATCGTCGTGAGGTGGTGACACGCCGCACGGTGTTCGAGCTGCGCAAAGCACGCGACCGGGGGCACATTTTGGAAGGCCTTGCTGTAGCGGTTTCCAACATGGACGAGATGATTGCTCTCATCAAAGGTTCGGCCACTCCGGTGGAGGCCAAGCAGGAATTGATGTCCCGCACCTGGCAGGCGAATCTGGTGCAAGAACTCTTGGCGCGGGCCACCGAGCGAACGGTGTCTGAAGCCTTCCGCCCCGAAGGCATGAGCCATGCCTTTGGCCTGAAGGCCGACGGCTACAAACTCTCTGATCTGCAAGCGCAAGAAATTCTGCAGATGCGTCTGCAGCGTTTAACAGGTCTTGAGCAAGACAAGATTGTTTCGGAATACAAAGAAGTGATTGAACGCATTGCTGATCTGCTGGACATTCTTGCAACGCCAGCTCGCATCACGGCCATCATTTCCGACGAACTGAAGGCAATCTCTCAGGAATTCGGCGATGCCCGCCGAAGCGTGATTGAGGCCAATGCTGAAGAGCTTCAAACCGAAGACCTGATCACCCCACAAGACATGGTGGTCACCCTTTCTCATTCGGGCTACATCAAGAGCCAGCCACTTTCGGAATACCGCGCGCAACGGCGCGGTGGCCGAGGCAAGCAGGCGGCTGCCACGAAAGAAGACGACTGGATCGACCAGCTTTTCATTGCCAACACCCACGACATGATCCTTGCGTTCTCCGATCGTGGCCGCGTTTACTGGCTCAAGGTCTGGGAAGTTCCTCAAGGCAGCCGCACCTCTCGCGGAAAGCCCCTGGTGAACGTCTGGCCGCTGGAGGCTGGCGAAAAAATTACTGTGGTGCTGCCCGTCAAAGAATTCGACGACAACCGGTTTGTCTTCATGGCCACCGCACTGGGCACCGTGAAGAAGACGCCGCTTGGCAGTTTTTCTCGCCCATTGAAGCGCGGCATTATCGCCGTCAGCCTTGACGAGGGTGATCACCTGATTGGCGCCGCCATTACCGACGGCCAATGCGACGTCATGCTCTTTTCCGATTCTGGCAAGGCCGTGCGTTTCGCCGAGACCGATGTCCGCGCCATGGGCCGCGAGGCACGCGGCGTTCGCGGCATGATGCTCGAGCCCGGCCAGACATTGATCTCCATGCTGGTGGCACAGAATGAAACCCAGTCGGTGCTGACCGCAACCGCCAACGGCTATGGCAAGCGCACGCCGGTGGGTGAATACACCCGTCACGGCCGAGGCACCAAGGGCATGATTGCCATCCAAACCTCTGAGCGTAACGGCAAGGTGGTGGGCGCTGTTCTTGTGGACCCAAGCGACGAGATCATGCTGATCACCGACAAAGGTGTTCTGGTTCGAACCCGTGTGGCCGAAGTCCGCGAGATGGGCCGAGCCACCCAGGGCGTGACGCTGATCGCGGTGGATGACGGAAGTCAGCTGGCGGGTCTTCAGCGCATTGCTGAAAGCGATGTCCCAGAAGGCGAAGCGGACCTTGATTCGGAAGGCGATACTGACGCGCAGGATTCGGTGGACGGCGTCACTTCGGGAAATGATGAATCGCCCGTATAACTTCGCGGCGGGCCCGGCCACGCTGCCGGAAAGCGTCTTGCAGC
>CAYWPQ010000027.1:0-7339 GCA_964460315.1 uncultured Bordetella sp. | reverse complement strand
CGCCCGTATAACTTCGCGGCGGGCCCGGCCACGCTGCCGGAAAGCGTCTTGCAGCGCGCCGCTGACGAGATGCTGAACTGGCAGGGCTCGGGCATGTCAGTGATGGAGATGACCCATCGCGGTACGGTTTACCTTGGCCTGTTTGAAAAGGTGATGGCCGATTTCCGCAGCCTGCTGAAGCTTCCTGAACATTACAAAATTCTTTTCATGCAGGGTGGTGCCACCGCGCAAAATGCCATCATCCCCATGAACCTCTTGGGCGAAAACCGCAAGGCCGACTACGTCAACACCGGCCATTGGTCGACCAAGTCCATCAATGAAGCGAAGCAATACGGCGATGTCCATGTTGCGGCAACAGCGGAGCCATCGTTCACCACCATCCCTGAATTTGCGCAGTGGAAGGTTCGGCCCGACAGTTCTTACCTGCACATCTGCGGCAACGAGACCATTGGCGGCGTGGAATACTGGCAGTGGCCGGACATGCAGGCGCTGGGCGCGCCCGATGTCCCCCTGGTGGTGGACATGTCGTCGCATGTTTTGTCGCGGCCCATGGACATTTCCAAGATGGCGATGGCCTATGGCGGTGCGCAGAAAAACCTGGGCATCAGTGGCCTGACCTTTCTTATTCTTGATCAGCATCTGATTCAGGAGCGGGTGAAGGCACCTTGGCCGGGATGCCCCACGGTCTTTGATTACCGCAAGGTGCTTGCCAACGACTCCATGTTCAATACGCCACCCACCTACGCCATCTACCTGACGGGGTTGGTGTTGGAGTGGATCATTCAGCAAGGTGGCGTCGAGGAAATGGGGCGGCGCAATTTGGCCAAGGCCAACCTGCTTTACAACACACTGGACGCCTCCGGTTTTTATCAGACGCGTGTGGCCAAGAGCTGTCGCTCGTTCATGAACATTCCGTTTTACCTTCCGGATGATCGTCTCTATGAGCCATTTCTGAAGGGTGCGCAGGCGCGTGATCTTCTTAACCTGAAAGGCCACAAGGCTGTGGGCGGCCTTCGCGCAAGTCTTTACAACGCCATGCCCATGGAGGGTGTGCAGGCTTTGGTGGCTTACCTTGCCGAGTTCGAAAAGGAGCATGCATGACCCCCGAAGAGCTCCAGCATTTCCGCAGCCAGATTGACGCCATTGATGATCAGCTGATTGAACTGCTGACCAAGCGCGCGGGCTTTGTTCAAGAGGTGGGCCGACGCAAGCATCTGGTGAATGCCCCAGTGTTTCGTCCGGAACGTGAAGTGGCCATCATTGAGCGCATGATCGCGGCCAACCAGGGGCCGCTTTCCCCGAAATCGATTGCCGCCATCTGGCTTGAAATTATTTCTGGGTGCCGCGCTTTGGAGCGGGTGATGCGGGTGTCTTATCTTGGCCCGGCAGGCACCTACAGCGAACAGGCGGTTCGAACGCTCTTTGGCCATCAGGTCGACATGGTGCCCTGCGCCACTATGGAAGAGGCCGTGCGCGAAGCTGAAGCGGGAAGTGTGGATTGCGCGCTTTTGCCCGTTGAGAATTCCACCGAAGGCACGGTGGGGCGCACGCTCGACATTTTGCTGCGCACCCCTTTGAAAATTTCTGCAGAAATTTCCCTGCCCATTCATCACAGCCTGCTGCAAAAAGAAGGCCGCCGCGAATCCATTCAAACCATCGCGGCCCACCCGCAGGCCCTGGCCCAATGTCAGCATTGGCTGGACGCCAATGTTCCGCAAGCTGTGCGAACACCTGTGGCAAGCAATGGTCACGCGGCCGAACTTGCTTCGAAAGATGTTTCGGTGGCCGCGATTGCCAGTCAGCTTGCGGCCCAGCATTACGGCCTTCAGTCGGTGGCTGAACGCATTGAAGACGACCCTAACAATCGAACACGTTTTGCAGCCTTAGGCGATTTTCACCCCGAAGCCTGTGGCGTGGATCAGACTTCGCTCATTCTCTCTGTGCCGGACAAAGCGGGTGCAGTGGTGTCGCTGATTGAACCGTTGGCACGTCATGGTGTGTCCATGAAGCGATTCGAATCGCGGCCCGCGCGCCAAGGTGCCTGGGAATACTATTTCTACATTGACCTTGTGGGGCACCGCAAAGACAGCAATGTGGCGCTGGCCTTGGCTGAAATTCGCGAGCGTGCCGCCTTTTACAAAGAGCTTGGCTCCTATCCCTTGTTTGACCGTCTTACCGAACGATCATGACCGTCTCTGCCACTTCCACCGCTGCCGCAAAGAGCGCCGCTGGTAACACGCCATCGCCCAGCACCCGTGCTCCGGAATACATTCGCGGCATTGCGCCTTACCAAGGTGGCCGGCCCATTTCTGAAATTGCGCGTGAATTCGGGTTTGATGAGACACAGATTGTGAAGCTGGCCTCGAATGAGAACCCTTTGGGCATGAGCCCAAAGGCGCAAGCCGCCATGATGCAGGCTGCAGCCGATCTTGGCCGCTACCCGGACGGCAATGGTTTTGAGTTGAAGGCCGCGATTGCCAAGCGTTTTTCAGTGCCTGCTGAATGGGTCACCCTTGGCAATGGCAGCAATGACATTCTTGAACTTGCGGCCCACGCGTTTTTACAACCCGGTCGCGATTCCATCTACAGCCAGCATTCGTTTGCGGTTTACGCCTTGGCCACCCAGGCCACGGGTGCGAATTCCGTGGTGGTTCCTGCGCTCTCCAACCTTGGCCATGACCTTTCCAGCATGCGTCGTGCCGTGACTGAACGAACCGGCATTGTCTGGATTGCTAACCCGAACAACCCCACGGGCACCTTCATTCCTGCCCAAGAAATTCGCGCCTTGATTTCGGACATGCCTTCGCATGCGCTGGTCATTTTGGACGAAGCCTACACCGAATATCTGGACGACCAAGACCGCTACAACGCCTTTGAATGGGTCGCGGAATTCCCCAACTTGTTGGTGTCGCGTTCATTTTCAAAAGCTTATGGCCTTGCCGGATTGCGTGTGGGCTTTGGTGTTAGCCAGCCGGCCATCACTGATCTTCTCAACCGTATTCGTCAGCCCTTCAATGTCAATTCTCTGGCGCAGGCGGCAGCCTCGGCGGCCTTATTTGATGATGAATTTCTGGAGCGCTCGCGTCGTGTCAACCGTGAAGGTTTGATGCAGCTCACCACTGCCATGCAGGCGCTTGGCCTTCATGTGGCGCCCTCTTGGGGCAACTTTGTGCTGGTGAAGGTGGGCTCTGCGCCTGACGCGGGCATGCAGTTGTTCAAGGCCCTGCTCGCGCGCGGCGTGATCACACGCCCTGTGGCGAACTATGAACTGCCCCAGTGGCTTCGCATCTCTATTGGCACGGCCGATGAAAATGCGAAATGCATTGCCGCGCTTCAGGCGGTGTTGCCCGGGTTGTCGTCTTTGAACAAGCCCCTGCGGTAACCACGACCTGATGAACCCAACTGAAGCCCGCCCCGAAGCCTTCGTCAACACCTTGGTGGTGGTGGGCACAGGGTTCATGGGTGCGTCCATTGCGGCGGGGGCCAAAGCGGCCCGTGTGGCGAATTGTGTGATTGGGGTGGATGCTGCGCAGGCCAGCACTGCGCTGTCATGCGGTCATGTGGATCTGGCTTTTGCATCCATTGCTGAATTCACCCAATGGGCGAAGTCGTCGACGTCCTTGGTTTCTGGTTTGGCTGTGGTGGTGGCCTCGCCTGTGCCAAGCCATGCCTCGGTCTTTGCCGAACTGGAAGCGTTGGATCAGCACTTCCCGTTGCAGTGGCTTACGGACATTGGCAGCACCAAACATGGGGTGATTTCAGCGGCGAATCAAAGCTTAAAGAATCTGCTTCCCCGATTCGTGTCGTCGCATCCCATGGCGGGATCGGAACACCAAGGGGCCGCGGCCGCAAACCCTGCTTTAATTCATGATGCCCGTGTGTTGGTAAGCCGCCTGGCTTCCAGCAGCCAGGAAACGGTGGACGCGATTGAAGCATTCTGGATCGCCCTGGGCGGCAGGCCTGCCCCGCTGCCCATTGAAGACCATGATGTTCTTTTGGCGGCGATCAGCCATCTTCCGCATGTCTTAGCGTTTTCTTTGGCGTCCAGTCTTGCTCAGTCACCGCTTGCAGGGGCCGCGCAGCTTTTGCATGGTGGCGGGCTTCGTGACACCACCCGCATCGCGGCATCTTCACCTGAACTCTGGGCCGATATTTTTTTAGACAACCGTGAATCGTTGCTGCAGGCCTGGGGCGATTGGTCTTTGCAGCTGCAAGAGATGCGCCAGGCGCTTGAATCATCAGACCGCGAATTGTTGATTGATTTTCTTCATCAAGCCAGCCAATGGCGGCGAGGCCTGCAGACGTGATCTACCCCGAGTCGATGGTCTTGACCCCGCGACAGGGTGCCTGCGGGGAAATGATTCTTCCGGGCAGCAAGAGCATCTCCAACCGCATGCTGCTGCTTGCGGCGCTGGCCAGGGGCACCACCGATCTTCATGGCCTTCTGGATTCCGACGACACCGCCGTGATGATTGATTCACTGCAAAAGCTTGGCGTGAAGATTGAGGTGAGTTCCTTCACCCGCATTCATGGTGTGGCGGGCATGTTTCCAAATTCAGGAACTGCATCGGCCCCACTCAAGCTCTTTATTGGCAATTCAGGGCTTTCTATCCGAACGCTGGTGCCAGCCTTGGTGGCCTCGATGTCGGTCTCCGGCGGCTGCGTCGAAATTTCCGGTGTGCCGCGCATGTATGAGCGGCCCATTGGCGATCTCGTGGACGGGCTTCGCGCGCTTGGCGCCAAGATTGACTACATGGGTCAGGACGGTTTCCCGCCCCTGCGCATTCATGGGGTTCAGCTTGATGTGAAATCCGCCATGAAGGTGAAGGGCAGCACCTCCAGCCAATTTCTTACCGGGCTGATGCAGGCAGCGCCCATGCTGGCCAGTCAGTGGCAGCGGCCGCTTCGGCTTGAGGTTGAAGGTGAGCTGATCAGCAAGCCCTATGTGGCCATCACCCGGTCGGTGTTAAAGCATTTTGGTGTCGTGGTGAATGAGCTTTCGGGTGCATCCATCGGTTACGAGGTGCAGCCTCAGACCCTTGAATCACCGGGAATGCTTGAGGTGGAGGGCGACGCCTCATCCGCTTCTTATTTTCTTGCTGCGGGTCTTTTGGGTCACGGCCCGGTCAGGGTGGTGGGTGCCGGTTCTGAGAGCGTGCAGGGTGACGTTCGTTTCGCTGATGCTTTGGCCAAAATGGGCGCGACCATCACATGGGGGCCCAACTGGATTGAGTCGTCGTTTGATCCAAGCAAGGGGCCACTCAAGGGTGTGGACCTTGACTGCAACGCCATTCCCGACGCCGCCATGACCCTTGTGGTCTGTGCACTCTTCGCCGAAGGTCCCACCACACTTCGAAACATTGGCTCATGGCGCGTGAAAGAGACCGACCGAATTCTGGCCATGGCCACGGAATGCCGAAAGCTTGGTGCGAAGGTGGATTTCGGTGACGACTGGATTCGTATCGACCCCCCTCAGGCGCTGACCCCCGCATCCATCGACACCTACGACGACCATCGTGTGGCCATGAGTTTTTCCCTGGCAAGTTTTGGCAATGCCACCGTGAAGATTCTTGATCCCGGCTGCGTGGCGAAAACCTTTCCCACTTACTTCGAAGTTTTCTCGGATCTCTGTTCCCAGGCGGTGCCGGTGCTGGCCATCGATGGCCCAACGGCTTCCGGGAAGGGCACGATTGCCAGCCTGGTGGCGGAAGCTTTGGGTTTTGGCTATCTGGATAGCGGCGCCCTTTATCGAATCACGGCGCTTGCCGCCAAGATGGAGGGTGTTGCGCAAGATCACGAGCAGGCCTTGGCCTCACTGGCTACCGCGATGGATCTTGAGTTTCTGGGACAGACCATTCTTCTGGATGGCGTGAATGTCTCGGAAGCCATTCGTGCTGAAGATATCGGTGTTTTAGCCTCAAAAATAGCAGTTTTGCCAGCTGTTCGCCGATCTTTGCTGCTTCGCCAGCGGGATTTCGCAAGGCTTCCTGGCCTTGTGGCCGATGGACGTGACATGGGGACTGTGGTTTTTCCCAAAGCCCGACTGAAGATTTTTCTTACCGCCAGCGCCCGCGCGAGAGCCGAAAGACGCTACAAGCAATTGATTGATAAGGGTTTTTCTTGTAACCTCGACAGTCTTTCCGCCGATTTGGAGGCGCGAGATGCACGGGATGCCTCCCGCGCGGTCGCTCCCTTGAAACCAGCGCAGGGGGCGATGGTGATTGATTCCACCACGCTCTCGATTGACCAGGTGGTGCAGGCAGTCGTTAATGCTTGGCGTTCGGAATCCGTTCGCCTGACCGGCAATATCTCCTAGCTGCACTGAATTTAACTCCGCTGTGACCGGGCGCTCTTTCTGGGCCTGCGAATGGTGTGCTTTATGACTTCATGTCGGAAACTTTTTCTTAATGTCCCAACAACTTAACCAACTTGGCGAAATCGCCAAAAACGCTGCTCCCGATTCCTTTGCTGCCATGTTTGCAGAATCCATCGCCCGCCAGGAAATGCGCGCAGGCGAGGTCATCACCGCCGAGGTGGTGCGCATCGACCAGAACCACGTGGTGGTCAATGCCGGCTTGAAATCCGAAAGTTTTATTCCTCTTGAAGAATTCTTTAACGACCAAGGTCAGGTCGATGTCAAGGAAGGCGATTTCGTCTCCGTGGCCATCGAAGCCTTGGAAGATGGCCGTGGCGAAACCCGCCTCTCGCGTGACCGCGCCAAGCGCTTGGCCGCATGGGTCAGCCTTGAGCAGGCTCTGGAAAATGGCGAGATCGTCATTGGTACCGTCACTGGCAAGGTCAAGGGCGGATTAACTGTGATGACCAATGGCATCCGCGCGTTTCTGCCGGGCTCCTTGGTGGACACTCGCCCCATCAAAGACACCTCGCACATTGAAGGCAAGACGCTTGACTTCAAAGTGATCAAACTGGATCGCAAGCGCAACAACGTCGTGTTGTCGCGTCGTGCCATCGTCGAAGCCTCGATGGGCGAAGACCGTGCCAAGCTGATGGAAAACCTGAAAGAGGGCTCCACCGTCACCGGCGTGGTGAAGAACATCACTGACTACGGCGCATTCGTTGACCTTGGCGGCATCGATGGCCTCTTGCACATCACCGACATGGCCTGGCGTCGTGTTCGTCATCCTTCCGAAGTGCTCACCGTGGGTCAGGAAGTTACCGCTCGTGTTTTGCGCTACGACGTGGACAAGAACCGCGTCTCACTTGGCGTGAAGCAGCTTGGTGATGACCCCTGGGATGGCATTGGACGTCGCTATCCCCAGAGCACCCGCATGTTCGGCAAGGTCACCAACATCACCGACTACGGTGCATTCGTGGAAAT
>CAYWPQ010000026.1:18206-20148 GCA_964460315.1 uncultured Bordetella sp. | reverse complement strand
ACGAGACCTACCGGCTTAACCTCAAACCAAACCGAATCACCGGTTTGAAGGTTAAGCCGGGCCGCATCGGCGGCGGACATTCGGTGTTCAATGCAATCTTCTCCGCACCGAACACGCGCAACGATTTGATTCTTTTCTGCGTCTAATTGCATGGATTCCACCACGCCCCTTAAGCGGCTGGTGGTTTCTGCGCTTTTAAATTCCGAAACCGACCCGCACGAAGTCACCAACCCCTGATCCAGAGTGACCACCTGATTAGCCAGGCGCGTCATCTCGTCTTTGGAATGGGTGACATACAGCATGGGCAGCTGCAATTCATCACGAAGTTTTTCAAGCCAGGGCAAGACTTCATCCCGCCGTGCATGGTCCAAAGAGGCCAGTGGCTCGTCCAGTAACAAAAGCTTTGGCTTTGCCGCCACGGCACGTGCAATGGCCACACGCTGGCGCTCACCGCCAGACAACGTTGCCACCGCTCGTTTTAAAAGTGCCTGAATGCCTAAAAGATCAATGGTGGACTGAAGGTCTTGAATTCCCGCCTTTTGGTCAACACGACGCAAGCCATAAAGCAGATTATCGGCAACATTCATGTGCTCGAAAAGGCTAGCCTCTTGAAAGACATAGCCAATTCGGCGCTGCCAGGTGGGCCACATCAGGCGCTGGTTGCTGTCTTGCCAGGTGTCGTGGCCAAGTGCAATCAACCCATCGCATGGTTCTAGCCCAGCCACGCAACGCAGCAGGGTGGTTTTGCCCGAGCCGGACGGGCCGAAGATCACTGTAATTCCCTGTGTCGGTAGGGTAAGGTCCACCCGCAGGGCAAAGGCCTGCCGTTTTAACGAAAGGTTAAGACGAAGCGCTTGGCCACGGTTCATGGCATCACCCGATCAGCGCGCTTTTTCAGGAACGAAAGCGCAATCAGCACCACAAACGAAAAGATCAGCATTCCCGCAGAAAGCCAATGGGCCTGGGTGTATTCCATGGCTTCGACATGGCCAAAAATCTGGGTGGACACCACACGCGTTTCGCCAGGAATGTTGCCTCCAATCATCAACACCACACCGAACTCGCCCATGGTGTGGGCGAAGGTCAGCACTGCAGCGGTAAGAAGCCCAGGCTTGGCAAGGGGCAGCGCCACTGTGAAGAATGCGTCCAGGGGTTTCGCACCCAGTGTTGCCGCAACCTCCAACGGCCGTTTGCCCATGCCTTCAAAGGCGTATTGAATGGGCTGCACCGCAAAGGGCAGCGAGAAGATGATGGACCCAATCAGAAGCCCCGTGAATGAAAACGACAAAAGCCCAACACCTAGAAATTCGGTCAGCTGTCCAACCCAGCCTTGTGGGCCAAGCAGCACCAGAATGTAAAAGCCAAGAACGGTGGGTGGCAGCACCAGCGGAAGCATCACCAGGGCGCCAATGGGCTTGCGCCATTTGGAATGGGTTTGGGAAAGCCACCAGGCCAGGGGTGTGGCGATGACAAGCAGGAAAAGGGTGGTCAACGCCGCCAGCTGAAGTGTCAGCCCAATCGCCTGCCAGCCGTCTTGGGTAATGATTTCACTGGTCATTTCTGCGGTCATTGCGTGGCCATTTAACTGTTACTCGTAACCGAAAGACCGTATCACGGCCTTGGCTTGATCAGTTTGCAAGAAATTGAGAAAAGCTTTCGCGGCGGCATTGTTTGCGCCCGTGCGAAGCAAAACTGCATTTTGCCGGATGGGTGAATGCAGGTTTGCGGGGATTACCCAGCCCGAACCGGCTGTGATCTTTCCGTTCACCATCACCTGTGAAAGGGCGACAAACCCTAGTGGTGCATTGCCTGATGAAACGAATTGATAGGCCTGACCAATATGACTTCCTTCTACAAGCTTGGGTGCGATGGCAGCGGTAAGACCAAGCGATTCAATCACCTGCATGGCCGCGGCCCCATAGGGCGCAAGCTTGGGGTTGGC
>CAYWPQ010000026.1:16454-18106 GCA_964460315.1 uncultured Bordetella sp. | reverse complement strand
GCGCCGTAAGACACCTTCGTCCGATGCCCAGTCTCTTTTTCAAAGGCCTGGGCCATCACCTTCATCGGCGCCGTGAAATTGGCGGCCACCGCAATATGAACCTCGGCGGCGAGCAGATGCAGGGGCAAAAGCAGTAAAGCGACGACTGGGGTGGTCCTAAAAAGCGAGAGAAATCGCATCGCGAGCTCTTTTGTTCTTTGTGGGGAAACAACCAACTTATATTCTATTTCAGAGCCTGTCATAGCCCCAGAATCCTGTGTCACCCAAGCCACTTCTCTGACTACGTCGATGGATCACGCCTTTCAATTGCCCCCCGCATAACCCCGTTTTCGTGATCGGAGGAAACATAAAAAGAAACCCGGTTCCCCCCTTGCTGCTTGGCACAGTACATGGCCTGGTCAGCCTGATCCAATAGAGTTGGTGCGTTGGTCGAATTGCCGCTAAACACAACCACCCCCAGGCTGACCGCTGCCTCGTGAATGATCTCGCGTTGCGCTCGTTCGGTCGTTAGAACCCGCATGGCATAAGGGGCGGTCAACAGGGCACGAAGCTTTTCCGCAATGGCTGCTGCGCACTGGTGGGCCTCGTGCTCGGTCGTGGCGATATTGGTCAAAAGGATGCAGAATTCGTCACCGCCAAGTCTCGCAATCGTGTCGGAGTCTCGGGCGTTGGACTGAAGACGGCCAGCAAAAAGTCTGAGCAGGGTGTCACCCGCACCATGCCCCCAGAGGTCATTCACTGAACTGAATCGATCAATATCGAGATAAATAAGTGCCGAGAAAAGATGGGGTGTCTGTTTGCTGTTCGCAAGCCAAAGACGAAGCCGTCGGTCGAATAAACGTCGGTTGGCTAATCCGGTCAGGGCGTCATGAAACGCAATCTGACTCACTCTTTTGAGGTGCAGGTTCGCATGCTCCAGGTTCTCCATCCCTAACGCGGATTGCTTGCGCAGCGCAGTAAGCTCGGAATTGGCCTGTCTTGAGTGTTCTTCAAGATTGAGCAGACGGTCCTCGAGCTCGTCGATTTGCTTTAACTTGACGATCAGCCGCTGACGAAGTTGGTCGTAGTTAGGTCGGTCAATTAGATTGGAATACTTTTCTTGCCTAATCTCATGACGAAGTCGAGCCACTTCAATACTCAGTTGTTCGATGAGTTCGGGAGAGATTGACTCTCGGGGGGCTGTCGACAACACCGCACCTCTTTCTTATTGTTCGGGAGGCTGCTTGCTTGGGGCGAGTTTGCCCGGAATTTTTCATAAAAAACAGCAATTTTTGATAGAAACCAGGTTTTTTCGTGCGGTGTTATCTTGAAAGAGAGTAAAGTGGTTCTCGTTGATGTTGAGCTTCTTAGCATCACAAGCCACACTGAAAAGGGCCCCGTGAACACATCGTTAGACGAAGTTCTTTTGCGGCTCAAGTCTCTTGAGTCCGAATTCGACGAACTTCGACTCAGCTATCGTGGCATGAGTGAGAGCTATGCAAAATCGCTCGCCGCCCTTGGCACGCTCACTCAACAAGCCAGTGAATCTGCGAAGCGCGCAGCGATATCTGCGGAAAACTCACGGGTTGCAGCCGCCAATGCCTTGAAAGCGACGCAGCTTGCAGCCTCCGAATCCCTGCGTCCAATTGTTGAAACCGCAGCGGCTGCGGCAG
>CAYWPQ010000026.1:0-16354 GCA_964460315.1 uncultured Bordetella sp. | reverse complement strand
CTTGCAGCCTCCGAATCCCTGCGTCCAATTGTTGAAACCGCAGCGGCTGCGGCAGAAGCAGCTGCCCTCGCCGCCATTGAATCGGCTGCTGCGGCAGCATCCGCGGCTGCGGCAGCAGCAGCGGCCGTCGCCCATCAGGCAGAGGAGGCTTTGTTGAAGGTCTCGGCAGAAGCAGCTCAAGCGTCAAAGAATGCTTCAGCCTCTGCTTCCGAAGCCGTCAAGATATCCAACCTCGCGGCTGAGTCTCTGCGTAATTTTCAGGGTAAGGCTTAGCCGCCTATGGCCAAGATCCGTTTAGGGGTAGAGGCGGCGCTCGTCAAATCAGAGTCACGTTATCGGCGGCTTTTCGAGGCCGCGCAGGATGGAATCCTGATCCTGAACTTCGACACCGCCAGGATCGAAGACGTGAATCCATTTCTTACGCAGCTCCTAGGCTATGACAAAGATGAGCTTATCGGTAAAGAGCTTTGGCAGATTGGCGCCATTGTGGATATTGAGGCCTCAAAAAACGCAGTCGCGGCACTGCAGACCGTGGGCTATATCCGCTATGAAAACCTTCCTTTGCGTAAGAAAAACGGCGACATCGTTCATTCCGAGTTTGTCTGCAATGCTTATGATGTTGAAGAAGAAAAGGTTATTCAGTGCAATATCCGTGACATCTCGGGTCGCGTCACAGCCGAGGAACGTGCCCAGAGGTATCAAAAGCTTGTTCGCGAAAGCTATGAGCAGTCCATTCAGTCGTTGACCAATCTCATTGGTGCTCGCGACCCATACACTCGACATCATCAATCCAACGTCGCTGACTTGTCTGTGCGCATTGGCGCGACGTTGGGGCTGAG
This sequence comes from uncultured Bordetella sp., assembly GCA_964460315.1. GTDB lineage: Bacteria > Pseudomonadota > Gammaproteobacteria > Burkholderiales > Burkholderiaceae_A > Lacustribacter. Next base: position 15,515 of record CAYWPQ010000026.1, on the reverse strand, counting down.
TTCGTCCGCCCTTGAGGGATTAAAACTAAGCGCCTTGGTGCACGACATTGGTAAGTTTGTAATTCCCGCCGAGATACTCACAAAGCCCACCCCTTTGAATACGCACGAGATTGGCCTTCTGCGCGAGCATGTCACCACAGGGTATGAGGTCTTAAAGGGGATACCGTTTCCGTGGCCCGTGGCCGAGATTGTCTTGCAGCATCACGAAAGGGAAGACGGCAGTGGCTACCCGCGGGGCCTGACATCCCAAGAAATTCTTCTGGAAGCAAAAATCATTGCCGTGGCCGACACCGTCGAGGCCATGTCCAGCAACCGCCCTTATCGTCAGGTGGCTGGTCGAAAGGCCGCGTTGTCCACCATCGATGCCGGGCGTAACACGCTCTATGACAGCAAGATCGTGGATTCTTGTCTTCGATTGTTTCAGCAAGAAGCCTATGAGTTTCCTGAACTTCAGATCCAGCCCGTACGGGTCGGTTTAGCCTAATTCCCGGTCGAGACCTACCCATGTATGTCTCGGTTCACTCAAAATTCGGCATCGCCCTGGCGTTTGCTTTGGCCTGGTCGGCTTTCTCCATTTGGGCTGCGACGTTCTGGGTTGACACGCTCACCTCGTCGGTGGGCGGGTTCCTGGCGGTGTATCTCATTGTGTTTATTGCCATCGTTCCGGGCTTTATGAATGCGTTCATGTATTCAAGCCTGTTGCTGGACCGTCGTCCTGTCAGAAAACATCTTCAAGACTATCCGCCCATCAGTGTTCTTATCGCGGCTTACAACGAATCAGACAACATCCAGGACACTCTCACCAGCATCCAGCGACAGGATTACCCGGGCTTGATCGAGGTGATCGTGATTAACGACGGATCGTCCGACGCTACCGCTCAGGTGGTTCAGCAGTTCATGGCGTCTTACCCGCACGTAAGGCTGATGAATCAACCGATGAACATGGGCAAGGCACAGGCGTTGAATGCTGGGTTGCGTGCGTCGAGTCATGAATTAATTGTCACCCTAGACGCTGACTCGTTTCTCTACAGAGAGGCGTTGATTCGAATTGTTGAGCGCCTAAGAAGTGACCCGGAGACAACCCGTGCGGTTGCTGGGGCAACGATGGTCCGAAACTCACGACACAACTGGATCACCGCCGCACAAGAGTGGGAATACTTTCACGGCATTGCGACGGTCAAGCGGGTTCAATCCCTTTACCAGGGAACGCTGGTGGCCCAGGGTGCATTTTCGATCTATGAGCGATCCGCACTTCAAGAGGTGGGCGGCTGGCCAGACAATATTGGCGAAGACATTGTTCTTACTTGGAATCTTTTAAAGAGAGGGTATCGGATTGGCTATTGCGAAGACGCTATAGCCTTTACACGAGTTCCAGAGACTCTCGTCTCTTTTGTACGTCAGCGACAGCGTTGGGCCAGGGGGATGATTGAGGCGTTCAAGGCCAATCCCCGTGTGCTGATCGCGCCCCGACAGACCACCTTCTTTATCTGGTGGGATGTTCTTTTCCCGTTCATGGACATCGCCTTCACGTTTGGATTTATTCCGGGTTTGATCATGGCGTTGTTCGGCCATTATTGGCTGGTCGGCCCCATGACGTTGAGCCTTATTCCAATGGCACTTTTAATCAATGGGTTCATGTACCGAGCGGCATCCAAGATGTTCCACAGCCAAGGGCTGCATGTGCGCCAGAATTTCGGCGGCTTTGTGTTTTACCTTTTGCCCTATGCCTTGATCCTGCAGCCAGCTGCTGTGCTGGGATACCTGAGTGAATTTTTCGGCCAGAAGAAAGTCTGGGGAACCAAATGAAGTTTCCGATGCAAAGAGGCATCCAATCGGTCGCATCCATGCTTCTGTTGGCGGCCATTCATCTTTTAAGCCTGCCGGCCCAGGCTTTAGAGGGCAAAGAGTCCAGAGAGCCCAGAGAGCCCAAAGAGGATCAACCCCCTACATGGATCGTAAGCCCTTCGGTGTTCGCCTCGAGTGACAACGATCATTTTGAAATCGGCCGCTACTCCATGGGGGTTGGCTACAAGCCGGGGCCTGGTCAGGGTTTGATGGGTATTCGCTTCACGAGTCTGCAATACGACGCGGACGCATGGAATGAGAGCGGCCAGCGATTGGACCTGACATTCGATCTTCTTGATCCCAATACCGGTCACGGCGTTCAGCTGGTTCTTGGTCGAAGTCAAGTGGCGGGTGATGAAACCACCCTTGGCGAGCTCGCCTTCAGCACTTCAGTGAGTGATCGTGTTGTAGTGAATGCGTCGCTGTCAAAGGACTGGGTTGAGTCGGAGCGTGGTATTCAAGAGTCGGTGGATGCAACGGGGTTTAACCTTGGCATCGAATTTCAGGTAACAAAACGTTTACTGCTCATTGGGTTGCTGGGCCAAGAAGAGTTTTCGGATCACAACCAACGTCATCACCAACGTGTCCGCGCCATTTATGACGTGTTCCCAGATCTTGGCATTGCGGCTCACTGGCGTTACCGACGTTTCCAAACCGACGACATCAGCACCAATTACTTCAGTCCTGACCGTTATCAGGAGCAGATGTTGCTTTTAAGTCTTCGTCGCCGCGTTGAAGGCTGGATGTGGTACCTCATCGGCGGGGTTGGTCGTCAGACCGTCAGCACCGAGGCATCGACTCAGACCAAGCTTGTTGAAGTCTTGATTTCCTCGCCAGTTCGGAGAAATATCGGTTTTGATATTCGGGCGGGATACGGCGACAGCGCCAATGCCCAGAGCGCGGACTATCGCCACCGTTATCTGCAGGCCAGTCTACGGTGGAATTTCTGAATCGACCCGTCCGTTAAAGAATTCTTGGCCTCATTGGGCTAGGCTTTCTTCACAAACTGAGGCGACGTCATTCCCATCGAGACATAGATGCTGGTCACTGCGTCCATACCAAGATCGCTGGCGGTGACCCAGTGCTTCGGCACATAAAGCAGGCCGCCACCGATGGGCACGGGTGCCGTGGGAATAATCACGGCCAGGCATTCCACATCGTTGACCATCACCGACTGCGGCGATGAAAGCAAGGCCAGTGCAGAGGCGCCGCCAGGCCCACCGAAATGCACCCACACCGCCTGCATGGCATTCATCTGGTCTTTGTCACGCTTGGACAACAGATCCACGAAGTTTTTGATGGTGTCATAGACCGTACGCACCACAGGAATGCGGCGAACCAGACCATCCACGAGTGAGTTAAACCAGCGCTGCAGACCCTTTTCAACCGCCAGGCCCAGACCCAAAAGAATGGCTACCACCACGGCAAGCCCCATGAGATAACCCACCCATTCGGCGCCCGCCACGCCCAAGCCGAGAGACCCCATCAGGTTTCCAAACAAACTGTTGGGTCCCAGCCAATCCAGCACAAGGCGCACCACAAAATAAAGCAACGCCGCGGTGGCAATGAGGGGTAGGGCGGCGAGCAGACCGGCCAAGAAAATACGCAGCAGATGAGATGTCTGAGTCTTCATAAAGCCTCGTGATTAATGAATTCTTAAATTGATTGAACCACCTTCGGGTGAAGATCGCAGCTGCGCCCAGCCTTGGCCACTTGGCCAGGCACATCATGGCCAACGATACCTGGAAGAGCGCGTGCCAATTCAATCAGCCGTGGAAGGTTGATGCCGGTGTCATAGCCCATGCTTTCCAGCATGTGAATCGCGTCTTCGCTTGAGATATTTCCTGTCGCCCCAGGGGCATAGGGGCAGCCTCCCAACCCCCCAAGAGACCCATCAAAGCGAACAATACCGCTTTGTAACGCCGCCAACACATTGGCAAGCCCCATGCCTCGGGTGTTGTGGAAATGCAGGGTGAGTTCTGTGGTGAGAGATTCCGCGTCAAGCGCCTGGCGCAGGGTGTCAATCAGTTCCGAAACCTGACGGGGGTTGGCCATGCCGGTGGTGTCACAGATGGTTAGGCCACGCACACCCAAAGCAGCAAAGGCTTTGGCGAAACGAATGACTTCCCCAACAGGGACATCGCCTTCCATGGGGCAGCCAAAGCTTGTCGACAAAGAAACATTGATGGGAGTGCGCCCGTCAACAAAACGAATAACCTCTGTCAGTGCCTCCAAGCTTTGATCTCGGGTCATGCGAAGGTTGGACATGTTGTGGGTTTCCGAAACCGACATGACCAGATTCAGTTCGTCCGCCTTGGCGGCCATGGCCCGTTCTGCACCTTTTAAATTGGGCACAAGCACGGTGTACTCCACCCCCGCAACACGCTCAATGCCGGCCATGACTTCAGCAGCGTCACTCAGCATGGGAATGGCCTTGGGCGAGGTGAAGGACGTGGCTTCGATCTTGGCAAAACCGCAGTGGGCCAGCGCGTTGATGAGCTCAATTTTCTTCGATGTGGGTATGAAGCTGGGCTCGCTTTGAAAGCCGTCTCGGGTGACCACGTCATTGAAATAAATTCTTGTCATGCGATGATTCCTTTGCTTCGAAGGGCTTGAATCTGGTCTTCGCTAATGCCAATTTCTTTTAATACCTGATCGGTGTCTTGCCCGAGTGACGGCGCGTTTCTGCGGTGCCCACCCGGGGTGCGGGAAAGCTTGGGAACAATTCCCGGTACGGCCAGAGAGCTGCCGTCGTCAAGAGTAATCTCTTGAATCATGCCGCGTGCTTGGTAGTGGGGGTCTGCGGCGATGTCCGCCACCGTATAAATTCGCCCCGCAGGAACCCCGGCAGCATCCAGTACATCCAGCACGGCCTCTACCGTGCGGCTTTGCGTCCAGGCCCCAATGGCAGCATCAAGTTCTTCAACGCGTTTCACACGCCCCGCATTGCTGGCCAGTTCAGCGTCTTCCGCCAAATCATGACGACCAATCGAATTCATGAGGCGCTTAAAAATGCTGTCGCCATTGCCGGCCACTAAGACATAGCCATCAGCACAGCGATAGGCATTCGTTGGTGCAATACCGGGCAGGGCACTTCCCGCAGGTTCGCGCACCACGCCAAAGGCGCTGTATTCAGGAAGCAGGCTTTCCATGCAGTTAAACACCGCCTCATAAAGCGCCACATCAATGACCTGACCTTGACCACTCCGATTGCGCTCAATCACGGCCATCAGAATTCCAATCACCCCATGCAGCGAGGCCAGGGTGTCGCCAATGCTCACGCCCACACGCACGGGTACACGGCCTGGTTCCGCGGTCAGGTGTCGGAGTCCGCTCATCGCTTCAGCCACCACACCGAAACCAGCCTTGTCCCGGTAAGGGCCGGTCTGTCCGTAGCCGCTGATGCGAAGCATGATCAGCCTTGGGTTAATGGCGAGAAGATCGTCCGGACCCAGCCCCCAACCTTCCATGGCGCCCGGCCGAAAGTTCTCAATCAAGACATCGGCTTCGGACACCAGCTTTTTCACAATGTCTTGCGCCTCAGGCGTCTTTAAATCCAGCGCGACCGAACGTTTATTGCGCGATTGCACCTGCCACCAGACCGATGTTCCGTCTTTTAAAAGACGCCACCCTCGCAGTGGGTCACCTTTTTCAGGGGGCTCGATCTTGATCACCTTGGCGCCAAAATCACCCAGGGTTTTGGCCGCAAAAGGGCTGGCAATCAGCTGGCCAAGTTCAATCACGCGAAGCCCAGAAAGCGCACTCATGGTTCATCTTCCCTTGTGAAAACAGTCTTAACTATGACAGGAACGCTACCGGTTGGCACTCCTTGGCGCCCCTCAGCACCCCCAAAGGAATTTACCCGGATAATCTGGAGATGGAATCGTTTTTCGTCTCAACGGGAGTGGTTGCCCTGGCCGAAGTGGGCGACAAAACCCAGCTTCTTGCGTTCTTGCTTGCCGCACGCTTTAAAAAGCCCCTGCCCATCATCATGGGCATCCTGGTGGCCACTCTGGTGAACCATGGAATTGCTGGCGCACTGGGCGCCTGGATCACCCAGACACTCAGCCCAGAACTTCTGCGTTGGATTCTTGGCGCGTCTTTTATTGGCATGGCGATATGGACATTGATTCCCGACAAGATTGAAGAGGAAGAAACGCAAATTGCCAAACGCTTTGGTGTGTTTGGCGCCACGCTCATCACGTTTTTTCTGGCCGAGATGGGCGACAAAACCCAGGTGGCCACGGTGGCCATGGCTGCGCATTACGCAGACGCATTACTGGTGGTGGCGGGCACCACCCTGGGTATGTTGATTGCAGACGTGCCTGCTGTTTTCGCCGGAGAAAAGTTAGCCGGGAAAATTCCCATGCGGCTGGTGCATGGCATTGCGGCCGCAATCTTTGCCGCGCTTGGTGTGGCTACTCTTTTGGGGGTGGGTGCCCAGTTTGGGATTTGATGGTTTTGGGCGCAGCGGCAGGCGCCTTATGGCGAATCTTTAGCACCAGAATCATCCCGGCTAAAAATAAAGTGACCAGGTTGGCGGCGATCACGGGAACGGAGCCAATCCGAACCCCGTAGATCAGCCAAAGCAGCACCCCCAGGGTGAAGGTGGCGTACATGCCCAGCGACACCCCCTCAAGGTTTCGGGTGCGCAGGGAATGCAGGGCCTGGGGAACGAAGGCGGCGGTGGTGAGCGTCGCCGCGACCAGACCAATGATTTCCGTGTTCAGTGTGCTCATGCCCGCTACTTTAGCGGCTTTCCACCCCCTTTCGAAAGAAGTCTGCGCTATGCTTATCGGGCTTTGAACACCCCCTGTTATCCAAACCCAAAGGCTCATGGCCAAACATTTCGTTAAGAAGCTGCTGCCAGACCGCGACAAAATCGCGGACAACAAGATGCTGCGCTTTTTGGGCCCCACACTGCTTCATCCAGACCTTTGGCACATCAGCCGCCGAAGCATTGCCATTGGCTTAGCCGTTGGCCTTTTTTTTGGTTTTCTCATTCCCGTGGCGCAAATTCCTGCCGCAGCGATTGTGGCCGTGTTCTTGCGCGCTAATCTGGCCATTGCCGCGGTGAGTACGCTGGTCACCAACCCTTTCACCTTTGCACCCATTTATTTCCTGGCCTATCAGGTGGGCGCACTCGTCATTGGTGATTCAAAAACGGGACTCTCGAAGAGTTCGATCGAGCAGGCCACCCAGTTTTCAATACAGCCCAATGGGTGGTTTGACCAGATCCTTGGGCTTGGCGCACCCACATTTCTTGGGCTTTTTATTTTTGCGGTGGTTTCATCAGCGATGGCGTACTTCGGGGTGAACCTGGCCTGGCGTCTGGGTGTCAACCTGCGCAAACACCGCAGGCGCAAGCAGGCGCGGTTGGCTAAAGCTCAAGCACGAACTGAATAATGGTTTTGGCAATCCAGCCGCTGGTGCCCACCAGCAGCGCAATGGAAAGCACGATGTAAGCCATCCGCCCGCCCTTGGATTCCTTGGCAAGGGAAAAAACAATCAGCACCATCAGCGCAATCAACGCCAACACAAGATAAGGCGTCAGTTGGTCAATGAGTTCAATCAGCGCCTGGTTATCCATGGTGAAGTTCCAAAATAAGCTGCTGTGTTTCGTAAAGAGGCAAGCCCATGATGGCGCTGTAGCTGCCGCGAATGCTGGGAATCATACTTCCCGCAATGCCCTGAATGCCATAGGCGCCCGCCTTGTCCATGGGCTCGCCGCTGGCGACATAGGCGTGAATCCAGTCACTGGAAAGGGGCGCGAACTTCACTTCTGAAGACACCAGAATGGTTCGCTTATTCAAAAGCCTTGGTTCCTTGTTTGGAACTTCGCCGGGGGCAGGATCGGTCATGCAAACACCGGCTGCCACCGCTGTATGCACCCAATGGACCCTTCCCGAAAGCTGTTCCAGCATGAGCTCGGCCTCATCGATGGTTTGCGGTTTACCCAAGATCTGCCCATCCATTTCAACAGTGGTGTCAGCGGCAAGCAAAATACGCCGCGTTGACACTTCACCTTCCACCTGGGCGGCCCGCAAGTCGTTCGAACCCGTTGCAATTTCGGGAAAGCCATGGGGCTGGTCGCGCTTCACCTCGGCCACCCGCTGTACATAGTCCTTGGGCGCTTCGCCGGGTAAAACAACTTCAAGCGCTTCGGCGTCAATGCTTGGGTTTTTCGGTGCAACCATCACCGTGAAGCCCATCGATTCCAAAAGCTGTTTTCGACGCGGGCTTTGCGAGGCCAAAAGAATCAGAGGTGGTGTTAAGGGCCAGGGGTGCATGGTGGCTTTCAGTCAAGGGGCCGATAAACCTGTAACAATACCAAGTTAGATTAATTCAAAAATCTTCTTAACTGCTTCCACAAAATTTTTTCGCCCTTCTTTTGGAGTCGACATGTCTTCTGTGAATCCACACGCTCTTTATCAGCCTTTTGCCCTGGGGGACTTAACCCTGCAAAACCGGATGGTGATGGCGCCGCTGACGCGCAGCCGCGCCAACGAAAAGTTCGAACCCACCGATTTGATGGTCACTTATTACGAACAGCGTGCCTCGGCAGGCCTGATCATTGCCGAGGCCACCCAGGTCTGTCAGCAGGGCCAGGGCTATATCTGCACCCCAGGAATCTATTCCGAAGGTCAGGTGGCTGGCTGGAAAAAAGTGGTGGATGCCGTGCACGCCAAGGGCGGGAAAATATGCCTGCAGCTTTGGCACGTGGGCCGAATTTCACACACCTATTTCCAGCCCAAAAACGAAGCGCCCGTGGCGCCTTCCGCCATTCGTGCCAACGCCAAGGTCTACATTCCCACGGGCTTTGATGATGTCTCGATGCCGCGCGCATTGACGCTAGAAGAAATCAAGGCGCTGGTGGCCACCTATCAAGAAGCCGCACGCAACGCCAAGCGGGCGGGCTTTGACATGATCGAGGTGCATGGCGCCAACGGCTATCTGCTGGATCAGTTTCTGCGTGACAAAACCAATCAACGCACGGATGCTTATGGCGGGTCGATTGAAAATCGTGCGCGGTTCTTGCTGGAAGTGATTGATGCGGTCTGTCAGGTGTACCCCGCTTCGCGTGTGGGCTCACGAATTTCACCGGCTTCTGATTTCAACGACATTGAAGACAGCAATCCTCAGCCTCTTTTTGCTTATGTTGCCAAGTCGCTGGGTGAGCGGGGTCTGGGTTACCTGCACGTGATTGAAGGGCAGACGGCTGGTTCGCGTGACGCAGGCCCGAAGATTGATTTCCAGGCGCTTGAACATGCGTTTCAGTCGGCAGGTGGTATGGCCACCATTGCCAACAATGGCTATACCAAAGAACTTGCCGAAGCCGCCGTGGCCAATGGCACGGCCGATCTGGTGGCCTTTGGTGTGCCGTTTCTTGCCAACCCAGATCTGGTCTCGCGGTTTCAGAATGGCTATCCATTGAATGAACCCGACTCCACCACCTTTTATGGCGGTGACGCCAAGGGCTACACCGACTATCCCTTTTACAAGGCAGGCTAACAGGTAGAATTCGGGGCTATGAGTCTTGGCCCCCTATTCGATCCCAGCATCCTCTTTTTCGTGGTGGGGATCGCCGCTGGCTTGATGAAATCAAGCCTTGAAATTCCTGTTCCCATCGCCCGTTTTCTTTCGCTTTACCTGTTGATGGCCCTTGGCCTGAAGGGCGGCTTTGCTCTTGCGCAAAGCGGCTTCACGGCAGAGGTCTGGCTTGATCTTTCGCTTGCGGTGGGTCTGGCCATCATCATTCCGGTGGTGGGCTTTGCGGTGATCAAGCGAATGGTCAATGGCTTTGATGCGGCGGCTATTGCCGCCACCTATGGCTCGGTGAGCGCGGTGACTTTCATCACCGCCACCCAGTTTCTTGAAAAGCAGGGCATTGATTACGGCGGCCATATGGCAGCAGCCATGGCCTTAATGGAGTCACCCGCCATCATCTTTGCGGTGCTGATGGCCAACACGATTCGCCGCAGGCTGCCGAACACCGGTGGTGACCCTGTCTTTGGTGAAACCTATGCGCTCACGCCAAAGCCCGCAGCCGCGTCTTCCGGCAAGACCGGCCTTGAAAACAATGCATCCATGTCCGCCGTGTTGAAGGAATCCTTCACGGAAGGTGCACAGATTCTTTTGTTGGGAAGCATGCTGATTGGCCTGATCACCGGCGAGGCTGGCAAAGAGATTATGGAACCCTTCACCGGGCAGCTCTTTAAAGGCATGCTGGCTTTCTTTTTGTTGGATATGGGCATTGCCACGGCAAGCCGCATGACGGACCTGCACAAAGTTCCCAAGCGGCTTTTGTTTTACGGCGTGTTTGCGCCACCCGTGCATGCTGTGATTGCGCTCTTTTTGTGCTGGGTGTTTCAGGTGCCCGCGGGCAACGCCGCGTTGCTTGCCGTTCTTGCCGCAAGTGCCTCTTACATTGCCGTACCGGCGGTGATTAAGCACGCCATTCCCGAAGCGTCGCCCGTGTTTTATCTGGGCTTGTCGCTGGGGCTTACCTTCCCGATCAATCTGATCTTCGGTATTCCCCTGTATGTGGGAATGGCGAACTGGCTGCTGCTTTAAGCCTTACTGCTTTTGGCCAATTTCAAAGTTGGCCATTTTCTCAAGTGCTTTCACCATGGCGGAGTGATCCCAGGCTTTGCCGCCATTGGCCGCACATGAATTAAATAGCTCTTGTGCGGTGGCGGTGTTGGGCAGTGACACACCCAAGGCCCGCGCACTGGCCAGCGCCAGGTTCAAATCTTTCTGGTGAAGCTCAATCCGAAACCCAGGGTTAAAGGTGCGGTTGATCATGCGTTCGCCATGCACTTCCAAAATACGTGATGCCGCAAAGCCACCCATTAATGCCTGACGAACCTTGGCTGGGTCGGCTCCTGCCTTGGCAGCAAAAAGCAGGGCCTCAGACACGGCCTCGATGTTGAGTGCCACAATAATCTGGTTCGCAACCTTGGCGGTTTGGCCGTCGCCATTGCCGCCAACCAGGGTGATGTTTTTGCCCATCAATTCAAATAAAGGCTTGACGCGGGCAAAGGCTGCTTCACTGCCACCCACCATGATGGTCAATGCTGCATTTTTGGCGCCCACTTCACCACCCGACACTGGCGCATCAAGATAATCACAGCCTAGGGCGTTGATCTTTGCCGCGAATTCTTTGGTGGCAATGGGGCTGATGGAACTCATGTCCACCACCACCTTGCCCGCGGTCAGGCCGGCGGCCACGCCGGTGTCACCAAACAACACTTTTTCAACATCCGGCGTGTCGGGAACCATGACGAAAATGATGTCGGCCGCAGCGGCAACTTCTTTGGCGGTCTTACAGACTGTGGCGTTCGTCTGCGCAATGCTTTCGGGCACTTTGCTGCGCGTGGTGACAAAGGCGCGGTGGCCTGCGTTAATCAAGTGCCCGCACATGGGCGCGCCCATGATGCCAAGACCAATAAAGCCGACGTTCAATGCTGATGTGCTCATGATATTTCCTTTAGTTCAGAGGGTTTGAATCCAGCCAAGGCCTTCTTCGGTGGTGCGTGCGGGTTTGTATTCGCAGCCAATCCAGCCTTGATAGCCAATACGGTCTAAAAAGGCGAAAAGGTTCTTGTAATTAATTTCGCCGCTGCCCGGTTCATGCCGGCCGGGGTTGTCAGCAAGCTGCATGTGTCCAATGCGGCGAAGTTCGCGTTCAATAGTGGCAAAGAGTTCGCCTTCCATGCGTTGGGCGTGATAGATGTCGTATTGAACAAAGGCGTTCTCGGCACCCACATCATTCAGAATCGCCACCGCCTGCTGGGTGGTGTTCAAAAAGAAACCTGGAATGTCGAAGTAATTAATGGGTTCAATCAGCAGGTCAAGCCCTGCTTTTTTGAATTCCTGTGCGGCAAAACGCAGGTTGCTCACCAAGGTTGCGCGAAGTTGCTCATGCGGGACACCCTGCGGGGCTTTCCCCGCCAGACAGTTCATGCGCGGCGCACCAAGCTTGGTGGCGTAGTCAATTCCCAAGGCAACACTGTCTTTGAATTCCTGAACCCGGTCCGGCAGGCAGGCAATGCCCCGTTCGCCGGCGTCCCAGTTCCCTGCAGGCAGGTTATGCAGAACCAGTTCAAGCTTGTGTTTCTGAAGCAGGGCCGCAAGGGTGTCGGCAGGGTAGGGATAAGGGAAGAGGAACTCAACGGCTGAAAAACCGGCCTTCGCCGCGCGCTCAAAGCGGCCCAGGAATTCGGTTTCGTTAAAGAGCATGGTTAGGTTGGCGGCGAACTTGGGCATGGCTTTGCGGTCTATAATTTGGAAGTTGTGAATAAACCACATTTTTGGGGTGACCTATGCTTATCCCTAGGTTCCCCTGAGGCGGATATTCATCCTTCAAATCGGTTGTTTGTTAAGGAATTTTGTTAGTCGCTATGCCCAACATACTCTCGGATGGGCTCTTAAAGGAAATTTCATTATGTGGAAAAAAGTGTTTTTCTCTGTCGCTCCGTCGATCGTCGTTTCTATTGGTCTGTTAGCGGGCACACCAGCCGCCTATGCTCAGAAATCAACCACTGCAGCCCTCCCTTCGGGTGCGGTAGCCGTTGTTAACGGCACAAGCATTTCACAGGCCTCGTTTGACCGCGTGTTGAAGCAACGACTCTTCAGAGGTCAGAAAGACACCCCAGAGCTTCGCCAGAGCGTGAAAGATGAACTGATCACAAGAGAAATTCTTGCTCAAGAAGCTTCCAAAGCGGGCATTGATAAAGGAGCGGAGGCGCAAGCTCAGATTTCTCAGGCGCGCCAAACCATTTTGATTGACCTGCTCGTTGCAGAAAACGCCGCGAAAAACCCGGTGACTGACGCCGATATCAAAAAAGAATATGACCGGCAGCTTGCTTTGCTTGGCGAGCCTGGGCAAATTTTGGAATATCGGGTTCGGATTGCTGTACTCCCAACCGATGCGGAAGCCAAGACGGTTTTGGCTCGTATCCGAAAGGGTGAGTCTTTTGAGAAAGTAGCGAAAGAGAAATCAACGGATCGAAGCAAAGACCAAGGCGGACTTTTGGATTGGATGCTTCCAAACCAGATGCTTTCATCGGTTTCAAATGTTGTCGTGAACCTTACAAAGGGTTCGGTGTCCGCCGTTCCAATTCGTACTCCTGCTGGGTGGACGGTGCTGAAGGTTGAAGATACCCGTCAGTTCAAACCGCCATCACTCGAAGAATCCAAGGCACGAATCCAGACCGCTCTGACCCAGCAGCGTCGTGCAGAATTTATTCGAGGCCTTCGGTCAGCAGCGAAGATTGTTCAGTAATTCTGGGTTACCTCATCTTGTCGGAGCCGCAGAAAGCATTCAATGTCACTGGCGCTCCGACTTAGAGGACTTCTCTCTAACCCCGGCAGCTTCAGCGCTCTACCGGGCTATTTAGAGCTTGAAGGCGGTCAAAACCGCACCCTTTTTATTTGGGGGCCGGACCTGGTCAACGCCTGCCTTAAAAGCCCATCCATAGTTACTTTCGACTTCCTTTCTCACTGGAAGTCTCTCGCTGCTCCGACAGGGATACCAGAGATTGAGGCGCTGTTCTCGAACACCCCCCTCCTTCTGAACGGTTCGAAACACCGAGAGGTGCGACACGGTTTTGGTCGACCCTACCGAGATGTCGAAAGACTCCTATCGCAGATTCTTTCCCGGGCATCCAAGGATTACTTCCGTGAGCATGCTCAAACCATTTCGAAAGATCCGATTCAGTTTGTTCGTGGCTATGTTGCAACCATGTTTTTAAAAATGGTTTCCCCGCCTGATTTCGAGCCGGCCGAGGACGACGTACGGACGGTTGCACAGCTTTCCGCAAGCATTTTTAAGCTGTTTCCCACGCAACGGTCTGTGTTGAACTATGAAAAAAATGTTCAAGAACTTAGGCAGTTCATGATTCGCATCGGTGAGCAAAATGGTCAGTCCGCGGACGACATTTGGCTTCTCATGAGCATGCTTGTAATGGGGCAGGAGCCGCTTCTTGGTGCCCTAACCTATCGGCTCGCGCATGCTAAAGATCCCAGGCTCAGATCTGCCAGCGATCTGATCGACGAGGTCTGTCCGGTTCAGGTGGTCTTTCGACGGGTCGAGGCCGACGTTCAGTTTGATGGTTTATCGCTAGCAAAGGGTGAGCATGTTTACCTTAGGCTTGCCGATAACGCCCTAGACGGGTGCCCTGAATCGGACATCGTGGCCAACAAGAGAAAAGCGGTTCCATTTGGAGCTGGGGTACATGTCTGCCCAGGGAAAAACATCTCTCTTGCCATTGCGCAGAGTTTTTTAGACGAACTTGATCGTGAGAACCTGTCAGTTGTGGGTGGGGTCTCCTTAGATTTTGTTCGAGACGTTGCTGTACTCGTTAGGGAGAAAAGAAATGGATAGTCTCGAAGCGCGGGAAAAGATTATTGAAATGATTTGTAAGGCTGCTGAAATCGAGAAAGTGGGTGTCGGGTCGGCAGACAGCACGCTTTCGCAACTCGGCATCGACTCTCTCCAGCTGGTCTCTCTTGTGGCGACCTTGGAAGATGAACTGAACATCACCATTTTCTTCGATGATATTCAGTCAAATACAACTCTCCTTCAGTTCGCAGATCGCGTCGCTCAGGCCATGGACCAATAGTGGCGTCGCATCATCTGTTCTACGTCACCGAAAAAAAGACGGCGGCTTACTTTAAAGCAGGCGATGCGCCAAGTCTTTTTGCGGAGGCAACAAACCTTAGTCAGGACGTTCTGACAAGGCGATATCCGGACTATGCCCTAGGGTGTGTCTTCGATGGGGCGTTGTCCGCCAGCGTGTGCGTGGAAGAGGTCCAAGATCGATTTCGCCAATATGAGACTCTGATTGACCATCTGCGACGGGCCCAAGACATCCCTCTGCATCTGGTCCGTCGACTATTTGTGTCCGTTTTGTCTACGGGGTCTGAGAGTGCGTTGCGTTTTATTCAGCAACATATGCCAATTTTTGCGCCGGCCATGACCCCGCAGTACAGGTTGTTAATTCCGAGGGTGAAGTGCCGCAAACAACCTCAAGACGCTCTCATCTTCCACGGCTGCCAGCCCGATCTTTACCTCTGGACTCCAGATTCCTTGACTCAAGGGACTTCCGCGCTGATTTGTTTTCTTACGAGCTCAAACACTCTGAATGCGCCGCTTCCACTTGCCCATTCGATTTTGGCGGATTTAAAGCTTCCAATTCTGTATGTTTACAATCGCAAAGGGATCGATTCTGCCAAGGGTATCGCCGAACTGAATATCAATGAGACTGCAGCGATGATTAAGGTCGTTCTTCAAAGATTGGGCATTAGAGAAACCTTTTTGGTGGGAGCGTCTTTGGGTGGCTATGCTGGCTGTTGTTTTTTCGAAAAAGTTGGAGCAAAACGGATGCTCAACTTTTCAGGTGCGCCGAAAGGCGGTTTTGTGGAAGAGGAAGCGCAGGTCAGAGCGCGTGATGATCTTAATCAGGCGATGAGCTCGAGTTCCAGGGCAAACATGATGCTTGTCATCTCCGCCACCGATCCGACTGACCGAAAAATTGGGCAGATTTACGACTCTATCCAATTTCACACGCCAAGAACGTTTCTGGCAACCCCCACCCATGGGTCGTTCACTGGCGCCTGGCTGGAGGGCAAGCTGCCAGCTTTGTTTACTTGGCTCTTGGGTTCAC
>CAYWPQ010000025.1:0-21052 GCA_964460315.1 uncultured Bordetella sp. | reverse complement strand
ACCGGCCTGTCACGCCGGGGGTCGCGGGTTCGAGTCCCGTCCACTCCGCCAACACCTGTTAAGTCGTATCGTCATGTTGTAACACTGTCAAAGGGCCTGTCCCAGCCATGTTCGATTTTGTTCGCAATCATCAGAAGTTCATCCTCATTACCCTTTCCCTCTTGGTGATTCCCTCTTTTGTGGTGGTGGGCGCATGGGACTTGGTGGCCCCCGGCAGCGATGCCAATACCGTGGCCCGCGTGGGCAAGTACAAGATTCAATATCGGGATTGGGAACAAAGCCATCAGAGTGCTCTGGATAATGCCCGCGCCCAATTCGGTGGGCGCATCGATCCCAAGTTGCTGGACACCCCCGCTTCGAAGCAGGCCACGCTGAATGATCTCGTGAATGAGCGGGTGTTGCTCTCGGCAGCGGTGGATCTTCGTATCGTGGTGAGTGACGATCAGATCCGACAGTCAATCCTTCGGATCCCGACGGTTCAAAAAGACGGCAAGTTCGACATGGATCTTTATCAACGCGCCCTGAAGTCTCAGGGTCTTACGCCCGAGAGTTTTGAGCAGCGGCTGCGCGAGGACATCATGGTCCAGGTCATGCCGGCGACGATTGGCCGAACCACCACCACGCCACGAGCCGTGGCTCGCTACCTCGCTCAGGCGGCTCTCGAATCCAGAACCGTGCGCGTCCGTCGTTACAGTGCCTCGGAGCAGATGGCGTCGGTGTCGGTCTCTGATGCAGAGGTTGAAGCGTTCTATCAATCCAATCAAGCGCGATTCCAAACGCCAGAAGAAGCCGACATTTCGATCATCGCCTTTCCTAAACCTGGAAGTGCAGACCAGGTCGAAGCTTTTTCCAATGCGGTCTATGAGCAATCCGAGTCTCTCGAGCCCGCATCCAAGAAATCCGGCCTCCCCATTCAGGCGGTGACCGCCGTCACACCAAGAGGTGTGCCCGCCGATCGGCTTTCGAAGCTCTCCCCAGAAGTTCAGCGAGCACTCTCCAATGGGAAGCTTTTGGGCGCACTGTTTTCACGTGATGCGGTTGTCGATAAGCGCAACACCGACGCGATCGAGCTCGCCCCTGGGGTTCTTGCCAGCGCTCGCATCATTCGACATCGACCCGCAGCGCCTGTTCCCCTTGCGCTGGTTCGGGCCCAGATCGAGCGTGAACTTCGGGAGCAAAAAGCAAGCGAGAAGGCAAGTTCTCTGGCCTCGGCTGCAGCCCAAGAGGCCTTGGCCAACAAAGGGCAACTGGCTGGTCTTTCCAGCTCCCGCACTCTAGTTCGCTCCGAATCCTCGAAAGCGGCAGACTTAGGCCCGAAAGCGGTGGAGGCAATTTTCGGACCTGACCTGAAAACGATCCCTGCGGTGATTCACGTTCCGGCCGACCCAAAGGCCGGTGGCATGGCGTGGGTCATTGTGGTCGAGTCGGCACGAGTTCCTGATTCAAACGCCCCGGAGGTCAATGGACTGCTGGCTCGGCAGTTTCAGATTCTCGAGCGGGCCCAGCTGCAAGATACCCTTGAGCGTTGGTTGACCATGCGCCGTGATGCCGCCGATGTCGAGCTATTCACCGAGCGTCTAGCGAAGTCGGAATCTCGGTAAAGCGCTCGGCCTCCGAGTAGTGGCGGTAGTTCTTTTTCATGGAGCGCCGGTAAGTCGGGTCGTAGTGTTCGACAAGCAGACTTTCGACCAGACGCGGCCATTCCCTTTGATCCACCAAGCTGTGCCAGTCATCGAGCATTGACTGGCCAACGATCTCTTTGAGTTTTGAAAGCTGATTTTTGAGTGTCTCCGGCTGTTGAAAAAAGTGGCCGTAGTCCTCACAAAGCCAGTTCACTCGGGACTCCAGACTGGGTTCGAGTTCAATGCAGGGGCTCTGACGCATGGCTTCAATCAGAACACCGGGCACCTGGACGGCACCAATTTTTCGGCTCTCGGATTCGACCAGGACCTCTCGTTGATCATCAAACTGCCTCAGTTGTTCCCAGAGTCGAGTCTCAAAGAGCTTCTGGCTGGGCTGGTCTCCCGATGGCTCGGCGCCGAGAAGCGAGCCTCGGTGATGGGCCAAGGCCTCGAGGTCCAATACCTGGTGGCCTTGGGCCGATAGCGCGCGAAGAAAGTGGGTTTTTCTTGAGCCGGTGACCCCACAGACCACACGAAAGCGAAAGCGCGAGACCACGCCGGCCATGTTCTGCACGAGGCTTCGCCGATACGCACGGTATCCGCCGTCTAACACCTCAGCCCGCCAACCGATTTTTTGCATCACCAGGGCCATCGCATTGCTGCGGTTGCCTCCACGCCAGCAATAAATGAGTGGACGCCAGTCACGGGGTCGATCATGAAACTGCGCTTCAATGGCCTGGGCGATGTTTCTGGCGACCATCGCTGCGCCCATCCGTTTGGCATCGAATGCCGATTGCGCATAGAGCGTTCCTACCGTCACACGTTCTTCGTTGGTTAAAACCGGCGCATTAATGGCTCCAGGAAGATGGTCCAGGGAAAACTCGGCCGGCGTTCGAACATCGATGATCTGGTCGAACTGATTCCAATGGCCAATCAGATCATCGATACGCATGGACAGTTTTCCGGGCGGCTGTTCGTCACTGGGGCGCAAGCACTTTCAAGGCCCGCTGAACAGCAGGACGCTCTTCGATGGCTTTAAACCATCGGGCGACATGGGGGTAGTCGTCGAGGTCAATGCCCTGGCGTCCGTGCGATGCCGCCCATGGCCAGGTGGCGATGTCCGCAATGGAATAGTCCCGTGCTCCGAGAAATTCGGATTCGCCAAGACGTTGGTTGATGACCTTGTAAAGGCGCGCCGCCTCCTTGGTGTAACGATCAATGGCATAAGGCACTTTCTCGGGGGCGAAGCTTCGGAAATGATGGGCCTGACCCAGCATGGGTCCAAAGCCACCCATCTGAAACATAAGCCACTGAAGAATGTCGAAGCGTTCACGATCGTTGCGGCCAAGAAATCGCCCCGTTTTCCCTGCAAGGTAGACAAGGATCGCACCCGATTCAAACAGGGAATAGGGCGCGGGTTTGCCGCGAACGGCAGGGCCTTCGCTGTCCACGATCGCTGGAATCTTGTTGTTGGGACTGATCTTTAAAAATTCAGGATCGAATTGTTCGTTGTTGTGAATGTCCACTGGAATGGCACAGTAGGGAAGCCCGGTCTCTTCGAGCATGATTTGAACCTTCTTGCCATTGGGTGTCGGCCAGGTGTAGAGCGTGATCATTGTGGTGGTCTCCAAGGGTGTTGAATCAGGTCAGCATAGCGGCAAAGAAAGACATGATCCATCTGCTCTTCGGTTTCAATCCAGATGGGAAAGAGCCCGGGGAATTCCGCTTCGAGCATGGCCTCGCAGGCGTCTTTTTCATGACCAATTTCGACCACGAGAACGCCCTGGGGGCTCAGCCTTTCGGCCGCACCCTTGAGGAGTTTGCGCACCACCGCCATACCGTGATCGTCGGCAACCAGAGCCATGCGGGGCTCGTGCTGAAATTCCGGTGGCAGGGATGCCATTTTGGACTCGGGGACGTACGGCGGGTTGGCCATGATCAGATCAAAGGTCGGATCCAACGCGCATGGTTTGGATGAGTCCATGCACTGGTAGACGTCTGCGTGGACCAGTTGAATCCGATCATCGAGTTCGTAGGATTTCCGGTTTTCCTCCGCAAGGCTCAGGGCCTCAAGACTCAGATCACAGGCAACGACATGGGCCGATGGAAAAAAATCGGCGGCCATGATGGCCAGGCAACCCGACCCCGTGCACACGTCAAGAATCCGTCGAACGGCGTAGGGGTCCTTGTCAAGCTCGGTCCAAGGGGAAAAATGCCGAAGGATCAATTCCGCAATGAAGGATCGGGGAATGATGGCTCGCGAGTCGCAGAGGAAGTCATAGCCCTTCAGCCAAGCCCTTCCCGTGAGGTAGGCTGCTGGCCGCCGCTCATCAATTCGTTGACGATAGACGGCTTTCACCTTTTGAATGTCTGCGACTAGAAGCTCAGCGGATTCGCTCTCGTCGGGGCTGTCGACGGGCAGGCCAAGGGTTTCGAGGGCAAGCCAACGCGCCTCATCACGCGGATGGAATGCCCCTTGACCGAGGGCAATCTTGGCTTTGATGAAGAGCTGTTCGCCCAGAAGAATCAGGTCACCGAGGGTCATCGCTGACCAACAAGGCTTCCATGGATCGGCGGTAGATCTCTGCCAAAGGGCCAAGATCGGCGATGGCGATACGCTCGTTGATCTGATGAATGGTGGCGTTGGGCGGACCGAACTCGATCACTTCGCGGCAATGCTTGGCAATGAACCGCCCATCCGATGTTCCACCCGTGGTGGAGAGCTCGGCCTTCGTCTGGGTCACATGAAGGATAGACTGCGAGACCGCCTGGCAGAGTCTTCCTGGCGCCGTTAGGTAAGGGTCGCCACCCAGTGTCCACTCAATGTCAAACTTCAGCTGGTGTCGGCTCAGCACGGATTCCAGTCGAGCGCGAAGGTCGTCGGGTGAGCTGACGCTTCCAAAGCGGAAATTAAACTGGGCTCGAAGTTCTCCTGGAATGACATTGGTTGCACCGGTCCCGGCGTTCAGATTGGACACCTGCCAGGTGGTGGGCGGAAAGTAGGTGTTGCCGTCGTCCCATCGCATGGCGGCGAGTTCAGCAAGTGCCGGCGCAAAGGTATGGATGGGGTTTTCGGCCTGGTGCGGATACGCAATGTGCCCCTGTTTCCCGTGGATGATCAGGCTGCCCGAAAGGGTGCCGCGACGCCCATTTTTGATCATGTCACCAAGGTTACTGACCGAGGTGGGTTCGCCGATGATGCAGTAGTTCAGCAGTTCGCCGCGGTGGGCCAGCTCACGAACCACCTGGACGGTGCCGTCGATCGCAGGGCCTTCCTCGTCGGAGGTGATGAGAAACGCAAGCCTGCCGGGAAAACGGGGGAAGGCTGCAATGAATTCTTCCGCGGCGACCACAAAGGCTGCCAGTGATGATTTCATATCGGATGCGCCGCGGCCATAAAGCATGCCATTGGCCTCTTGCGCTGCAAACGGAGGGTGTGACCAGCGTTCCAAGGGCCCTGTCGGAACAACGTCGGTGTGGCCTGCCAACACCAGAGTGGGGCCCGGCTCGCCACCCTCGCGAACGGCCCAGAGATTAGTCACTTCGCCAAACCTCAGAAACTCAATTTGAAAGCCTAGGGGCGCCAGCCGCCCAGCGATGAGATCGCAGCATCCGGCGTCATTGGGTGTGACCGAGGTTTTTTGGATCAGCGCTCTGGCCAGCGCCAGTGTTGCCGCTCCGGTGGAGGCTGGGTCGGAAGCTCGTCTTGGTGAATTGGAGTTAACCACGGTCATCGCTGTGATCTTTCAAGAGAGATCGAAGAGGTTTCGATAAAGGGGTTCAGAAAACCCGACCGAAATCTTCTCACCAAACTCAAGGATTGGGCGCTTCACGATCAAAGGTTGTGCCAACATCAGTTCCATCGCCGAGGCCTGGTCCACAATCTGCGCCCGGGTGCTGGCGTCAAGCTGTCGCCAGGTCAGTCCTCGACGGTTAAGAACCGCATCCCAGGGGAGGTGGGTGAGCCATCTGTCGAGGGTCGACGTTTCAAGGCCGGTCTTCTTAAGATCGATGAATTCAATAGCCTGACCTTGAGACTTGAGCCACGCCTTGGCCGCCCGAACCTGATCGCAGTTCGGGATGCCGTAGAGTTTTAAGGGGGCTTGGCTCATGGACGGAATCTGGGTTTGACGTCTTGGTGGCTCGGTATGACTGGGTCGGAAGTCAGTCGCGAAGCAGTTCGTTGATTCCGGTTTTCGCACGGGTTTGGGCATCGACCCTTTTCACAATCACCGCGCAGGCAAGCGAGTAGCGACCGTCGGCCGAGGGCAGACTGCCGGGCACAACCACGGCGCCGGATGGGACGCGCCCGTAGGTGATCTCTCCTGTCTGGCGATCAAAAATCTTGGTGGACTGACCGATGAACACCCCCATCGAGAGAACCGCGTTCTCTTCAACAATCACCCCCTCCACCACTTCAGAGCGAGCGCCAATAAAGCAGTTGTCTTCAATGATGGTGGGGTTGGCCTGCAAGGGTTCAAGCACGCCACCAATTCCAACACCACCCGAGAGGTGAACGTTTTTACCGATCTGGGCGCAAGAGCCGACGGTGGCCCAGGTGTCCACCATGGTGCCGTCATCCACGTACGCACCAATGTTCACGTAAGAAGGCATGAGGACGACATTTTTTCCGATGAATGACCCATGGCGTGCCGTGGCCGGCGGAACCACCCGAAACCCGGCATCGCGAAATTCCTGCTCGGAGTATTTTGAAAATTTGGTGTCGACCTTGTCGAAATAGCGCAGGTCGCCCGAAGCCATCGGGGCATTGTCTCGAAGCCTAAAGCTGAGCAGGACGGCCTTCTTGATCCACTGATGGGTGACCCAGTCGCCAGAGATCTTTTCGGCGACGCGCAACTCGCCACGATCCAGTGAGTGAATGACGGCATGGACTGCGTCACGAATGTCTTGTGGGGCGTTTCCCGGAGAGAGCGAGGTTCGGGCTTCCCAGGCGGCGTCGATGATTGAGGCAAGGGGATGTTGAGTCACGGAATGAGGTCCTATGGGGTCGTTGAAAGGTTTGTGGCGAAGGGCAACGCTTACGCGGATTCGGTCATCGTGTGGTGGACGCCTGGGCGGTGAATTCACCAATATTGATTCGCGGTCTGGGTTTCCAGCCCTTGGCCTGGTGTTCGGCGATGACCGTTGTGAAAATGCCGCCGCGAACATACCAGCGGGCGGTTAACCTCATGAATCGAGGCTTGGTTGCCGTCACCAGGTCGTTCAGGATTTTGTTGGTGACCGCCTCGTGGAAGGCGCCTTCGTTCCGATAAGACCACATGTAGAGTTTCAGCGCTTTGAGCTCCACATTCTTTTTGTCTGAGATGTAGTCCAGCGTGAAGTGGGCAAAATCGGGCTGACCGGTCAAGGGGCATAGGCAGGTAAATTCCGGTATTTCCATGTGGATGAGGTAATCCCGGCTGGGTTCTGGATTCGGGAAAGTCTCAATCTTTTTCGAGGGTTTGGTGGTCATTTTTCGTGAGATTTTGGTCTGGAGTAAATAAGGGTCTAATTCTCTTTGGTTGAGCGAAGATAGCGACAGATAGCCTGTTTTTTAAGGGTAAACCCGTCAAATTCCTGGGTGATATTATAGCTCGTGATCAAGCTTTTACCGGAATTAACCTCTGACCCCGGGCCGTTTTCGGCTCTTGGTTGGACTCTGTGCTCATGAAGGCCTAACCCGTGCGACTGTCTTACCTCAAACTCTCTGGTTTTAAATCCTTTGTTGACCCGACCACGTTGCATTTCCCCGGGTCGTTGGTTGGCATTGTTGGTCCGAACGGCTGCGGAAAATCCAACGTGATCGATGCCGTCCGTTGGGTGCTTGGTGAATCGAAGGCATCCGAGCTTCGTGGCGAATCGATGCAGGATGTCATCTTCAGTGGTGCGGGAACCCGCAAACCATCCGGTCGTGCCAGCGTGGAATTGGTGTTTGAGAATGCCGACGGTCGAATCACCGGGCCCTGGGGCCAGTATTCTGAAATTTCGGTGAAGCGAATCCTTACCCGTGAGGGGCAGTCCACCTACTGGATCAATAACCAATCGGTTCGCCGAAAAGACGTCTACGACCTTTTCATGGGAACCGGCCTCGGGCCAAGAGCCTACGCCATCATCGGTCAGGGAATGATCTCGCGGGTCATCGAGTCCCGTCCGGAGGAACTGCGCGTGTTTCTTGAGGAGGCCGCAGGGGTCTCGAAATACCGCGAGCGTCGAAAGGAGACCGAAGGAAGGCTGTCGGACACTCGTGAGAACCTCGCCCGGATCGAGGACATTCGCCTTGAACTGGAAGGCCAGATCGCCAAGCTCGAGCAGCAGGCGGAAGTGGCCGCGCGGTACACCGAACTCACAAGTCGTCGGGATGAGCGACAGCGCTGGCTGTGGTGGACACGTCGTGAGGAATATGTGCAGTCGCTTGAACGGCTGAAAGCCAAGCGTCGCGAAACCGAGCTTCTGATTGAGGCTGAAACGGCCAAGTTGCGTGCCACCGAACTCGAGATGGAGACGTCTCGTCAGGTCTTCCACGAGGCGTCGGATGCGGTTCACGATGCTCAGCAGCAGCTCTTTGACATCAATACATCGATTGGTCAGATCGAGAGTGAACAGCGTCGTCTGCGTGACAACCGTGAACGTTTGGTGATGAGTAAAGAACAGTCCCAGCAGATCATTGATCAAGAGACCAGCGCCCAAAGCGAAGGCGAAGCCAGGCGACTCCAAGACGAAGAAGATGCCAAGGTCGCCGAACTCAAGATTGCCGAGCAACAGGAAATGCTGGAGCGTCTGCAGGCGACCATTGCGCCTTTAGAGCAGACGCTTGCCTCACGCAATGAGTCTCTCTCTGCGGCCCAGGCGGATGTCGCGACGGTTCAGGCGGAGCGTCGGGCCCTTTCCGAGCGTGAAAAGGATCTCGCCGACCGACTGCGTCGCGCTGAAGAAAAACGTCGACTTCAGGATGAAGAGCGACGCGCGATCGAGCGTGTTGACCCCAGCACGAAACCGATGATCGCCAGCCAACGCACGGAGGCACTTGCGGTTGCATCGGGCTCGGCGGAACGACTCGCCCAGGCTGAAGAGGCGATTGAAAAAGCCACCTCTGAACGCGAACGGGTGGCCGCTGAACTTCGTGATACCCAGGGCCAGCTCGCGCAGCATCGCGCTCAATATGAGGCGCTCAAGAGCCTCCAAGAGCAGATGGACGCCAAAGACGAGCTCAAACCCTGGCTATCGCGCCAGGGGATGGATCAGCGTCCGCGTCTCTGGGACCGTGTGAAGGTGGAAGAGGGCTGGCAGACGGCCGTGGAGGCGGCGCTTGCGGATCGAATCGGCGCGGTCGAGCTGGGTCAGATGTCCGAGGTCGCCCGACTCTCCGAAGACCCGCCCCCCGCAAGGCTTACGGTATTTGCGGCCGACGCGGTGGCGGCCCATGCACAGCCGATCCGTCCCGAAAGCCTCGCCCAGAAGATTCAGGGCACCGGCTCCGTTGCCGATGTGGTCCGCGCCTGGCTTGCCGATGTTTTTTATGCCGACACGCTTCAGCAGGCGACAGCCAAAGCGTCGCAAGACGGCCGTCAGTGGATCACTCGCGAAGGTCACCGTGCCAGCCAAGGAACGGTGCGTTTTTATGCGGCCGAAGATCAACAGGCCGGTGTGATTGCGCGACGAAGCAAAATTGAGCAGCTCGAGGTCGCGATTCGTGCCCAGCAGCTTGTTGTGGAAGAAACGCAACTTGCACTTCAGCGCGCGGAGTCTGCTCTTGCTGAGTCTCGTCAGCAGCTGGTGGCCATTCGCGATCAGGCCCGCCAGGCTCAGGCCCGAGCCCATGAGCTGGAGCTAGCTGAGCTTCGGCTCGATGAAAAGATTCAGCGCCTGAACAGCCAGGACCAGGCACTTGAGGCGTCCATGGTTGCTCTCAGCGAAGAAATTTCCTCGCTTCAAGAGCAGCATCAAATGTTGCTTCAGGCTCAAGAGGACGCGGAGGCAAGGGTTCAAAGTCAGTCGGAAGAGGCCGAGCGGCAGCGTCAGATGCAAGAAGAGCAAGCCCATGAGGTTCAGCGGGCACGCGGGCAGCTGCAACAGGTGGAGCGCAGCCTGCAAGAGGCCCTGATGGCTCAGCGCATTGCCCAGGAACAGGCCCGGGTGTTTGAGGAACGGATGCAGGAATCCGCTCTGCGTCTGGCTCAGGCCCGACAACGCCTTGGGGACGCCGAACTTGAATTGGCCGCCATTCAAGAAGCTCTTGATTCCAGCGACCTTCAGCCCCTCCTTGAGAAGCGACTCTCGGCCGAGGCGGCCGTTGCAGAGATTCGGGAACGTGCCGATCAGGCCAGTCAAAAGCTTCGTCAATGTGAGGAGCAACGCATGACACTCGAACGGAATCTCGAGCCCATGCGAGCATCGGTGGCTCAGGTGGATGCGGATGTTTCTGGGGCGATGGTCGGGATCGAGCAGATCGATGAGCAGCTCTCGGATCGTGAGCTTCAGGTTGGGCAGATTGGTGAAGAGATTCTTCAAGCCTTCCCTGACCAGAAGTGGCCTAAGCCTCAAGCCTTGCATTCCGAGGTCCAGCGTCTCTCGAAAGAAATCGACGCCATGGGTCCGGTGAACCTTGCAGCACTTGCCGAGGTGGAGCAGTCTCGGGAACGCAAAGCCTTTCTCGACGCCCAGGCGGCGGATCTGGTGTCCGCAGTGGAAACGCTCGAGGACGCTATTCGCAAGATTGACCGTGAAACGCGTTCGCTTTTGCAAGAGACATTTGACACGGTCAATCTGAACTTTTCGCAGCTCTTTCCCAAGCTCTTTGGAGGCGGTGAGGCGAAGCTGGTCATGACCGGCGAGGAAATTTTGGATTGCGGTGTGCAGGTGATGGCGCAGCCACCGGGGAAAAGAAACACCTCCATTCATCTGCTCTCGGGTGGTGAAAAAGCGCTCACCGCCACAGCACTTGTTTTTGCTTTGTTCCAGCTCAATCCCGCGCCATTTTGTATGCTCGACGAGGTCGATGCACCGCTCGACGATCCCAACACCGAACGCTTTTGTAACCTGGTGCGACATATGTCGGCGTCGACCCAGTTCATTTTCATTACGCACAACAAGATCGCGATGGAGATGGGGCAGCACCTGATGGGAGTGACCATGCAAGAGCAGGGTGTTTCGCGAATCGTCGCGGTGGATCTTGATGCGGCCAACGCGATGGTGCAAGAGGCGGCATGACCGAACTCAGCATGGCGATCTCGGCAGCTGCCGCGATCGCGGTGGTGTTGGTCATGGCGGTCAATGTTCGGGATTGGCGAAGGGCGAAGTCTCAGCAACGCGAGGTTCAGACCAGTTTTCAAGAGCCGGCGCTGGTCGCGGCATCCGAACGCTTTGGATTCTCTGTGCTTCCCACGCCAGGTATCGATGCCATTGCCATGGTCTCCTGGGCGCTGCCGGTTTCGGTGGCCCGGGTTGACGAAGCGCTCAAAGGCTGGAGGCATGTTGGTTCCAAGCCTCTGAGTTTTGGATGGCTCGCAACACAACATGAGCCCGTCGCTCTTGATGATCATCTTCAAGACATGAGACTTGAGCCCGAGGCGCCAGAGGTCATGGGTCTTGCCGTCGGGATCTTAATGGCAACGCGAAGCGGCCCCATCCATGCCATGGAATATGCCGAGTGGGAGTCCCAGCTTGGGGACCTTGCCTCATCGCTGGGAGGACGGCTGATGAAGCCGTCCATGA
This sequence comes from uncultured Bordetella sp., assembly GCA_964460315.1. Lineage (GTDB taxonomy): Bacteria > Pseudomonadota > Gammaproteobacteria > Burkholderiales > Burkholderiaceae_A > Lacustribacter. Next base: position 9,719 of record CAYWPQ010000025.1, on the reverse strand, counting down.
CGGATGTCCTCGCTCAGGGTCGAGCGTTGGATCAGCAGTGTCTATCCGTGGATGCGCAGCTCTCCGTCTGTGTCGAGTCCGACGAAGTCTTGTCCCCCCAGGCCATTCACTCCGCGGCTCAGAATCTCGGGTTGGAAACCCGTGGGGAGCTCCGATATGCGCGGGGTCCCTTGGGTGCTCAGATTTTTTCGGTCTTTCCGGGTGATCGCGGCAATCAACTGGTCTTACTTTTGGATCTTCCGCGCACCCCGCAGCCCTCGATCGCTTTTCAGCAACTGCGTGAGACTGCAGTGAGTCTTGCGGGGCTTCTCCATGGGCGACTTACGGATGAGTCAGGCCGAATTCTTCATGACGCTGATTTTGATCGGATTGCCGATCAGATTCAGATGCGTGAGCAGGCCATGCTGGCGATGTCGGTTTCGCCAGGGTCGGCGTTGGCTCTGAGATTATTTGCCTAATGATCAGTGACTCCTTAAGGCTTCGTGTCGTGGCGCTTCGTGAGGAGATCGCGCGCCATCAGAGGGCCTATCATCAGCTTGACGAACCCGAGATTTCCGACGCCCAGTACGACGCCCTCATCGCGGAGCTGCGCAGGCTGGAGGCCGAGTATCCAGAACTCGCGTCTCAGCCATCGCCGTCTGAGCAGGTGGGTTTTGCCCCCAAGCGAGAGTTTTCCGAGGTTCGTCATCGACAGCCGATGTTGTCGCTGAACAATGCTTTCCAGGCGGAGGACGTCGAGCAATTCGTGACCCGCCTTGGGCAGGCCATCGGAACGCCGCATGGTCATGATTCGTTGCGATTCTCCGCCGAGCTCAAGTTCGACGGGGTGGCGATCAGCCTGCGCTATGAGAATGGCCACCTTGCTCAGGCCGCGACCCGAGGCGACGGGTCCGTGGGAGAGGACATCACGGCCAATGCGCTGGTGATCAAGAACATTCCCCATCGGCTCATGACCGATACCGCGCCATCCGTGTTGGAGGTCCGAGGTGAGGTTCTGATGATGAAGGATGATTTCCTTCGGCTTAACCAGCGTCAGGCCGAGCGTGGTGACAAGGTGTTTGTGAACCCGCGCAACGCGGCTGCGGGAAGTCTGCGCCAGCTTGACCCGACAATCACCGCAGAGCGGCCACTCACGTTTTTTGCCTACGGGGTTGGTGAGTTCGCAGACCCAAGACGGCCCGCGATCACGACCCACACCGAGACCCTAAATTATCTGGTTTCCCTCGGCCTGCCGGTCAGTGATCGTCGAATCGCAGGTCAGACGCTTGAGGGCCTATTGCAGTTTTACCAACAGACGCTTTTGGAAAGAGCAAGCCTTCCGTTTGAGATTGATGGCATCGTCTACAAACTGGAGTCATTGGCGCTTCAACAGCGCGCTGGTTTTGTGTCGCGTGCCCCGCGGTTTGCCGTCGCGCATAAGTTCCCTGCTGAAGAGGCCAGTACCGAGCTTCTCGAGATCGACGTGCAGGTGGGTCGAACGGGTGCGCTCACCCCGGTGGCACGACTTCAACCCGTATTCGTCGGCGGCGTCACGGTCACCAATGCCACGCTTCACAACGAGGATGAGATTGCTCGTAAAGACGTGCGGGTTGGCGATACCGTCTGGGTTCGCCGAGCGGGGGACGTGATTCCGGAGGTCCTTGGTCCTGTGCTGGCGCTTCGCCCTGCATCCACGACGCGTTTCCAGATGCCCATGAGATGTCCCGTCTGTCACACGCCGGTGGTGCGTGAGGCTGGCGAGAGCGTGAGCCGGTGCCCGGCGGGCCTAGCCTGCCGCGCCCAGCGAGAGCAGGCCTTTTTGCATTTTGCTCAGCGACGGGCCATGGATATTGAGGGTCTAGGAGAAAAGATTGTCGAGCAGCTGGTGGCTCGCGAACTGGTGACGACCCCGGCAGACCTTTTCCGCCTGACCCAAGAAGACCTTGCCTCGCTGGATCGAATGGCCGAAAAGTCGGCGAACAATCTTTTGAATCAGATTCAACGGGCGAGGGTCGTGAGCCTGTCGCGGTTCATCTTTGCTCTGGGTATTCGTCATGTGGGTGAACGAACCGCAAGGGATTTGGCTTTGCATTTTCAGACCATGGAGTTGTTGCGGCAGGCCGATCACGATCAGCTGATTCAGGCTCCCGATGTTGGCCCCGTCGTGGCGGACTCCATCATTCAGTATTTTTCGAATCCCAATCAGTCCGCCATGGTGGATTCGCTGATTGAAGTCATTTCATTTGATCGGCTGGATGATCGCCCCGCCGTCGCTCCGAAGGGTTCAACTTCGGACATTCGGCCATTCGAGGGCAAGACGGTTGTTCTGACGGGAACGCTTGAGGACCTCACGCGTGAGGAGGCCGGTCAATGGGTGGAGACCTTCGGGGGGAAGGTCAGTGGCTCAGTCTCGAGCAAGACCAGCCTGGTGATCGCGGGTGATGCTGCTGGCAGTAAGCTTCAAAAGGCGAATGAGCTTGGAATTCCTGTCATGGAAGGTTCAGACTTTGTCGGTATGATTGCCAACGCACGGCAACCACTCTAAAGACCGACCATGCCCACTCCTTCCATCGCCCCCCAAGCCTTGACCGACCCCCGCCCAGTGACCAAGGCGGTGTTTCCTGTTGCCGGCCTTGGCACCCGTTTTCTTCCCGCCACCAAGGCCAGCCCGAAGGAGATGCTTCCCGTGGTGGATAAGCCTCTGATTCAGTACGCCGTTGAAGAGGCTGCCAGTGCGGGCATCACCGACATGATTTTCATCACGGGTCGATCGAAGCGGGCCATTGAGGATCATTTTGACAAGGCCTACGAACTCGAGGCGGAACTCGAGGCAAAAAACAAGCAGGCTTTGCTGGATGTCGTGCGTCGCGTTGCGCCCTCAAGCATCAATTGCATCTATATTCGGCAGCCGGAAGCGCTTGGCCTTGGTCATGCCGTGCTCTGTGCCAGACCCGTGGTGGGTGATGAACCGTTTGCCATTTTGCTTGCGGACGACCTGATGGATGCCGGCGTCGGAGGCACGCCGATCATGCGGCAGATGGTGGATGTCTATCGTGCTTCCGGCTCGAGCGTGATTGCCGTGGAATCCATTCCTAGAGAAGACACCTCGAAATATGGCGTTGTTGCATCAACACCGGTGTCTGAACGTTGCGAGACCATCACGGCGATTGTTGAAAAACCATCACCCGATGTCGCTCCGTCAAACATCGCCGTGGTCGGCCGATATCTGTTGACGCCGCCCATTTTTGATTTGCTTGCGCACCAGACGCCCGGTGCAGGCGGCGAGATCCAGCTCACCGACGCCATTGCCAAGCTGATTCAGCAGCAGCAGGTCTTGGCCTATCGCTTCGAAGGTAAGCGGTTCGATTGCGGATCGAAGCTGGGTTACATGCAGGCCTCGGTCACGCTGGCACGGCGCCATTCCGAGATTGGCGCAGCATTCACCCGTTGGCTCGACGGCTAGGCCGCGATCGCCTTCAACAGGTCGGCCTCCAGCAGAATCTGCTGCTTGTTCTCCGCAAGCGATTCGCCCTGAATTAAGAAGACGTCTTCGGCGCGTTCGCCAAGGGTCATCACTCGTGCCGTTTGCAGTCGAACATCATGTTCGGCCAGGGTTCGGGCAATCGCGTACAAAAGACCTGTTCGATCGGCGGCCGTCACATTCAGCACATGGTATTGCCCCTTCGAGTCCACACGAAGATCAATGGTCGGAGGAATGGGGAAGTACCGTGACTGTCTTGAGACCCGGCCTCGGGTGGGTGCGGGGAGCGGCAGCTTGTCAGACAAGGCCTTCGACAGACCTGCTTCAATCAAGGTCAGCATTTCTCGCTGGTGCTCAGGAAACGCTTTCGGGTCGACGATGAAGGTGTCCATGGCGTAACCCGTGGACGTGGTGTGAATCTTGGCATCCAGAACACTCAGGTTTTGAGCGTCGAAATAGGCACAGATTCGAGCGAAGAGATCGTTTTCATCGGGCTGGTAGACGACCACCTGAATGCCGGCCTCATCGGGTGCAACGCGCGCAATCACGATGGGCGCAGATTCTTGGGAACGATGGGCGAGAAGCCTCGCATGCCAGGCAATCTCACTGGGCTCGTGACGCAAGAAATACTGCAGCTCGAGCTGTTCCCAAAACTCCTTGGCTGAGTGGGCCGCTCGACCATGAAGCTGAAGGAGTCGGTCAGCCTCTTGAGTCTTGACATGAAAGGCATCCTGAGGAAGCGGGGCAGCCAGCTGTCGACGCTTGGGCTCCGACAAGAGGGTGAGTGTGCGGTGATAAAGCTCTTCCAAAAGCCTGGCTTTCCAGTTGTTCCAGACCTTGGGGCTGGTGCCCCGGATGTCCGCCACGGTCAAGAGATAAAGCGCCGTGAGGCGGTGGGGCGTCTTCACGAGTTTTGAAAATTGCACAATGGTTTCGGGGTCGGACAGGTCCTGCTTCTGGGCAATCTGCGACATCGTTAAGTGATGCTCCACCAGAAACACAAGGAGCTTCGAGGTGTCTCGGTCCAGGCCGTAGTCTCTTGCGAACCGTCGCACCTCGGATTTGCCGAGAACGGAGTGATCGCCGCCACGCCCCTTGGCAATGTCATGGAAAAGAGCCGCCACATACAGCACCCATGGCCACTTGAATTCGGCCATCAGACGACTGCAGAGAGGGAACTCGTGGGCATGCTCATCCATGGTGAATCGACGGAGATTTCGAATCACCTGCAGGATGTGTTGGTCCACCGTGTAAACGTGGAAGAGATCATGTTGCATCTGGCCCACGATCCTGCGAAACACGGGAAGCATTCGCCCCAGTACGCCAAGATTGTTCATCAGGCGAAGGCTGTGAATAATGCCGCGAGGCTGCTGCAAAATGGAAAGAAACAGTGCCCGATGGCTTGGGTCTTTTCGGAAAGCGGCGTCAATCAGATCACGGTGGTTCCACAGGGCGCGAAGTGTTTCGGCCGACATGCCCCGTAGCTCGGGATGTTCCTGCAGGACACGAAAGGCGCGGAGCATCGAGGCGGGCTGCTTGGCGAAGCCTTCAGGATCAATAAGATCCAAGAGACCATAGCGCTCTTGGAACTCCTGATCGATCAACCTTGGCTTCGCATCCAGTGCAACTGCCCCTGAGGGAAACAGACGAGGTTCAAGATTGGCAAGCAGCATGGAGCTGATCTGAAGGACACTCTTGGCCGCACGGTAATAACGCTGCATGAGCATTTCACTGGCCCGGCGTCCTCCTCGCGGCTGGTAGCCCATTCGCTCAGCGACGGCATTTTGCAGATCAAACACAAGTCGGTCTTCGCGCCGGCCTGCCGCCAGATGCAGGTGGCCTCGCAGTAAAAAAAGAAAGCGCTGGTTGAGTGAAAGCTCGCGGGCTTCACGGCTTGTGATTAATCCATTGCGAGCAAGGTCAGACCACCGGTGACCCAGGCCAAAGGCCGTGCTGACCCATCGCAGAACCTGCAGGTCTCGGAGCCCACCGGGGCTTTCCTTGCAGTTGGGCTCAAGGCTGTAGGGCGTGTCTTGGTGACGGCCGTGGCGTTGCTGACGTTCGAGCAGTTTGCTCTGGGCGAATTCCTGGACATTGATGGATTCGAACCAGGCTTTACGAAGCGCATGCAGTGATCGTCGTTTCCCGACAATGAGCCGAGACTCAAGCAGTGCGGTGGCCACACTGATGTCCTCACGCGCCTGGGTCATGCATTCCGACACGGATCGAATGCTGTGGCCTGCATCAAGACCGATGTCCCACAGGCTGCTGACAAAACGCTCCGCGATCGGGGCGATCGCGTTTTCGGAATAGCCCTCGGGCATGAGGACCAGCAGGTCGACGTCGGAATAGGGGGCCAGCTCGGTGCGTCCATAGCCACCCACCGCAATCAGTGAGGCATTTGGAAATTCGTGAAGCTTCCAGAGATCGATCAGGGCCTGATCAACGGCTTTGGCATGTTCGGTGAGAAGGGTTTTGGGGTCAGCCTTGGCCAGCCAGCGCTGGCTGATGGACTGCCTTGCCAGCTGGAGCCGCTCCCTGATGCGGCTTAAGTCGTCGGTTTCAGGGGGGTGCATGGCGTGATGTTTGAGCCTATTGAGGTTTGAGCGAAGGGGTATCCACCGTGCGTCCGAAATCAGGACTGGCGCTGGAGACGGTCAGTACCTCCACACCCGATTCGGTGACCAGGATCGTGTGTTCCCACTGGGCCGAGAGGCTGTGGTCTTTGGTGACGATGGTCCAGCCGTCGGCGAGTTCCCGGATCTCTGGGCGACCAGCATTGATCATGGGCTCAATCGTGAAGGTCATTCCTGGCTTGAGTTCCACACCGGTGCCTGGTTTCCCGTAGTGAAGCACCTGAGGGTCTTCGTGAAACACCTTTCCGATTCCGTGGCCGCAGAACTCCCGCACGACGGAGTAGCCGGCGGACTCGGCAAGCTTTTGAATCGCTGCGCCGACGTCCCCAAGCCGTTTGCCCGGAGCCACCTGGCTGATGCCCGCCCACATGGCCTCTCGGGTGACCTCGCAAAGCCGTTTTGCAGCAATGGACGGTTCGCCGACGAAGAACATCCTGCTGGTGTCCCCGTGGTAGCCGTCCTTGATGACGGTGATGTCAATATTTAGAATGTCCCCGTTTTTAAGAACTTTGTCTCCCGGGACCCCATGGCAGACCTGATGGTTGATCGAGGTGCAAATTGACTTCGGGTAGGGCTTATAGCCCGGTGGGCAGTAATTCAGGGGCGCGGGGACGGTACCTTGAACATCCACCATAAAATCGTGACAGAGCTTGTCGAGCTGGTTCGTCGTGACCCCGGCCTTGACGTGGGGCGTGATGAAGTCAAGGACTTCCGAGGCGAGCCTTCCCGCCACACGCATGGCCGCGATATCGACCTCAGATTTGATGCTTATGGCCATAAGGTTTAAGATGAGGGGTTGATGTCGAAAGGCATCATTTTGCCTGATTTGCGCCCCTGGAAGAAGTCCGGGAGGGAGTCTGCATCGAGAACTGATCGCGACTCTCATCGGCTCGTTGGCGTGCGAAGCAGTTGGTTGTAAATCCCGTGTTCGGGGCAAGGGTGTTTTTCTGACCGCTCGACATCGTCGTTCGTCAAGAAAGGCTCTCCCGAACACCCATCAAAACCCTTGCATGGAGAAGTCACTATGTCCGTATCAATGCGTGAAATGCTGGAAGCCGGCGTCCATTTTGGTCATCAAACCCGCTTCTGGAACCCCAAAATGGCCCCCTATATCTTTGGCCATCGCAACAAAATTCACATCATCAACCTTGAGCAGACGGTCAGCCACCTTGGCGAGGCCCTCAAGTTCATCAAGCAGCTCTCTCAACGCCGTGGCACGGTGATGTTCATCGGCACCAAGCGTCAGTCGCGCGAAATCATCGCTGAAGAGGCGGGGCGTGCAGGTATGCCCTATGTTGATCAGCGTTGGCTGGGCGGCATGCTCACCAACTTCAAGACGGTGAAAACCTCGATCAAGCGTCTGAAAGACATGGAGATCACGTCGGCAGAAGGTGGCCTTGAGCGCATGAGCAAAAAAGAAGCACTCTCGTTTGGTCGCGAGCTGGACAAACTCAACAAAACCCTGGGTGGCATTAAAGACATGAACGGCCTTCCCGATGCACTCTTTGTGGTCGACGTCGGTTATCACAAGATTGCCATTCAGGAAGCCAACAAACTGGGTATCCCCGTGATTGCCGTCGTGGATACCAACCACTCCCCCGAGGGTGTGGATTACGTCATTCCCGGCAACGACGATGCCAGCCGGGCGGTGAAGCTTTATGCCCGTGCCGTCGCCGATGCCATCCTGGACGGTCGCGCCAATGCGGTGGCCGATGTCGTCGCCGCGATTCGCGATGAGAAAGACGAATTTGTTGAAGTCGAGGAAGCGTCTTAATCCGCGGCCTCGTGCGTAGTCGAATCGGAAGCACAGGGGCCGACATCCGTTGTTCGGCCCTTTTTTTTGTAATGAACTGATCTAACAGGAGAATCAAATGGCGGAAATTACCGCATCGATGGTCAAAGAGCTTCGTGAGAAAACCGATGCCCCCATGATGGAATGCAAAAAAGCGTTGTCCGAGGCCGACGGCGACATGGCCAAAGCCGAGGAGATCCTTCGCGTCAAACTTGGAAGCAAAGCCAGCAAAGCGGCAGCCCGCGTGACCGCGGAGGGGATTGTTGCCCTGCATGTGTCAGGTGCAACCGCCGCCATGGTCGAGGTGAACTGCGAAACTGATTTTGTCGCCAAGAACGAAGACTTCTTGGCCTTCTCAAATGAGATCGCCAAGCTCGTTGCCTCCGGAAAAGTTGCGGATGTCGCGGCGCTGGCCGACCAGCCGCTTTCGGGTGGCACTGTTGAAACCGTCCGTGCGGCACTGATCGGAAAAATTGGCGAGAACATCTCGGTTCGGCGTTTCACCCTGGTTCAGGCCAAAGGCAAGGTCTATTCTTACATCCACGGCGGCGCCAAGATTGGCGTGTTGGTGGATCTGGTCGGTGGTGACGACGCGCTGGGCCGCGACCTGGCCATGCACATCGCTGCTTCGAAGCCCAAGTCTCTGGACAGTTCCGGAGTCGATCCTGCGCTCATTGAGACCGAGCGTCGCATCGCCACCGAAAAAGCCGCTGAATCGGGCAAGCCAGCCGACATCATTGCCAAGATGGTGGAAGGCACGGTTCAGAAGTTTCTCAAAGAAGTGACGCTCATGGGCCAGGTGTTTGTCAAAGCCGAAGATGGCAAGCAGACCATCGAGCAGCTGCTGAAGGCCCGCGGCGCGTCCATTGCATCGTTCACGCTCTACAGCGTGGGTGAAGGCATTGAGAAGAAGGTCAATGACTTTGCCGCCGAGGTGGCCGCTCAGCAGGCAGCAGCCCGAGCCGCTTAACTTCACAGACAGCCACTGAGCGATCCGATGAAACGCATTCTGCTTAAACTTTCAGGTGAGGCCCTGATGGGTCAAGACCCATACGGCATCAACCGAGAAACGATTGACGGCATCGTGAAAGAGATCGCTCAGGTCACCGAACTCGGGGTTGAGGTGGCGGTCGTGATTGGCGGCGGCAACATCTTTCGCGGCGTTGCACCCGGAGCGTCCGGTATGGACCGTGCCACGGCCGACTACATGGGCATGATCGCCACCGTGATGAACGCGTTGGCGTTGCAAGACGCCATGCGTCGCACGGGTCTTGTTGCTCGGGTCCAGTCGGCGCTGCGCATTGATCAGGTGGTTGAACCCTACATTCGCCCCAAGGCCATTCGTTATCTCGAAGAAGGAAAGGTCCTGATCTTTGCCGCGGGAACAGGAAATCCATTTTTCACGACGGACACTGCGGCGGCACTTCGCGGCGCGGAAATTGGCGCCGAAATCGTGCTGAAGGCCACGAAGGTGGATGGCATCTACGACGCGGACCCGGTTAAAAACCCACAGGCCAAGCGCTACGACACCGTCAGTTTCGATGAGGCGATCTCGAAGAACCTGAAGGTCATGGATGCGACGGCCTTTGCCCTTTGTCGAGATCAGAAGCTTCCCATTCGGGTGTTCAGTATTTTCAAGAAGGGGGCATTGTCTCGAATTGTTCAAGGTGAGCCCGAGGGTACGCTCGTGCACGTCTAATGCGTTCATTCATTGAACAGTATTCAACGAGGTTGGAAAAATGAAGACGACTCAAGAAGTAAAAACCAATGCGGATCAAAAAATGCAAAGGACCATCGACAACTTCAAGGCCAATCTGGCGAAGGTGCGAAC
>CAYWPQ010000024.1:0-21819 GCA_964460315.1 uncultured Bordetella sp. | reverse complement strand
GCCCGAGGGTTCGCCGCTTGTGGCTTAGAAATTCTTCAGTTGTTCGTTGACGCGAGCGAGGGCGGTTTCAAAGGTGGCGAGTCGCTCTTTCTCCTGTGCGACCACTTCCGCTGGCGCCCGCGCAACAAAGCTCTCGTTGGAGAGCTTGCCTTTGGCCTTCGCGATTTCACCTTCCAGGCGGGCGATCTCTTTGGCAAGTCGCGCGCGCTCGGCTTCTACATCAATGGCCACCACCAGCATCAGTTTGAGGTCGCCCACAATCTGCACCGGCGCCCGTTTGGCCTCCTCGCCCAAGCTGCTTTCAAAAGTGACGTCGCTCAGCCGGGCCAAGGCCTTGAGGCTGGCCGCCATTTGTTGGCGCTCAAGGGATTCCTGTCGAAGATCAAGCTTGGTGGATGGATTGATCGCTTGAATGTTTTCAAGGCTGATGCGAAGCGGTACTTTGTCGGCTGGCGAGAGGTTCATCTCGGAACGCAGCACGCGCACGGCGCCGATCATCGCTTTGAGTTCTGTCACGCGGGCCTCGGCGAGTTCGTCGATTTTTCCGGGCTCGGACTTCGGATAAGCGGCGGTGACGATGGAATCCAATTCACTCGCTTCAAGTCGTGGCGACCTTTTGGCGGTCTTGGCCACGGTCTGCCAGAGCTCTTCAGTGATGAAGGGAATCATGGGGTGGGCCAGGCGCAAAATCGCTTCCAGCACGCGAAGCAATGTGCGTCGCGCGGCTTTCTGTGCATTGGGCTGGCCTTGGGCAATCTGCACCTTGGCCAGTTCAAGATACCAGTCACAGAATTCATTCCAGACAAATTCATAGATCTCGCGTGCGGCCAGATCGAAACGGTAATCCGTGAGATGCTGATCCACGGCCGCCTCGGTGCGTTGCAGCTGCGAAACAATCCATCGATCCACAAAGGTGAAATTCAGAACACCCTCCGGCCCGCAGTCCCCGGCGCAGACGTCCAGGCCGTTGTCCTGGCCTTCACAATTCATCAACACGAATCGTGTGGCGTTCCAGAGCTTGTTACAAAAGTTTCGATAGCCTTCGCAGCGGCTGAGGTCAAAGTTGATGTTGCGGCCCGGCGTGGCAAGGCTTGCAAAGGTGAAGCGCAGGGCGTCGGTACCGAAGGCGGAAATGCCTGATGGAAACTCTGCGCGGGTTTTCTTTTCAATCTGTGCGGCCTGTTTGGGGTTCATCAGGCCCGAGGTGCGTTTGGCTACAAGTTGATCAAGCGCAATGCCATCCATCAGGTCGATGGGGTCCAGGGTGTTGCCCTTGGATTTGCTCATCTTCTGGCCTTCGGCGTCGCGCACCAAGGCATGCACATAGACGTGATGAAAGGGCACCTTACCCGTGAAGTGGCAGGTCATCATGACCATGCGGGCTACCCAAAAGAAGATGATGTCAAAGCCCGTGACCAAGACGCTGGATGGCAGATATTGCTCAAGTTCAGGCTTGATGTTTGGACGATGTTGTTGATGGTCCCAGACCTGATTGGGGTCGACAAGAGTCGAAAACGGCACCAAAGCGGAGGAGAACCAGGTGTCGAGAACATCCGGGTCTCGGGTGATGGCGCCATCCCAGCCGCTAGCGCTCGCCTGTTGTTTGGCTTCGGCTTCGCTTCTGGCCACGAACACTGTGCCATCGTGAATGGCTGCGCCGTGCGCGTCGGCCTTGTACCAGGCAGGGATCTGATGACCCCACCAGAGCTGACGTGAAATGCACCAGTCTTGAATGTTCTCAAGCCAGTGTCGATAGGTGGAGGTCCAGTTCTCAGGAACGAATTGAATCTGACCTTGGTCAACCACCTCCAGCGCTCGACCGGCAATGCTCTGGCCAGGGGTGTGCACACCGGGCTGATTGGGTGCGGGCTTACTCATGGCCACAAACCATTGGTCCGTGAGCATGGGTTCAATCACGGTATTGGTTCGATCGCCTCGGGGAACCATGAGCTTATGGGGTTTGGTTTCCACCAAAAGGCCAAGCGCATCCAGATCGGCAAGGATCGCCTTGCGGGCCTCGAAACGATCAAGCCCCTGATAGGGCTTGGGTGCGTTCTCGTTGATCTTCGCATCGAGCGTGAGGATGTTGATTTTTTCCAGCCCATGGCGCTCGCCCATGGCGTAGTCGTTGAAGTCGTGGGCGGGTGTGATCTTCACACACCCTGTACCGAAGGCTGCATCGACGTAATCGTCCGCGATCACCGGAATCTCGCGGTTCACCAGGGGCAGCTTCAGGTGTTTGCCAATCAGGTGCTGATAGCGTTCATCGGCGGGGTTCACAGCCACTGCCACGTCGCCCAGCATGGTTTCCGGTCGGGTGGTGGCCACCACCAGCCCCTGGCTTCCATCGGCAAGCGGGTAATGGATGGACCATAAAAATCCATCTTCCTCTTCGCTCACCACTTCAAGATCGGACACGGCGGTGAGTAGCTTCGGGTCCCAGTTCACCAGACGCTTGCCTCGATAGATCAGGCCTTGCTCGTACAAGGCAACGAAGACTTCTTTCACCACCTCAGAGCACTGCGGATTCATGGTGAAGTATTCCAGGTCCCAGTCGCAGCTGGCGGCAAGACGCCGCATCTGTCCGGTGATGGTGGAGCCCGACTGCTCTTTCCACTGCCACACTCGATCAATGAACGCCTCACGCCCAAGGTCATGGCGCGAGGTTCCCTGCGCATCAAGCTGTCGCTCCACCACGATCTGGGTGGCAATGCCTGCATGGTCGGTGCCCGGCAGCCAGAGGGTGTTGTCACCCTTCATGCGATGCCACCGGGTGAGGGTGTCCATCAGTGTCTGGTTGAACGCATGCCCCATGTGCAGGGTGCCTGTGACATTGGGCGGCGGAAGCTGGATGGAGAAGCCGGGAGCGTTGGGCTTTCGACCGGCCGCGTAAAGGCCACGTCGCTCCCATTCGGGGCCCCAACGGGATTCGATGTCGCTGGGTTCGAAGGATTTGGCCAGTTCGGTCATGGTGATTTTTTCGAGAGATCAAAGTTGTTGATGGTGTAGCCACGGTCGCGATAAAACGCGAAGCGCTCCCGAGCCAGTGCTCTGTCGGAATCATCCCGAGAGACCACTTCGAAGAGCCGTGTGAAGCGCGCAAAGAACGACGGTGTGGCGTCGTCCAGATTCAGCAAGAAATGATGGGCTTCAAGGCGAATGTCGTCGTGGGTTAACACGATGGGTGACTCGGAGGCCTCGGGCAATTCAACATGAGCGTGAGGAATGAAATCCTCGGGCCAGAGGCTCCAGAGAAGGTCATCGAATTCATCAAGCCGTTGGCGATGGGTGCAAAACACCACCAAAGGAGACTCAGGTTGAATCTGGCCCGCGTTGAGAATTTTTCTGGTCAGACGACAGGCGTATTCCAGTCGATTCGGGGTGTTGAAATGAAAGTCAATCGAGGTCATGGCCAAGGAGCATGCCGTTTACTCCAGGCCATTTCGAAGATATTCCACCAGCAACGAGACGGGTCTTGCGGTAGCGCCCTTGGCTGCGCCGGATTTCCAGGCGGTGCCTGCGATGTCCAGGTGAGCCCAGCGATAGGCTTTGGTGAAACGCCACAAGAAGCAGGCGGCGCTGACGCTGCCTGCGGCTCGGCCACCCACATTGGCCATATCGGCAAAGGGCGACTTCAGCAGTTCCTGGTATTCGTCTTGCAGCGGCATGCGCCAGGCTGGATCAAGAGCATCTTGACCAGCTTTGACAATGGCCGCAGCCATCTCGTCGTCAGGAGTGAAAAGCCCCGAGTTCACACCACCGAGCGCAATGACACAGGCGCCTGTGAGTGTGGCGATGTCAATGACCGATGCGGGCTTGAATTTTTCAACATAGGTCAGGGCGTCGCACAAGATCAGACGACCCTCGGCATCAGTATTCAGGATTTCGATGGTCTGGCCGGACATGGAGGTGACAATGTCGCCAGGACGGGTGGCGGTTCCGCTGGGCATGTTTTCACAGGTTGGAATCACGCCAATCACGTTGCGCTTTAAGCCCATCTCCGCAACGGCGCGCATGACGCCCAACACGGTGGCGGCACCCGACATGTCGTATTTCATTTCATCCATGTCACCTGCGGGCTTGAGCGAAATACCACCGGTGTCAAACGTAATGCCTTTGCCCACCAGTACATGAGGCGCATCCTTCGCGGTGCCGCCCGAGTGCTGCAGGATGATGAACTGGGGTGGCTGAGCGGAACCCTGGGCCACAGCCAGAAGCGAATTCATGCCGAGCTTTTCCATGGCCGCGCGGTCGAGCACTTCCACCTTCAGGCGAAAGCTTCGTGCAAGGGCCTTGGCCTGATTGGCCAGGTAAGTGGGCGTGCAGATGTTGGGGGGCAGGTTGGCCAGGTCTTTCGTGAGTTCAAGGCCGTTGGCAAGCGCCTGTGCGTCTTCGATCACTTTTGGAGCTTCGGTGGGGCGCATATCGCCCGGAAGCAACATCTCGACATGGGAGATGCCCTCGGCTGCAGGCTTGGCCGCCTTTGTTTTGGCGGTGGGCTCGGAGGTTTCATCCTTTTTGGTTTTAAAACGCTCGAACTTGTAGCCGGTTTCCCGAATGGTGGTGACATGTGCCGAGATCCGCCAGGCGCCTGAGCGTTCGCCAGTGCCCGATTTGGCTTTCACGGGGAGATCTGTCAGAAACGATGCGATGCGCTTGATGCCTTTGGACCCGCTGACTGATTTCGCGGCCGCCCGAATGGCATCGCAGAAAAGCTTGTCGTTGAAGTCTTCTCTTTTGCCCAGGCCAACCAGCAGCGCTCGGGGTGACGGGATGCCGGTGAGGTCGCGCAGAAGGAGGTTGTTGCCCAGTTTGCCGTCGATGTCGCCGGCTTTGATGGCTCGTGCCACGGCGCCATTCGAGACTTTGTCCAGCACCTTCGCGGCGTTGGAAAGTTCGACAGCGCCTGTGGATGTTGCGAACACACCCACCCAGACGCAGTCTGCGGCAGCCCGATCGACGGGTTTATTGCTGGCGATGAATTGGGCGGGTTCCCGGTGTTCGCCGGGGTCTTTGGTTTCTTTGACGTCCTTGGGGGCGATGGCTGCAGTCATGACAAAATGCCTTAATTCGAGAATCCTCACATTATAAGGAAAATGCTCTTCCAAAAATCCCTACTCAGGGAACTTAGATCCACGGCCGGCGGGGTTTTGGCGGTGCTGCTGACCACTCTGGTCACCATGATCCTCATCCGCGCCCTGGGGCGAGCTGCCTCGGGCAAGGTCGATGGCGATCTTGTGCTGCCTCTGATCGTCTTCAACACCATTAGCCTGATGAATAGCGTGCTGATGCTCACGGTCTACATCTCGGTGCTGATGGTGCTCTCGCGCTGGTGGAAAGACTCTGAAATGGTGATCTGGCTGTCGTCGGGCAAAAGTTTGACCGACCTCGTCAGGCCTGTCTTGACGTTTCTCTGGCCCATCATGCTCATTGTGGCCGTGTTGTCGGTCTCGGTTGGGCCCTGGGCACGTCTGCAGATCATGAACTTTGAAGACGAGATCAAAAGCCGAGGAGATGCGCAGCGGGTCAGCCCCGGGCAGTTTCGGGAATCGTTTTCGGGTCAGCGGGTCTTCTTTCTGGAAAACCTTGATGACGAAAATGGCCGTATTGGAACCGTGTTCATTCGTTCCACCGAGGCCGGCGGTCGGCAATCGATTCTGGTCTCGACCACCGGACGTTTTGAAAAGGATGCCCAGGGTTTTCAATGGGTCGTGTTGGAGGGCGGCTATCGCACCGACATCAGCCCCGGCAAGTTGGAATCCCAGACGATGGGCTTTGAGTCCTATCGGGTTCGGCTGGACCAGTCGACGCCCGTGGTTCGTGGTCAAGAGAGCGCGAAAACAATGGCCATAGGTGATCTGATGGATCGCCCCGAGCCCTCGGCGCGGGGCGAGATCCTCATGCGGATTGGAATTCCTTTGCTCACACTTGCTTTGGGTTTGCTTGCCATTCCCCTTGCTGTCTCGAATGCTCGGTCAGGCCGGGCCACGAACCTGATCATTGCCCTGCTCATCTACCTGATTGCCAGCAATTTGTTTAGCGCGGTCAAGGCGTCGGTGTCTCAGGGAAGCCTCAGCCTGGCCATGGCCTGGTGGCCTGTTCCTCTTGGACTGATGGTGCTGGCCGCCGTGATGATGGCCTGGCGACTGCATCAGAAAGAAAGTTTGATTGATTGGCTCTTTGGTATCGCAGCACGCATGACCTCAAAACTCAGACCCGCCAAGGTTGTGGAATCAGGCGGCAGCGCAGGCGGACGTCGATGAGCCCCCGTCTTTTTCGAAGCTATCTCGGCCGAGACATTCTCAAGGCAACCGTGTTCGTCATGCTGGCCTTTCTGGCGATGTTCATGTTCTTCGATGTTCTTGCCGAAATGGACGAGGTGGGCGCGGGCGGCTATCGGTTTGAGCACGCCATTCTTTATGTGCTGTTAGGAATGCCCAGTCGAATGGTTGAACTGGCGCCGATTGCCGCGTTGATTGGCACCCTTTGGGCGCTTTCGCAAAGTGCAGCGCACTCTGAATTCACCGTGTTTCGTGTCTCGGGGCTTCAGCCCGATACAGCGATTCGCGCCATGCTTCGCATTGGGCTGCCGATGGTGGTCGTGATTGCGGTCAGTGCGGAATGGGTGGTGCCTTGGGTCGAAGATTTCCGAAGCAAGGTTCGCGATGGTGGCCTGGGAAGTTCCACGGGCGAGATGCGCTCGGGCTTGTGGCTTCGCGACACACCGAATGTCGGGCCAGCTCCGGGCGCAACCCAAGGGCAGGCCTTACGTTTTGTGAATGCCAAAACATTCACCACGGACCAGACCCTGCGTGGCGTGTTGGTCTATGACTTCGATCGTCAGCAGCGTCTGGTGCAGACCATCGAGGCTGAGTCGGCGCGCTTTCTTGGCCAGACGGGCGAACGCTACAACTGGGAACTGCAGAACGTTCTGTTGGTCGCGTTTGGCGTTGATGGCTCGGTCACCAAAACCAATCAGCCCAAACTTGCGTTGTCATCGATGCTTGCCCCCGACATGCTCGATGCTCTGTTGACCAACCCGGATCGAATGTCGTCGCTGGAACTCTTTCGGTATGTGAATTACCTGAAACAAAATAAGCAACAGTCAGACCGCTACGAGATTGCCCTTTGGAAGCGACTGTTTTATCCCATGGCCGTCTGGGTGATGATGCTGTTGGCGTTGCCGGCGGCCTATCTGCAGGCGCGAGCGGGTGCGGTGGGTTCGCGCGTCTTTGCGGGCATTCTGGTGGGCGTGGGCTTTCATCTGCTGAACAGTCTTTTTTCTCATCTGGGGATTCTCAACACATGGCCTGCGCCAATGATTGCCGTGTTGCCAAGCCTGATTGCGCTGTCGGTGGCGGCAGTGTTGTTGTTCTGGGTTCAGCGTCGATAGGAACTCGGTTGTTGAGTGGATTTTGAGCAGCGCCCACTGTTGTCGTCGTTTTGAATCCGTTGTGAATGATTTTTTGAAGGAGTGGATGGATCGTGAGTCATCAGATTTCGTTGGTACCGTCAGGTCGACAGTTTTCGGTCGATGAGGGTGAAACCATTCTTCAGGCCGCGCTGCGCTCGGGCATTGTTCTTCCCTATGGCTGCAAAGATGGTGCCTGTGGCTCATGCAAATCACAGATTGTCTCGGGCGAAGTGGATTACGGCAGCTATCAGTCGAAGGCACTTTCGGACCAAGAGAAAGCTCAGGGTGGTGTGCTCCTTTGCTGCGCCCAAGCCAAGACTGATCTCACCGTGAAGGCCCGCGTGGTAGCGGCCGAAGGCATGATCTCGGTTCGTAAGGTGCCTTGTCGAGTGCAGTCGCTTGAGCGACCGGTGGACGATGTGGCCATTGTGAAGCTGCAGCTCCCCGCGAATGACCCCTTTGAGTTTCTTGCAGGCCAGTATGTGGAAATTCTTCTGAAAGATGGCAAACGACGAAGCTATTCCATGGCCTCGGCACCCCATCAGCGAGGAAGTATCGAGCTGCATATTCGGCACACGCCGGGTGGCGCATTCACGGACGCGGTGTTTGGCGTGGCCACGCCATCGGCCAATGCCATGAAGGAAAAAGACATCCTTCGCTTTGAGGGCCCCCAGGGCACCTTTTTCCTTCGTGAGGACAGCGTCAAGCCCATGGTCATGGTAGCGAGCGGCACAGGCTTTGCCCCGATCAAGGCCATGATCGAACATGCTGCCTTTAAAAACATTCAGCGGCCTATCGTGCTTTACTGGGGTGGGCGTCGTCCGAAAGATCTCTACATGGCCGATCTGGCCAGGTCCTGGGAATCCAGCCTTCCATCATTCAAGTTCATACCTGTGGTGAGCGACGCGCTGCCGGAAGACCAATGGTCGGGAAGAACAGGGTTCGTGCACCAGGCCGTGATGCAAGACTTCCCTGATCTTTCAGGCCACCAGGCTTATGTCTGTGGTGCGCCGATTGTTGTGCAGTCGGCCCAGTCTGATTTTGTTCAGCGTTGCGGCCTGCCCGAAGACGAATTCTTTGCGGACGCCTTCACAACCGCCGCTGACTCAAAAACTTCTTGAGCGCCTGGCCGGTATGAGTCTTGAGCTTGGCGATCTCTGCCGGGCTGCCGGCGCCAACCAGGCGACCACCGCCATCGCCGCCTTCGGGGCCGAGATCCAGCATCCAGTCGGCCTCGGCCCAGAGGTCCAGCTGATGCTCAATCACGACGACGGTGTTGCCTGCATCCACGAGGCGATGCAGGACATGAATCAGTTTTTCAACATCGGCCATGTGAAGGCCCACGGTGGGTTCATCCAGAACATAG
This sequence comes from uncultured Bordetella sp., assembly GCA_964460315.1. Taxonomy (GTDB): domain Bacteria; phylum Pseudomonadota; class Gammaproteobacteria; order Burkholderiales; family Burkholderiaceae_A; genus Lacustribacter. The sequence goes on along the minus strand of CAYWPQ010000024.1, from coordinate 13,039 downwards.
AGGGTGTGCATCTGGGTCTTGCCTGAACTCTGAGAGGCTTTGGCGAGTTCGGTGACGAGTTTAATTCTCTGGGCCTCACCCCCAGAAAGCGTTGGGCTGGGTTGACCCAACGTGAGGTATCCAAGACCGACATCCTGCAGAAGCTTCAGGGGGCGAAGCACCGAGGGGTGATGTTCGAAGAATTCGCAGGCGGCATCCACCGTGAGGCCAAGAATGTCCGCCACGCTCTTGCCGCGCCACAGGGCGGATCGCGTTTCTTGGTTAAAACGGCTGCCTTGGCATCCGTCGCAGATCACGCGGACATCGGGAAGAAAATTCATCTCCACCTTCTGCCAGCCCTGCCCTTCGCAAAGACCGCATCGGCCGTCTCCCGTGTTGAACGAAAAACGGTTTGGCCGCCAGCCACGAATTTTGGATTCTTCGCTGTCCGCAAGAAGATTGCGGATCGTGTCCCAAAACCCAATATAGGTTGCCGGTGTGGATCGTGGTGTTTTGCCAATCGGTGTCTGATCCACCTCCAAGACCCGATCAATCGACTCCCAGTTCTCAATGGATTGACAGCCAACCCACTCGCCGGATTGAGTTGCTTTTTGAGTCGCTTTCGACGCCCGCTTGCTGGTTCGACTCTGAGCGGTTTGTCTTTTCAGGTTCGCCAAGAGTACATCCCGCGCCAGGCTGGATTTGCCACTGCCCGAAACACCCGTCACCACCGTGAGTGCATGCATGGGAATTTCGGCATCAACCGACTGCAGGTTATGAAGATGCGCCCCGTGAATGCGAAGCCGATCGCTTTGGGTGGCGCGTCGCGGTGTTCCTGTGTGCAGGATGGGCTGGCGCAGATAGCGCCCCGTCAGCGACTCACTGCAGGCGGAAATGTCGCTCTGTGTTCCCTGGGCGACGACACGGCCACCCTGGGTACCTGCACCGGGGCCGATGTCAATCACATGGTCGGCCAGTGCAATGGTGTCTTCGTCGTGCTCCACCACCACCAGCGTGTTTCCCTTGTTCTTCAGCGCGGAGAGAAGACGCAAGAGCGCTTGATTGTCTCGGGGGTGTAGCCCAATGGTGGGCTCATCCAGGATGTAACACACCCCTTGCAGGTTCGAGCCAAGCTGAGCCGCCAGGCGAATGCGCTGGGCCTCGCCCCCTGAAAGGGTTGGCGCGGACCGATCCAGCGCCAGATAGCCAAGCCCGACCTCGGTCAGGAAGTTCAGTCGACCCTGAATTTCCTGAATCAGATCATGGCCAATGGCCTGTTCGCGTTCGGAGAGTTGTTGGCCAAGTTTGCCCAGCCAATTCGGCAGGGCGTGAATGGGGCGTGAGGCGACGTCGGCAATGGAGGCATCACGAAGCTTCACCGCAAGGGCGGTTCGATTCAACCGATGGCCGTGGCAATGGGAGCAGGTTTCTGGCTCGTGCTGTTCGTCTTTGTCCAGCGATTCATCAAGATCGAATTCTGCGGACTCAAGTTCGTGAGGATCAAAGTCTTTGGCGCGGGTGCCTCGGCCGCTTAAATCGCGAAGACTGACTCCGGTGCCAAAGCAGGCATGGCACCAGCCGTGTTTGGAGTTGTAGGAAAACAGCCTTGGATCCAGTTCACCAAACCCGGTGCCGCATCCAGGGCAGGACCGCTTGGTCGAGAGCACCAGTTCACCGGAGGACTCGGGTTCCAGCGTCAGAATTTGAACCACGCCCTGGCCGTAACGCAGCGCCGATTCCAAAAGCGCTTTCATGTCGGCTTCGTTGTCAGGCGTGACCCACACATCACCCAAAGGCAGTTCAATGGAGTGTTCTTTGAATCGATCAAGTTTCGGAAATGGGCTGGTGGGAACAAAGCCGCCGTCCACCCGCAGAAAGTCATGGCCCTTGCCTGCAGCCCATTTGGCCAGGTCTTGATAGATGCCCTTGCGATTCACCACCAAGGGTGCAAGCACGCCCACCCGCTGCCCGCGGTTGCGCAAAAACAGCGTGGCCATGATGGACTCAAGGCTTTGCGGCTGAATGGGAATATTGCAGTCGGGGCAGTGTTGTGTGCCCAGTTTGACAAAGAGAAGCCGAAGGAAGTGATGAATTTCTGTCAGTGTGCCCACGGTGCTTTTGCGCCCACCACGGCTCGTGCGCTGTTCAATGGCCACGGTGGGTGGAATGCCGTAAACCGCATCAAGATCGGGGCGACTTGCTGGCTGCACGAACTGCCGGGCATAGGCATTGAGTGATTCAAGATAACGGCGCTGGCCTTCGGCAAAGAGAATGTCAAAGGCAAGCGTGGATTTCCCGCTGCCCGAAACCCCCGTGATCACGGTCATTTGTTCACGCGGAATGTTGACCGAAATGTTTTTCAAATTGTGTTCGCGGGCGCCATGAATTTCGATGGCCTGGCTGCCGGGCGAACCGAAGGCAGCGGCATCACTGGCCCCGCGAAATGCGGGTTCCTGGACAAGGCTTGCCCCGTGTTGGGCCACGCTGATGGACTGATGAAGGGCTTGATCATGTGCCTGAAGAAGGGCCTGGCCGGTATGAGACGCCTTACAGGCCATGATTTCTTTGACCGTGCCTTGCACCACAATCTGGCCACCCGCCACGCCGGCCTCGGGCCCAAGATCAATCAGCCAGTCTGCCGCCGCAATCACATCCAGGTTGTGTTCAATGATGACCAGGCTGTGGCCCGCGCGTTTCAGTGCTGACAGCGCACGAAGAAGTTTGGCAATGTCATCGAAGTGAAGCCCGGTGGTGGGCTCATCGAAGATCAGCAGGGCCTGTTCAATTTTTTTGTCGGCGGCTTCCGCAAGCTTCCCCGCAATTTTCAGACGCTGGGCTTCTCCGCCCGACAGTGTGGGCACCGGCTGGCCACATTTCAGGTAGGCGAGTCCAACATCCACCAGCGGCTGCAGCCGGCGCTCAATTTCAGCGTCGCCCTGAAAGAAGGCCAAGGCCTCGCTAATGGTGAAGTCAAGCACATCCGCAATCGATTGATCACGAACCTTGATTTCCAGAATCTCTTGACGAAAGCGTCGCCCGTCACAGTCTGGGCAGCGCAGATAGACGTCGGAAAGAAACTGCATCTCCACATGTTCAAAGCCATTGCCGCCACAGCTTGGGCAGCGTCCATCACCCGAATTGAAACTGAAGGTGCCGGGCGTGTATTTGCGCTGCTTGGCCTCGGGCGATGAGGCGAAACGTTGGCGGATGGCATCAAAGGCACCCACATAGACCACTGGGTTGGATCGTGTGGTTTTACCAATGGGTGACTGGTCAATCAGCATGACATCACGCAGCTGCTCGGCACCCTCCAGGCTGTCGAACTCCCCGGGGGTATCCGCGGTTTTTCCTTGGTGTTTGCAAACCGCTGGGTACAAGACATCTCGAACCAGGGTGGACTTGCCGCTTCCGGAAACACCCGTGATGCAGACCATCTGATGCAGCGGGAAGGCGACATCAATGGATTGAAGGTTGTTCGCCCGCACACCCTTGAGCCGAAGCACCGCAGCGTTGCTGGGCTTTGAGGGCGATTCGTGGGAAGGCTGATGCACGCGAAGCTCGCCACGCAGATATTTGGCGGTCAGTGTGGATGCTGTATGCAGCCTCGGATAGCTGCCATTGAAAAGAATCTGGCCGCCGTGTTCACCAGGGCCAGGGCCGATGTCGATGATGCGGTCAGCAGCCTGCATCACCAGTGGGTCATGTTCGACCACCACCAGTGTGTTGCCGGCATCACGCAGACGCTGCATGACCCTCACAATTCGGTGCAGGTCTCGGGGGTGCAGACCAATCGAGGGCTCATCCAATACAAAAAGGGTCGCCACCAGAGATGTGCCAAGTGCTGTGGTCAGATTAATTCGTTGAACCTCGCCACCTGAAAGCGTGCGGGATTGTCGGTCCAGGGTCAGATAGCCCAGGCCCACATCAACAAGAAACCGAAGCCTCGAGAGAATTTCCTGGCTGACCAGATCACTGGCAACCTTCTTGGCACTGCCACCTGCGGTTTGCTCGGCCTGTTGGGACTTCTGGGTCTGTTCGGCTTGAGCGGCCACCCATGGGTAGAGCTCATCGATGGGCATCTGCATCAGGTCATGCACATTGCGGCCATCAATGGTCCAGAGCAGGGCGTCGGGCTTGAGTCGAGCGCCATGACAGGCGCTGCATTCGGTGTAGCTTCGATACCGGGACAGCAACACCCGCACATGCATCTTGTAGGCCTTGCTTTCAAGATGCTCAAAGAATCGACGCACGCCATACCACTGTCGGTCCCAGCGACCCGACCAATCGTCGTCGCCTTCGATCACCCAACGTTGATGCTCGGCGGACAGTTCCGCATACGGCTTATCGGTGGGCACGCCATGACGAAGGGCATGGGTGATGAGTTCCTTCTGGCAGTCAAGGTAGGACTGGGTCTGCCAGGGTTTGATCGCCCCTTGGGCAAGCGATTTGCGTGGGTCAGGAATCACCAGCCCCAGATCAATGCCAATCACGCGGCCGAATCCCTTGCAGGTTTCGCAGGCCCCGATGGGCGAATTGAATGAGAACAGCGCGGGTCGAGGCTCGGCGTATTGAATCTTGCAGTCACCACAGATCAGCTGGCTTGTGAACTGATGGGTGGCTTCGCCAATGCGCACCCGGCAGTGTCCATGGCCCAGTCGGAGCGCCGATTCAACAGCCTCCTGGATGCGACGCGGCTCGGTGTCTTCGCGAAGGATGAAACGGTCCTGGATCACGGCAATCTGGTCGCCCTCGCGTGACTGAATCTTGGTGAAACCCTGGGCCGACAGCCAAGCTTCAACCTGCTCGTCGGGTAGAGATGCGGGGGCCTGAATCAGAAAGCTGATTTCAATGCGCGACTCGAGCGGGCTTGCGGAAATCAGGAGCCCAATCCCTTGCGCAGTTTGTCGAACCACCGGGCCATGACATTTTCGGCAGTGCAGGTTAGCAAGCCGCGCAAACATAAGCTTGAAGTGATCCGTGAGCTCGGTCATCGTCCCGACCGTGGAACGCGAGGTGCGGACGGGGTTGGTTTGGTCAATCGCGATCGCTGGCGGTACGCCATCAATACGGTCGACCTGGGGTTTATCCATGCGGTCCAGGAACTGTCGCGCATAGGCCGAGAAGGTCTCGACATAACGACGCTGGCCCTCGGCGTAAAGGGTGTCGAACACCAGCGAGCTCTTGCCTGACCCGGACACGCCGGTGACGACGATCAGTTCGCCAAGCGGAAGATCAAGGTCAAGATTTTTAAGGTTGTTTTGGCGGGCGCCGCGAATTCGAATGGCACGTGGCATGCCGCCCTTGGAATCTGTCGATTCCATGGCTCAGTGCTTATGGTCGTGCTTATGGCCGTGCGAATGATCGTCGTGGTGATGGCCGTGATCATGGTCATGGTCATGATCATGATGGTCATGGCCACATCCTGGTCCATGGACATGACCCTTGGGCGTATTTTCTTCTTCCAGAATGGCGGCGGATTTCGCGGCCATGTTTTGGTCGGTTTCTGGGTCGAACTGGTCCATGCTGGTCAACACTCGAAAGCCCATGGATTTTAGGGCGGCAGCCGCTTCGTCAGCTGCGGCTTCGCCCCTGGGGAACTTCACAAAGCTTGCGCCAACCTCGACGGCAATGGATCGGCTGGCAAGAAACCGAACCACACGCAAGAGCAACACTGCAGAGGTTGACGTCACAACATGAAGTTTGGCCCGGGCGCTTTGACCGAGGGGCAGATTAACGGGGCTGGAGTTCATCATTCACCTTCAACATAATCTTGCCCACATGGGCTGAAGTTTCCATTAGAGCATGGGCTTGCCCGGTCTCTGAGAGGGGAAATACCGAATGAATCACAGGCAGAAGTCGGCCCTGGGTAAGCTCTGGCCAAAGGGCAGTGCGCAGTGTGTCGGCAATGCGTGACTTTTCCGCGTCTGATCGCGCACGCAGTGTCGAGCCTGTGAAGGTCAGGCGCTTCATCATCAGGGGCATCCAGTCCATCTCGACTTTGCTGCCTTGAAGAAAGGCGATCTGCACCATGCGGCCTTCAAGAGCCAGGCTGCGCAGATTCTTTTCAAGGTAGGGCCCACCCACCATGTCGAGCACCACATTCACGCCGCGGCCCTGGGTGATGTCTTTGACCCTTGGCTGCCAGTCTTCGGTTTTGTAATTGATCACATGGTCGGCGCCCAGTCGTTTGCATGCGGCCACTTTTTCTTCACTGCCCACGGTGGTGATCACCGTGGCTCCCGCCCATTTCGCCAGCTGAATGGCCGTGACACCGATGCCACTGGAGCCGCCGTGAATCAAGACGGTCTCACCTTCACGAAGTTTTGCCCGCTCGATCAGGTTGGCCCAGACGGTCATGTAGGTCTCGGGAAGTGCCGCGGCCTGAAGCAGCGAGAGCCCGGTGGGAATGGGAAAGCAATGACCGGCAGGCGCGGTCACTTCTTCAGCGTAGCCACCACCTGGAGTCAAGGCACAGACCAGGTCACCAACCTTCCACCCGCTAACTTGCGCACCCAAGGCTTTCACGCGGCCACTCACCTCTAGCCCCATCAATGGTGAAGCGCCAGCGGGCGGCGGATAAAGACCCTTGCGCTGGAGCAGGTCGGGGCGATTCACGCCGGCATAGGCCACTTTGATCAGCAGGTCTTCTGCGCCGGGGGTGGGCGCGGGAACCTCCTGAAGTTCAAGTTTGAAGTCAGGGGCAGCATGATGAACGATGGCAAGCATGAATTTATTTCCCTGACTCTTTCAGCGTGACGGTTCGGTTCAACACCATGGCGTTGGGGCGGGAATCTTGGTCCACCACAAAATAGCCGTGGCGTTCAAACTGAAATCGTTCCTCGGTCTTCGCCTGGGTCAGGCTGGGCTCAACGGCTGCCGTGATCACAGACAGAGAATTAGGATTGAGGTCGTCCAGAAAATGGCGCTCTAAATCAGGCGGGTCGCCCTCGCGGCGCGCACCGGGTGTTGGGTTCGAAAAGAGGCGTTCATAGAGACGCACCTTGGCCATCGGCGCGTGGCGGGCCGACAGCCAGTGAATGTTGCCTTTCACCTTGTACTGGTCGGCACCTGGCGTGCCACTCTTGCTGTCTTCATAGATCTTCGCGCGAACTTCGGTGATCTTGCCTGAGGCGTCTTTTTCAAAGCCTGTGCACTCAATCACATAGGCATAACGAAGACGAACCTTGCCGCCGGGGGAAAGCCTGAAGAACCCTTTCTCGGGCATTTCTTGAAAGTCTTCGCGTTCAATCCAGAGTTCACGAGACAGCGGCACCGCACGTTTGCCAAGCTCTGGCTTTTGCGGATGGTTCGGGGCGAAGCACTCTTCGTCGTGATCGGCGTTGAGGTTTTCCAAAACAAGCTTGACGGGGTCAAGCACAGCAATCTTTCGAAGGGCGGTGTCGTTCAAATGATCACGCATGCACTCTTCCAGCACGCTGTAGTCAATCCAGCCGTCGGACTTCGAGACACCGATCATTTCTGCAAATCGGCGAAATCCTTCGGGGGTGTAGCCGCGTCGCCTTGCGGCAATGAGTGTGGGCATGCGCGGGTCGTCCCAGCCTTCCACCGCTTTCGATTCAATCAGCTCGACCAGCTTTCGTTTGGACAGCACCACATAGGTGAGGTTGAGTCTTGCGAATTCATATTGATGGGGAAGGGCTTGGCTATTGAGCAGACCAGTGGCAGCCACCTTTTGCAAAAGCCAGTCATAGAGCGGCCGATGGTCTTCGAATTCCAGTGTGCAGATGGAATGGGTAATGGACTCAATCGCGTCTGAGAGCGGGTGAGCGTAGTCGTATAGGGGGTAGATGCACCAGGCATGGCCTGTGCGATGGTGTTCGGTGTGACGAATGCGATAGAGCACGGGGTCGCGCATGTTCATATTCGGCGAGGCCATGTCAATCTTGGCGCGAAGCACATGGGCGCCATCGGGGAATTCGCCCGCACGCATCCGACGAAAGAGATCAAGATTTTCTTCCACGCTGCGGTCACGAAATTTGGAATTCGTGCCGGGGCTGGTCAGGGTGCCCCGATGGCTGCGCATTTCATCAGCGGACTGCGAATCCACATAGGCGTCACCCGATTGAATCAAGGCTTCGGCAAACTGATAGAGCTTTTCAAAATAATCGCTGGCAAAGAAGTGATGGCTGCCCCAGTCAAAGCCCAGCCAACGAACCGCCGATTCAATCGCATCAACGAATTCCTGTTCCTCTTTCGCCGGGTTGGTGTCATCAAGCCGAAGATGGCACTGGCCTTGATAGTCCCGTGCGAGACCAAAATTCAGGCAGATGGATTTGGCGTGCCCGAAATGAAGATAGCCATTGGGCTCAGGCGGGAAACGGGTGATCACCTTCTTCACCCGGCCCGCGGCGAGGTCGGCATCCACAATGTGCCGAATGAAGTTAACGGGTGCTGGGGCAGGGTTTGTCATAGGGAATCGATTCTTGTTGGGCCACAGTCAGCCTGATGCCGAAACCCTGATTTTAGCTACACTGGGCGACTTGTCCTGCCGTTCGCTGACCTGGAGCCCCTGGTGACCGTCGTTTCCCAAGAATCCGATCTTCCGAATCGATTGCTGCTGATCGACGGCTCGAGTTTTCTTTACCGAGCCTTCCATGCCTTGCCCGATCTGCGCACCCGCTCGGGTCTGCCCACGGGCGCGCTCACCGGCATGGTGAATATGCTTCGCCGGGTTCGGGCCGAGTGGCCTGCGCGCTATGTGGCCTGTGTGTTTGACCCCAAGGGGCCAACCTTTCGCGACGCCATCTATGCGGAATACAAGGCCAACCGTGCGTCCATGCCGGAAGACCTTGCGGCACAGGTTCCGGCCATCTTCAAAGCCGTGCAGGCCCTGGGCTGGCCATTGGTGATGATCGATGGCGTTGAAGCCGACGATGTGATTGGCACCCTTGCCGTGCAGGCCAGCCGAAACGCCATGCCCACTGTGGTGGTGACGGGTGACAAAGACCTTGCACAGCTGGTCAATGACGATGTGATTCTGATTGACACCATGAGCCGTGATGGTGGCCCGGCGAAGGTCTCGGACCGTCAGGCGGTGATTGATAAATTTGGTGTCCCGCCGGAACTGATCGTGGATTACCTGTCACTGGTTGGAGACACCTCAGACAATGTGCCGGGCGTGCATAAGGTGGGTCCCAAAACGGCGGCGAAGTGGCTTGGAGAATATGGTTCGCTGGATGCCGTGATGGCTTCGGCCGCAGAAATTTCGGGTGTAGTGGGGGAGAACCTTCGTCAGGCCCTGGACTGGCTTCCCACCGCAAGAACCCTGGTGACGGTAAAAACCGACTGCGACCTTTCCACCGCGATTACAGACTTTCGGGAATCGCTTCGCTGGCGGCCCATGGACCTCACCGCGATTCAAGAACTGAAAGAGACCTATCAGCTGGACCGAAGCCTGCGCGGCCTTGGCGAGGAATCACCGGCCGTGCATTCGGTGAGCGAGACAGTGAAGAAAGAGGCGACCGAGCCTGCAGGGCTGTTTGATACGCCCACCTCTTACACCGCCGTGACCGACTGGCCTGGGTTTGAGCAGCTCATGGTGAAGATTTCATCGGCGGAGCTTGTGGCGGTGGATACCGAAACCACATCGATTGATGCACGTGCTGCGAAGATTGTGGGTATCTCCTTTGCGACGGAAGTCGGTCAGGCTTTTTACATTCCGCTTCGTCATTCCTATGCCGGTGCTCCCGAGCAGCTTCCTGCCCAGGATGTCTTGAGTAGGCTAAAGCCCTGGCTTGAAGACGCCAGCCGAAAAAAGGTTGGCCAGAATCTGAAGTACGACATGCATGTGCTGGCTGGCGCGGGAATCTTCATGCGGGGTGTGGCTTTCGACACGCTTTTGGAGTCGTATGTGCTGGAGGCCCATAAGTCGCATGATCTCGATTCTCTGGCGCAGCGACACCTCGGCCGCAAGGGCTTAAGTTACGACGATGTCACCGGCAAGGGCGCCTCGCGAATTGGTTTTGAGCAGGTGTCGGTCGATGTCGCCTGCCGTTATTCCAGCGAAGATTCCGATTTCACCCTGCACCTGCATCAGACGCTCTGGCCGCAGATTGATCGAGAGCCATTGCTTCGCCGCATCTATCAAGAGATTGAAATGCCCGTGGCCCAGGTGCTTTGGCAGATGGAACACAACGGCATTGAAGTGGACGCCAAGCTGCTCACGGATCAAAGCGAAGAACTCGCCAACAAGATCAGCGAACTTGAAGCCCAGGCCCACGAGCTTGCCGGGCAGCCGTTTAACCTGGGCTCACCGAAGCAGCTTGGGGAGATCCTCTTCGGCAAGCTGGGTTATGCCCCGGTGAAAAAGACGGCAACGGGTGCGGCATCCACCGATGAAGACGTGTTGGAAAAACTGGCGGAAGACTACCCCTTGCCTCGTGTTCTTCTGGAATGGCGAAGCTTCTCGAAACTTAAATCCACCTACACCGACAAGCTTCCGAAGATGGTGGACCCAGCCACGCGAAGGGTGCACACGACCTTTTCGCAGGCGGTGGCCGTCACGGGGCGTCTAGCCTCGAGCGACCCCAATCTGCAGAACATTCCCATTCGCACGCCAGAGGGGCGACGCATTCGCCAGGCTTTTGTGGCGCCCGCCGGGCATGTCTTGATCTCGGCGGATTACTCCCAGATCGAGCTTCGCATCATGGCCCACCTTTCCGAGGACACGGGCCTATTGAAGGCCTTTATGGCGGGTGAGGATGTGCACAAGGCTACCGCCAGTGAGGTCTTTGGTGTGCCCCTTGATCAGGTGAGCGCCGAGCAGCGTCGCTATGCGAAGGTGATTAACTTCGGGCTGATCTATGGCATGAGTGCCTTTGGCCTAGCCAGGAACCTGTCGATTGACCGAGGGGTGGCGAAAAATTACATCGATCAGTACTTTGCCAAGTATCCCGGTGTGGCTCGTTACATGGACAACATTCGGGCCACCGCCAAGGCCAAAGGCTATGTCGAAACCGTGTTTGGCCGAAGGCTCTGGCTGCCCGAGATCTCTTCGCCCAATGGCCCAAGGCGGCAGGGCGCCGAACGCGCCGCAATCAATGCACCGATGCAGGGCACCGCGGCCGATCTGATCAAGATGGCCATGATTCAGGTTCAGCGTGCTCTTGAAACCCAGAAACTTCGATCTAAACTGGTTTTGCAGGTGCACGACGAACTGATTCTTGAAGTGCCCAATGATGAAGTTGACCTGATCAAAGGCCTATTGCCCGAAAAGATGGAAAACGTGGCCACACTTCGGGTTCCGCTTCTGGTGGAGGTCGGTGTGGGACGGAATTGGGATGAGGCGCATTAACCGTAATCGATGCGCCAATCCCATGGTGATGCAATTGAATCAATCAAGGAGACCGAGATGAATGGTTTTTTAAAGGACGAAATTAATTCCCTCTCGCCCGCGTCAGCTGCGGGTTCAAGCCGCCGTGGGTTCATTCAGGGTTCGGTAGCGGCTGGATTTGCTGCGGCGGTCATGCCCACGGGCAATCTTCTTGCCCAGGTGATCACCACCGACACCCAGGGGCTGACCGCCGGCATGGTGGAGATCCCCGCTGGCGATCGTTCAATTCCTGCCTATCGGGCCATGCCTCAGGGCAAGACTCGGCTTGGCTGCGTGATTGTTGTGCATGAAATCTTCGGTGTGCACGAATACATCAAGGATGTCTGTCGTCGGCTGGCCAAACTTGGTTACCTGGCGATTGCTCCTGAATTTTTTGTACGCCATGGCGATGTCAGTCAGTACAAAACCGTGCCTGATATTTTTGCGAACGTGGTGAGCAAGGTTCCTGACCGCGAGGTGCTGAACGATGTGGACGCCACAGTCACCTGGGCAGCGGCCAATGGCGGCGATGGCAACAAGGTTGGTATTACCGGTTTTTGCTGGGGCGGACGAATTGTCTGGATGGCTTCGGCGGCGAATCCTCGGCTGAAGGCTGGCGTGGCCTGGTACGGCCGACTCATGACCATGGTGAATGCCGCCACCCCGAATCACCCCCACGACATCGCCGAGAAACTGAACTGGCCGGTGCTGGGCCTTTATGGTGGCAAGGACGACGGCATTGGGCTGGACACCGTGGAAGAAATGAAGACACGCCTTTCATTTGGCGGCAAGGCATCGCAGGCTTCCGAGTTCGTGATCTACCCCGACGCGCCTCATGCCTTTCACGCGGATTACCGGCCAACCTACCGCAAAGAGGCGGCGGAAGATGGCTTTAAGCGTGCCGTGGAGTGGTTTAAGAAACACGGAGTCGCCTGATGCTGGGTTTCGCTCTCCTTGCTGCAGTTTCGGCCACCGTCATTTCCATTTTGCTGGCAGCTCTGGTGTCGCTCGGGCCGCTGTCTCGCGTGGTGGACAGGCTGGTGAGCTTTTCTGCAGGCATGTTGTTGGGCGCGGCATTGCTGCATCTTCTGCCCGAGAGCGTGCACATGGGGGGCGAGATCCACGGCGTGAGCATGGCGCTGTTGTGTGGTCTGGTGGGTTTTTTCATTCTTGAGCGGCTGGCCATTTTGCGCCATGACCACCATCATGAACATGATGGACATGACCACCCTCATGGTCATGATGCGAAGGTGGCGGGCCGTGGCGGCTGGACGCTGCTGATTGGCAGCACCATCCATGCCATGGCCGATGGCGTGTTGATTGCCGCTGCATTTTTTGCAGACCCGTATCTTGGCGTTTTAACGGCCGTGGCCATCGCCACTCATGAGGTTCCCCAGCAGATTGGAAACTTTTTGGTTCTGCTGAACAGCGGATTCACCAAAGGCAAGGCATTGTTTTTCAATGTGCTGACGGGAGTGGGCGCGCTGACCGGTGCACTGCTGGGTTATTTTTATCTGGCCAGCGCCAGCGACTGGGTGCCCTATGTGCTGGTGGTGGCTGCCGCCAACTTTATTTACATTGCGTTGTCGGATTTAATTCCTCAGCTGCATGCCCAGGCGCATTCACACCATGGAAGTTTGAAGCAGGCCGCCTGGCAGCAGCCTGCATTGATGTTGCTGGGCATTGCCGTGGCTGGCTTTGCCGCAAGCTTTTTGCATGCGCATTGAC
>CAYWPQ010000023.1:0-23218 GCA_964460315.1 uncultured Bordetella sp. | reverse complement strand
ACATAGCCACCGAACTTGGTGTAGTCACCCGAGATCAGGCTGGATACACCCGTGCTTGCACCACTTTGTGCCATGGCCGGTGTTGCCGCAGCAGATGCTAGAACCACCGCAACAGCAAGCGGCTTTAAACCAAAGCTTTGTGAAGCTCTTTTTTTGCTATTCATGTGTTGCCTCCTAAACATTGTTTTACTTCCACCACGTTTTACACCGGCTTCAAACTGCCCTCGGCCGAGGAAAACTTCGCTTTTTCACTGCCACCACCCACTACAAATCTTGGCTTGATCAGGTAGACCAAGGAAGGCATCAGCACCAGGGCGCTCATCGCAGAAACCGTGAGCCACAAGGCCATCAACAATCCCATTTCGGCTTGGAACCGAACGCTGGACACATACCAAACCACCACACTCAAAATCAAAGTAAACGCCGTGATGAACACCCCACGGCCTGCGCCCAGAAGCGAATGACTGATGGCGTCTTCCACACTCATGCCACGAGCCATTTTTTCCTTGATCTCGTCCACCACATAAAACGCGTAGTCCACGCCCAATCCAATACCGAGCGCAGCGATGGGAAGGGTGTTCACGTTCATACCTATACCCATTAGAGCCATAAAAGAGAACGTGACCGTGTTCGATAAAAGCACCGGGACCATGAAAAGAGTACCGGAATGAAGGGTTCTGTAGACGATGGCGCAGGTCAGTATTAACACTACAAGTGCCAGCGCGATACTCTCGATCTTGGCCTCAAGAATGACCTCATTGGCCGCAGCAAGAACCCCCACGAGACCACCCGCAAGCTGAATCTGTACAGGGCTTTCCGGGTTCTGGGCAATAAACTCTTGCAGCCTGGCGATCGCGGTTCGAATGGTGGTGCCCTGGTGGTCACGGAAGAAGAAGGTGACCGAGGCATTGCGATAAAGCGGGTCAACAAAGCGGTCAATGTCGCCTGGGTCCGTACCTGATGTGTACAGATACATGATCTCGCCGTTTTCTGCGGCATTCATGCCGAACTCTTCATACCGCGGGTTGCCCTCGCGCAGGGTGCGCTTCATGGCCGGAATGATGTCGGCCAGCGAAACCGAACCGCCAACTTCGGGCTGGTTTTCCATAAACCGTTGCAACTTGGCCATGGTTTCCACGGCCTTTGGGTCTTTCAGGCCGTCGGTCTCATCGTCCGAGACCACCACAAACATGCGGTCTGAACCCGGGAAGTTTTTGTTAATGACTGCCGCGTCAACGTTGTAATCGGACTTGCCCCACAAAATGGGCGATCCCGGGTTGGCGTCACCAATCGTGAGCTTTAAAGAATACAGTGCCGACACCACAAACAGAACCGACACCGAAGCCACGATCACCTTGGCTGATTTTTTGTTGGTGGACCAGCGGGCAAAGGTGGAAAGCATGGATTCCATCCAGCGGTCTGGCGCGGTGGTTTTCATGGAAGCCTTGGTGGCTTTGCTCCATGACAGCAACACGGGGGTCAGCACCACGGCACTTACGGCAATGGTCAACACCCAGACGGTTCCAATTAAGGCAACCTTTTGCATCAGAGGAATGGGAATCAGCAGCACCACCATGATGCAGCCGGCGTCAGCCAACACGCCCAGCATGCCGGGCTTAAAGAGCGCTGCCATCGCCTGCTTGGCCGCCGCCATTGCATTTTCCGCACCGGCTTTCAGTTCGTCGTCGAAGTGGATCACGAGCTGAACCGCATGAGAGATTGCCCGTGCGGTGATCAGGAAGGCCACCACAATCACCAGTGGGTCAAGGTTAAATCCCATCAGCTGCGCCACTCCCAAAGACCAGCTGGCACTCACCACACCAGAAACCATGGGCAAGACCGTGCCGCGGAAAGTTCGGGTGATGAAGAACAACAAGAAGGCCAACACCGCCACGCAGGCGGCAAGCACCATCATGGTTTCAGGAAGGTAATAGGCCACCCAGCCATACAAAATGGGCTCGCCCACCAGATGGGTCTTCACGCCAGGCACGGATTCTGCGTTCTTCGCGATCTGACGGATCTCGGAAAAGATGGCGGTGTAGTCAAGGTTTGGATCAATGAAGTCCGCGGTGATCAGCGCGGATTTCAGGTCAGGTGATACGTAGATGCCATAGACCAAGGGGTTCTGAAGCACTGACTGCTTCAGCTGCGCAATCTCCGCAGGGGTGGTGGGTACATCCGGCCACATCAGCGGGCGAAGCTTGATCTCTGCGGTGGAGGCAATCACCTCTTTCAGCTTCTTGGAAGCCAAAGAGATCACCTGGAACTGGTCAATGCCCTTGACCTTTTGCATCTCCACCGTGGCCGTTTGAATGGCCTGAAGCACCTCGGGCTTGAAAATATCGCCCTCTTGAACCTCAAGCATCAGGCTGACCAGGTTAGAGCTTCCAAAGGTTGCCTTGTGCTTTTGGTGAACCTGAATGTACGGGTGGTCTGCGGGCAGCAGATCATCAAAAATAGTTTTCAGGGGAAGCTGAGACGCCAGCACCATGAACATGGCGGTAAGCGCGCCAATGATGACCACCACGG
Source organism: uncultured Bordetella sp. (assembly GCA_964460315.1). Lineage (GTDB taxonomy): Bacteria > Pseudomonadota > Gammaproteobacteria > Burkholderiales > Burkholderiaceae_A > Lacustribacter. The sequence goes on along the minus strand of CAYWPQ010000023.1, from coordinate 20,689 downwards.
CAACCCGAAAACGGATCGAGGTTTCAATAAGGAGTGAGACAAGTTTTTTCATGGGGATGGCTTATTTCGTCAGTTCGGTCAGAAACTTCAGTCCAGAGGGCGAGAGCAAGGCGGGGTTGCGGCCAATCAGAAGCAGTCCGTCTTTCGTCTTTTGAATCTCGGTTCGCCAAGAGGAATCGTTTTCTTTTCCGGGAATGCGTGTCCAGTTACGACCGTCGGTTGACTTCGCAATCCAACCCTTGTCGCCCACCGCCACAAACTGATCACCATCCAGAGTCACGGAATAAAGGTGTGCGTCGGTAAATGGTTTGACCTTCGTCCATCCGCGTCCGTTGTCGGTGGTGATCATGATGTTGCCTTCAAGCCCCACGGCCACACCCAGACCACTGGGCTTGATGGCCACCGACATCAGACTTGATGATTCCGGCAATTCTTTTTCCGCCCAGGTCTGGCCTTGGTTGTCACTGGAAAGAATCTTTCCAAATTCCCCAACAATCACAATGCGGTTCTGAGAAAAGACAATGTCATTCCAGCCAATATCCGACTTCGGACGCAAGGCCTGCCAGCTCTTGCCCTGGTCACGGCTACGCAGCACATTGCCGAATTCAGCCAACGCCCAAAGGTCGCCATTGGGGGCCTGCTTCAGGCGAAGAAACTTGGAATCAAACACCGTCAAAATGTCTTTGGTGTTGACCTTGGACCAGGTGGCGCCGCCATCTTCGGAACGAATGATCACGCCTTCATTACCCACCAAGACAATGGTCCTGGGTGATAGCGCCACCACACCCTGCCAGTTTGAGGCGATCGAGGGCTCGATAATTTTCCAGGGCTGACCCAGAGACGGTGCGGTGATGACCTTGTTGCCCCGGCCCGCCAACCAGACACCTGCCGAATCAGACACATGAGCCGAATAAAACGCATCACGCGGGTGAATGGGAATGGGCATGACCTCGCTGGGCGCCACCTTGGGCTTGATGAAAATGGCTGACAGCAGAAGTGCCGCAATGACCAGAATGGGGAAGATGGATGCGAAGCCTGAACCAAGCTTTGCCAAGAAAGAGGTCTGATTGGATTGGGGTGTCTGAGCCATTGAATTCATTACGCTGCCTTTGCCTGATAACGACGCTTAAGCCACTGGGCACTGCGTCCGCCCAGCTCGCGCTGGGTGATGGACGAGGCGAAATCGATAGCCTCAATCAACTCGGGGAAACGAATTCCTGTCTCGAAGCCGCTTTGGGCGGCCATCAAGGCAAGGTCCTCGGTAGCCAGGTTTCCGGCAGCGTTCGGGGTGAATGGGCATCCGCCCATGCCGCCAATCGAGCTGTCGAAGCGGCGAATGCCGGCTTCAATGCTTGCGAAACAGTTCGCGAGCGCCATGCCACGGGTGTCGTGGAAATGTCCGGCAATGCGTCCTTGCCCGTGGGCAGAAACCAAATCGGTCATGACTTCGCGAACCTGCATCGGTGCAGCGGCACCGATGGTGTCAGCAATCACCACTTCGTCGGCACCCGCGTCGAACATTTGTTGCGTCAGCCGATAGAGAACATCGCGCGATGTGGGGCCTTCAAAAGGACACTCGAAAGCCACAGCAACATAGGCTTTGGCCCGAATGCCTGAAGCCTTGGCCGCACGAACAGCCTCTTCGCAGACCTCAACGGTTTTCTCCAACGACATGTTGATGTTCTTCACATTCATCGTTTCCGTGGCGGAGAGCACCACAGCCACTTCAGAGACACCCACTTCTTTAGCGCGCTCAAAACCCTTCATGTTGGGAATCAATGCCGAAAGCCCTGGTGTTGATGGGCCAAGGGCTTCAAGCACCTCTTGGGTGGTCGCCATCTGGGGTACCGCCTTGGGCGAGACAAAACTTCCAACTTCAAGCGAAGTCAGACCCGCCTTTTGTAAAAGGCGAATCAGAGTGAGCTTGTCAGCCGCGCTCACTAAGGTGGGCTGATTCTGCAAACCGTCCCTTGGGCCCACCTCGTTGATCAGAAGCTTTTCGCTCATCGCGCACTTCCTGCATGACGGAGGTTAAAGGTTGGTGATTTTGGTGGGGGCAGATGCGTCTCTTCCAACGCGCGGGCTTTCAATTCTTCGATCGTGCCGCCACGGTTAAAGAGCTCCAGCGGGGGACGCTTGGCGGTCATCTCGTCACGAAGCTTCTTGGTGGCGGCTTCGTCAACCACACCCGCAGCATTCACCACCACGCCATAGCGCTTGGCACCTTCAACCGACACCAGGCCACGCAAGACATCGGTTGCAACCTTGGCGGGTTCGCGCTTCAGTGGGTCACCCCAGCCGCCACCGCCCCAGGTGTTGAAGTAGAGCTGATCGCCAGGCTGAACCTGAATGCGGTCGCACTTGGAAGGAAGCCATTCCGATGTTCCATCCTTGCGCACAAGACGCTTGGTGCTTCGGCCGCCGGGCAGTCCGCCATTCACGCCCCATGGGTAGGTCAGCCAACGGTCATCGTGGATGGAGATCTGGCCGGGTTCAAGAAACTCATAAACCATGCAAACGCCATTACCGCCGCGGTGAAGGCCTGCGCCACCGGAATCCGCAATCGATTCGTAACGCATGATGCGCAAGGGGAAATAGCTTTCAAGGAATTCATTGGGCACGTTGGTAAACGATGGCCAAAGCGAATGCCCGTCGGGGCCGTCACCCGAAGGACGCCCGGGAATTCCACCAAAGCCAATCTGAAAGAGCTGATACCACTCGCCGCGTTGGTCATAGCCTGAATACATCAGGTGCGGGCTGTCTGAAAAGCCCGCTGCATTCAGTGCGTCGGGCGCGCCCTGGCCAAGCACACCACCCATGATGTCGAAGATGCGACCCAGAAGGTGGGTACGGCAGGAAAGCGCTGCAGGGCGCTTGGGCTTCAGAATCGAACCGTCAGGAATCTTCACTTCGACCAGGTCGTAGAAGCCATCGTTAAAGAGGATCTGTGGGTCGAAGAGATTGATAAAGAAAGCGCCCAGGAACATCTTGAACATTTCTTCGTTTAAGAAGAAATTGATCGAACTCATGGACTGGGGGTCTGTGCCGGTGAAGTCGAACTTGGCAATATCGCCCTCACGCCAAAGGCTGCAGGCAATCTTGTAAGGACCCATTCCAACGCCGTCATCGTCGATGTAGTCTTCGAAGTAGGCCTTCTTCTCTGGAATGACCATCTTGATGATGGCGCTCATGGCCCGCTTGTTACGGTCCAACATTTCCTGGGTGGCCGAAACGTAAGACTGGGCGCCAAACCGGGCGATGATCTCGTGCACCCGACGCTCGGCGAGGCGAAGCGAGGCAATGATGGCGTTGAAGTCGCTTCGGTTCCACTCAGGCACGCGAGAGTTGCGAACCAAGAGATTCAAGAGCTCCGTGTTCAGCTCGCCACGGCGAATGATCTTCACAGGCGGAATCTGAAGGCCCTCTTCGAAGATCTGCATGGCGTCAGTGGGAAGACTCCCCGGCACCTTGCCGCCGTTGTCCGTCATGTGACCGAACATGGCCGCCCAGCTGATGACACGACCGTTGTGATAAATGGGCATCAGCGTAAGCCAGTCATTCAGGTGGCTCACCGCACCATTCGTTGAATAGGGGTCGTTCGTGAGAAAGACATCGCCCTCTTCCACCGTACCGTCATAGCCCTGCAAGAAGCCGTGGATGAATGAACCGAACTGTCCAACCACCATTCGGCCGTTGAGATCGGCAATCAGAGGGAAAGCGTCGTGCTGTTCGCGAATGCCGGGTGACATGGCGGTTCGGAACAACACAGCATCCATTTCCGAGCGCGCATTGCGCAGCGCGTTTTCAATGATGTCGAGCGCAATCGTGTCGATGGCGCCAGGAACAACAGCGGTGGGGTTGGTTTGAATAATCTGTGCGGGCATGGGATTAACCTCCGGACTTCGGCAGACGATCATTGGGCCAAATCATGATGTGGCCATAGGGGTCCACAACCCCTGTGTGATCGGGAAGAATGATGGTGGTGGTGTCCATCTGGGCCACGATGGCGGGGCCAGGCAGATGGTGGCCACCTTTCAGTTTCGGACGCCAGTAGATCTTCGCGGCATGCTGCTTGCCTTCCACAAAGACCTCGGTGGTGGAAAGCACGGCGTCGGCAGGCGGCTCGCCCGAGGCTTTTTCAAGCGGGTCCGATTTCACATTGGGCTCAGGGCCCAACACGATGGCACGCAGGTTCACCATCTCTTTGGGTGCATCCAGCGAGAAGGTGTAGAGCTGAGTGTGTTTCTCATCAAATCGCTGGCCCAAAGACTTCAAACCACCCGATTTCATTTCATCAGGGGTGAGCGTGATGGGCAGCTGGGTTGCCTGCCCACGGTAACGAACGTCGATCTGATACATCAGCGTTTGCTTGCCCTGCTCGACCCCTTCACGAGTCAGCGACTGCGAGGCGACCGTGCCCAGCTTTTCAAAAATGTCTCGTACCTCTTGATCAGTGGTTTCATCAAAGCGACGGATAAAGGTCTGCGAAGCTTCATCACGCAGACGGGTGGTGGCGTCGCCATAGGCGCAGAGCACGCCCGGGGCTGTTGGAATAATGACGGGCCATGAGCCCATCAAAATGCCAAGGGCGTTGGCGTGAAGTGGGCCGGCACCACCGAAAGCAATGAGCGCGAAGTCACGCGGGTCGTACCCCTGCTCGATCGAGACCAGGCGCAGCGCACCAAACATGTTCTCGTTAACAATCTTGATCACGCCTTCGGCGGCCTCATAGATTGACTTACCCAGAGGCTCGGCAATGGTCGCCAACGCTTTTTTGGCAAGTTCCAGGTCAATCTGCATGTCGCCGCCAAGCTGTGAGGTGGAAGGCAGATAGCCCAGAACCACGTTGGCGTCGGTCACTGTGGGCTTTTCTCCACCCTTGCGATAAGCCGCCGGGCCGGGGTTTGCACCGGCACTCTGTGGGCCAACGCGCAAGGCTTTCGTGAGTTCAGGAACATAGGCGATGGATCCGCCACCGGCACCCACCGTGCGTACGTCAATGGAAGGGGCACGAACCGTGATGTCGCCCACACGGGTTTCCCGCCGAGTCTGCGCCACGCCGTCTTGAATCAGCGCAACGTCCGTCGAGGTACCACCCATGTCGAACGTAAGAAGATTTTTATAGCCCGACTGCTGCGCCACCCAGAGTGCGCCAGACACACCACCGGCCGGGCCCGACATCAGAAGGTTCACCGGGTTGTCACGCGCACCTTGCACCGTGGCAAGACCGCCGTCCGAGCGAAGAATGTGCAGGCGCGGATTGTTCATGGTGCGCCCAATTTCATTGCTCAGATTTTCAATGTACTTCGACACCACGGGGCGTACATAGGAATTCACCACGGTGGTTTCCGTGCGTTCGTATTCGAACATCTCGGGAATGACTTCCGAAGAGATCGACACCGGGATTCCAGGCAAAACTTTTTGGGCCACCTCACGAGCCTCTTGCTCGTGACGGCCGCTGGCATAGGCGTTGACAAAACATATGGTTAGCGCCTCGATGCCTGCCGTCTTCAATGACTGCAGATCTTTTTCAAGCTGTGCTTTGTCAAGGGGCTGAATCACTTCGCCACGGGCGTCCACGCGCTCGTGCGCTTCGATGGTCCATTCAAGGGGCGCCAGCAAGGGGCGCTTGTTGTAGATCACCCAGCCGCCCAGGCCGCCGGGGACAAAGGACCGGGCGATTTGAAGCACCTGACGATAGCCGGCCGTGGTGACCAGGCCAACCTTCGCACCCTTGGCCTCGAGCACGGTGTTGGTGGCCACGGTCGTGCCGTGCATCACATGCGAGATCTGGCTTGGCTCCAGCCCGTTTTGTTCGCAGATGCGGCGGATGCCGTTCAACACCCCAATGGATGAGTCATGAGGGGTGGAGGGAACCTTGGCCGCAAAGATTTTTCCAGATTTTTCGTCGATCAATATTAGGTCGGTGAACGTGCCACCCACATCGACTCCAAGTCGATAACTCATGCAATCGGCTCCTTGTGAACTGAAGAATTTTGGGCAATCACGCCCTGACGACTAAGCGAATCGATTCGCTCAGAACTGAACTGACAAAGGTCTGCAAGCACCTGCTCGGTATGCTCGCCCAAAAGCGGCGGGGAATTCGGATGAAGCTCTTCACAGCGGGAAAACTTCATGGGTGAGCCAGGCATCTTCACCTTGGACCCGCCCGCAAGTTCCACTTCGACCACCATGTTGCGCGCGAGCACCTGGGGGTCGCTTAAGGCCTGATCGAAACGGTTCACCGGGCCGCAAGGAATTTTGGCGTTTTGGAAAAACTGATTCCAGTAAGCTGTTGTGTTGCCGCGAAGCTGCCGGCCAATTTCGGCATCAATGGCCGCTTTCTCTGCAAAGCGAACGGGCTGCTGCTTGTACTTGGGGTCTTCAAAACCGGGCAGGGGCAGGGCCTCGATGAAGCGATCCCAAAAGGCGTCGCCAATACAGGCAATGATGATGTGGCCATCGGCGGTGGGGTAGCAGTTGTAAGGCACGTGCACGAAGTGCCCATTGCCAATGGGCTCGGGGACATCGCCCGACAGAAAATGCATGGTCGCCATGTAATTCAAAAGCGAGATCTGTCCGTCCAGCATGGAGATGTCCACATGCTGGCCCACACCGGTGCGCTCACGCTGAGTCAGTGCCGCAAGAACACCCATGGCGCCAAAAATGCCGCCGCCAAGATCGCCAATGGGGATGCCGGAACGCATGGGGTTGTTGCGATCAAGCCCAGTGATGGACATGCCGCCACCCATAGCCTGCACCACCTGATCAAAAGCGGGGCGCTGGGTGTCAGGCCCGTAGCTTCCGAAACCAGAAATGGAGCAGGTGATGATCTTCGGGTTCACCTTGGAAAGGCTTTCGTAATCAATGCCCAGGCGTTTGGTCACACCGGCCGAAAAGTTATCCATCACCACGTCGGCTTTTTTCGCGAGCTCCATAAAAACCGCCACACCATCGGAGCTTTTCAAATCCACGCAGACGCTTTCTTTGCCCCGATTTAAGGTTAAGAAATAAGCGCCCATGCCTTCGCTGGAGTTCTTGGGGTCTGTGGCAAGAAGCGCGCGAGTGCCCTCGCCTTTGCCTGGCGGCTCGACCTTGATCGTGCGCATGCCAAGGTCCGTGAGCATCATGGCCCCGTAAGGGCCCGACAACATGTGGGTTAAATCCAGCAACACCAGACCGTCGAGCGGTTTCATCTAAACCTCTTGGCAACTAATGATGGACTGATTTATGCAAGTAACGTGCCAATAAATTATTTTTTTACTTAACCCACTGATTAATAGAGGTTTTTTAAATTTTTTAGGTGCTAACCCTAAAGTTCAATCTAAGTGTTAACTCGCACTGTTCTCGGCAAATTGTTTCATTGGTTCACCATAATGAAACAATTATTCGTTCCATAATTGTTCAAAATTGTTTCAAATTTGTTCCGTGTCACTGAATTTTCGCCCGATCGGCACGGTTTTTTCGAAAAGCAGACTTACCAACCAAGGATTCGCCAGATGTCTTCCAACCTGCCAAAGATCATGGTGATCAGCTACAAGGGGCTGAGCCGGCTGACCGAAACCCTCATTCCGGAATACCAAGACCGGGCCGAGATTCAGCTCGTGGACGTGTTGCTCGACAAGGCGCTTGAACAGGCCCGAGCCGCAGAAAGCGCCAAAGCGGCCGACGTCATCGTGACCGCTGGTGCCAACGCCGCTTTTCTTCGCTCGTCATTGCAGATTCCAGTGGTGGAAATCAAAGCGAGTGGCTATGACCTGATGCTTGCGCTGATGAAGGCGCGCACGGTTTCCGAACGAGTGGGCGTGGTGACTTATAAAGAAACACTGCCCGAACTGGAGGCCATCAAAACCCTGCTCAGCATTGAGATCGAGCAGCGCACCTACCGCACCATTGAAGATGGCCATAACTGTTTCCACAGCCTTGCTGCAGAGGGCATCAAGGTCATTGTTGGTTCAAGTCTGGTGGTGGAACTGGCCATTGAAAACAATCTGCAGGGCATCTTGACCTACAGCCCAAGCTCCATCAAGCAGGCCTTTGATTACGCTATTGACCTAGCTCTTCTCGCACGGTTGAAGAGCTCGCGTTTTGAGCAGCTCAATAGCGTGGTGCAAAACCTTCGCGAGGCCGTGCTTGCCGTCGACACCAGCCAACGCATCACCGCCATGAACCCAGCCATGGAAAAACTGCTGCTCATGCCCGCTCAATCATGTGTGGGTATGAAACTTAGCGTTGTGGCCCCCGACTTAACACTTGGCGAGGTTCTGGAAAATGGGGCGGCGGAAATTGGCGCCGTGATTCATCTCAATGGCACCGCCTGCATCGCCAACATCACGGCCATTCGCGAGGGCATGGCGGTGACCGGCGCCGTAGTCACCCTTCAAGACGCCCAACGAATTCAGCTTGCCGAATCGAAGCTTCGTACGCAACGCCGACACAAATCACTGAGCGCCCGATATCAGTTTGATCAGATCCTTGGCGCAACGCCTGCCTTCAACCATGTGAAGCAGGTGGCCATGCGTTATGCGAACACCCATTCCACGGTGCTGATCACCGGTGAAAGCGGCACAGGAAAAGAGCTCTTTGCCCAGGCCATTCACAACGCCAGCCCGCGAAAGAGCGGGCCCTTTGTGGCAATCAACTGCGCCTCACTGCCCGAACCCTTGCTGGAGAGTGAGCTCTTCGGCTATGAGGAAGGCGCCTTCACGGGTACGCGCAAGGGCGGCAAGATTGGTCTTTTCGAATCGGCCCACCATGGCACCATTTTCCTGGACGAAATTGGCGACATGCCCCTAACCCTTCAAACACGCCTGCTGCGGGTCTTGCAGGAAAAAGAAGTGACCCGTCTTGGCAGCACCCAGCCCATTCCAATTGATGTTCGAGTCATTGCGGCAACCCACCATGAGCTCTCTGAATTGATTCGCCAGGGAAGCTTCCGCAGTGACCTTTACTATCGGCTGCACATCCTGAGCCTTCATCTGCCTGCGCTTCGAGATCGCACAGGAGACATTGCAGCACTGGCAGCCCTTTGTCTGTCCCAGGCACTGCAGCGTTTGAATTCAAGGCTTCCGGCCGAAGAAACCCTGCAGCCCATTGTGAATCGGCTTGAAAGTTATCACTGGCCCGGCAATGTGCGAGAGCTTGAAAACGTGATGGAACGACTTGCTGTTTTTCTGGCGGATCTCCATGATCCCCGGGCGATCAATTACCAGCAGCTGTCCCGGGAATTCCCGGAAATTCTGGAAGCACCCAGTGACCAGCGGGGGATGAGTGAAAACGCGGTTGTCATGCAAGGTGGAATTACCTATCCTGCAATGGTGCAACGATCGATCCCAAAAGGTGCGTTGAATGTCGAAGTCATTCGGCAAGCCCTTCGTGAGTGTGCCGGTCATCAGGCCGAAGCTGCAAAACGATTGGGCATTAGCCGCACCACCCTATGGCGAAAATTAAAAGAAATGAGCGAAGAGGCAAGCCTTGAAAACCGTTAAAGATGCCATCGACATTGTCTGCAACCCCTTCACCCCGTTGGAGGTCTCACTTGGGCAGACGGGAATTGGCGAAGAATTCAAAGAACAGGTTCGGATGCCGGTCGACATGCGCCAAGGCGTTCCCATCGAGACCTATCTTGAAAAGATGGATCGCGCGAATATTCAACGCTCGCTTCTGATTGCCGTGCGCGCTGGTGACATCCGCATGAAGCATTCCGTAGAAATTCCATATCAGCAGGTGGCGAATTACTGCAAGCTTCACCCCAGCCGATTCTCTGGGCTTGCCGGCGTGGATCCATTTCGTGGCATGGCCGGTGTTCGGGAATTGGAAGTGGCGGTAAAAGAACTTGGTTTTGTGGGCGCCCACCTCTACCCGCACTGGTTTGGTCTTGCGCCGGATCATGCAAAGTACTACCCCTATTACGCCAAGTGCTGTGAACTCGACATTCCCATCATGATGCAGGTGGGCCAGAACCTGGTCTACAACCCGGAACGACCCCTGCCCAGTGTGGGCAGACCCATCACCCTGGACCAGGTGGCCATTGACTTCCCGGAACTGAAGCTCATTGGAATTCACATTGGCATTCCATGGGCTGAAGAAATGATTGCCATGGCCTGGAAGCACAAGAATGTCTTCATTGGCGTGGACGCCTACGCACCGAAATACTGGCCACAGCCACTCATCCATTACCTAAACACCTATGGCCAGGACAAGGTGCTGTTCGGCACCGACTGGCCTGTGATTGACCCTGAACGGGCCATCAAGGAGATTGCCGACCTGAATCTTCGCGACGAACCCATGCAAAAGCTGATGCGCGACAACGCGCTTCGGGTCTTTAAACTCTAATCCGTCTCGCCATGACCACCCCCGACACCTTTTTTCCACAAACACTGGTCTCGGGGGTTTTGGCCAGCGCCCGCGCCAACCCCAACAAGATTGCTCTTGCCGAGGGATCACGGCAGTTAAGCTATCGCGAACTGGATGACCGAATTCATCAGGTGGCGGCAGCGGCCTTGGCCAATGGCTTTCAGCCCGGTGACCATCTGGCCCTGATCAGCCCGAATTGCCTTGAATACCCAGAGGTTGTGCTGGGGCTGTCTTCCATCGGCATCCGTGTGGTCTTGATCAACCCCAGGCTCACCGCGCCAGAAATTGATTTCATTCTGAAGGACAGCGGCGCCTGCGGAATGATTGTTCATCAATCAGTCGCAAGCGTGGTTTCAAGTTCCCTGAGCGGGCTTCAAAACCAGGCCGTCATGATTGGGGAAAACTACGACAGCTGGCGGGATGCAGCGCCTCGAAGCAAGCTGGCTGATCAAATTCAAATGGCTCAGCAACAGGTTCAGGAATGGGACACCTTTGGGCTGGGTTACACGGCAGGCACCACGGGTAAGCCCAAGGGCGTGATGCTTTCGCATCGGTCGCGGGTACTGACGTTCTTGGGCATGTCCGTGGCCTATGGCTGCTATTCGCCTGACGATCGTTCGCTGGCCTTGGCGCCGATGTATCACGGCGCGGGTTTTGCGTTTGGTTTGGCCCCCATCTTCTTTGGTGGCTTTTGCGAAGTTATGCCGAAGTTTGATCCCGAACAGGTGCTTGAAAAACTCAGCCGCATGTCGCTCACCAACACCTTCATGGTGCCCACCCATTTCAATGCCATCTTTGCGCTGGGTGACGAAACACTGAAGCGACACCAGTTCCCGGCGCTCAAAACCATTATTTCGAATGCTGCGCCACTACCTCAGGCCACGAAAGAGAAGATCGTCGCCTATTTCGGCAAGACCATCCTGCATGAAACCTATGGCAGCACTGAAGCCTGCATCGTCACCAACCTTCGCCCACAAGATCAGCTGCGCAAGATTCGCTGCGTCGGTCAGCCCTTCCCTTTAACCCAGATTCAGCTGCGCAACGAACACAACGAAGAGGTTGCCGTGGGCGAGGTGGGCGAACTCTTTAGCCGCTCACCCTATCTGTTCAACGGCTACTGGAACCAGCCTGAAGCAACTCAAGAGGCCCATCGGGGCGGCTGGGTCAGTGTGGGTGACCTGGCCGTTCGGGATGAGGAGGGCTTCTATTACATCGTTGACCGTAAAAAGGATGTGATCATCAGCGGTGGCGTGAATGTCTATCCACGCGAGATCGAAGAGGTGTTGTATCGGCACCCGTCGGTCACCGAAGCCGCTGTGATTGGTGTTCGCGACAGCTACTGGGGCGAATCAGCCAAAGCTTTTGTGGTTCGCAAGCCCGGATGCGAACTGACCGCCGAGGAGCTTGAATCCCATTGCCGGGCCGCATTGGCCGGCTTCAAGATTCCAAAGAGCTATGAATGGATTGACGCGCTACCCAGAAATGCAGCCGGCAAAGTCTTGAAGCAGGAACTTAAAAAACTTGTCAAAGAAGAGGAAGAGCAATGACTGACCAGGATCCATCACGCATTCGAAAAGTTGCGGCAGCGCATATTGCCCCCGTTTATATGAACACCCAGGCCACCATTGACAAAGCCTGTGACTGGATTCGTCGGGCGGGAGAGCAAGGCATTCAGCTTGTTGTCTTTCCTGAAGTCTTTGTGCCTGGCTTTCCTTATTGGCTGAACTGCTATGCCCCTCTTGCCCAAGGCACGGCCAATCAGCTCTATCTTGAGGCATCGATTCAGGTTCCTGGCCCAGAGGTGACTCAGCTTGCCGAAGCTGCTGCCGCCGCGAACACCGCCGTGGTGATGGGCGTCTCGGAACGAGACCATGGCACCGCCTACAACACCCAGGTGTTCATTGACGCCGACGGCCGCTATCTTGGCAAGCACCGCAAGCTTCAGCCCACCTATGCCGAACGTTACCTCTGGGGCCAGGGTGACGGGTCAACGCTCACCGTCTTTGACACAAGCCTTGGAAAGATTGGCGGCCTTGCCTGCTGGGAACACACCATGAACTTGGCGCGTCAGGCCTTGATCATGCAACACGAAGAAATTCATGCCGCAAGCTGGCCATCACTGGCCACCCTGAAGGGCTATGCAGAAATCTATGATCAACAGGTGGACGCCATGTGCCGTAACCACGCGCTCACCGGCCAATGCTTTGTCATCGTGGCCGAGGAAATGGTCACCCAAGAAGCCGTGGATTGGGTGGAAAAACACTGCGGCCCACAAGACTTCTTTACCGCGGGCGGCGGCTGGTCCACCATCATTCACCCATGGGGAGTACACATGATGCCCCCTCATGTTGGGGCCGAAGAGAAACTGGTTTCCGCGGAGATCAACCTGAGAGACATCCTTCAGGTCAAAGGCATTGTGGACGGCAGTGGCCACTCGTCAAGACGAGAAATCTTGAAGCTCGTGGTGGACCGCGAGCCCAAGATTTAGCTACTCAATTAAAGATTCTTTTCCACCTGCTCGACCAGCTTGTCATACGCCTGCGAGGCTGACATGGCCTCGAGCGATTCCTTTTCCTGATGCACACGTCGCATCACAATGTCCAGGAATTGCTCACGCCAGACGTCACGCGCCTGTTTGGCCTCAATCGATGGCTGGTAGGCATCAATAATTTCAGGGCTGACTTTTTCCCCTTTCGCCAATAGCCTCTCCAGGGTGTCAATACGGTCACGCATCACGGCGACCTCGCCCGCCAGGGCGAGGGTCATCGAGAGCACTTTATCAATGGCAGGGTCTTCGAAATATTCTGGCCGAGGACCCGCTGCCTTTCTTGGAAGTTGTGCCATGAACCGTGAACCCCTTATGACGCCTGCTGCGGTTTGGCCGCGCCCGATTTCTGCGCACCCCAGACATACCAAAAGCCACCGCCGCCAAAATCGCCACCCTGAAAGACGTGGGTGCGGCGTGCCTCGGCCTGTTCAAAGGCGCTGGGCTGATTACCCTCGAAAGCCAATGCGGGATCAAAACCTGTTTCCTTGGCGATGGCCACAGGGTCAATCTCGTGGCTTGCGCTCCAGTAAGGCTCGTTGTTGTTGCGGGTGTCCCAGTCCAGCATGAAGGCATCGAACACACCGAAAGCCTTGTAAGGCGGGGTTTCGGCATGGATGACAATGCCGCCGGGAGCCAACAGACGATTGGCCTCGCGCATGATGTTGCGAATGGCTTTGTGGCTGGTCTCATGAACCAGGATGTGGCTGACGATCAGATCAAAGTGGCCGTCCGGGAAGTTCGTGCACTCGGCATTTTGCTGAGAAAAATGCACCTTCTTGCCAAGGCTTTCGGCACGGGCGTGCGCATAACGCAGCACAGGCGCACCAACATCAATTCCATAAACCTCTGCACCCGGGTAGGCGTCAAGGTAAGGCGTGGTGGAATGCCCCACTGTGCAGCCAAGATCAAGAATACGTTTGGGCTTGAAATCAGGCCAGGTGGCCTTCAGATAAGCAATGGTGGTGTCGCCAATGTCAGAGTTCAGTGGCCCCATACGGCCCATGGCGTAAAGATAAACTGCACGGTCATACACCGCACCATTGGCGACGTCGTCTTTCATGAATTCCGAATGGTAGCCACCCGGCATGCAGTGAATGTCGACAAGTCGGTGGTAAGCGGGAACCGCAAGGTTGGGGTCCAACGTGAGCGAACCCAGCGTTTTCTTGGGCTTGGCGGATTCGGCAAGGTTGTCCATCTGACGCTCAACCGAGACCTGAACCGACTTCCACATCATCTCTTGGCTGTTGCGCTGCATGGCACTCCAGAACTGGAAATAGGGGTCTTCGGTCATGAGGTGACGCACTTCATGGATGGTCTGTGGCTCGCGACCGGCCTCTTGCTTAAAGCGCGGCAACGAGCGCTTTTCATAGGTGAGCGCATTACCCGGCGAAACCTTAGAAGCCAGATGAAACTTCAGGCTGCGAACGAAATCCTGACGCGAGGCTTCTTCAAACGAGGTCTTCGGAAGCACTGCATGATCTTGCTGATCTTGAAGCTGAACCGTACTCATGAACTTTCCTCCTTGGAATGACGTATCGCTCATTTCTAGCATAACCACGCAAAGGGGTAAAGAACGATTAAAACTAGAAACTAGACGCAACCCCGTAAACCGAGGCATGGTCATCATTCGCTGCGCTGCAATAGGCCATAATCAGTAGCGACTCTTCTCACTGACACCACAGCGCCTTTCACCATGACCCATCCTGAATCATTCATCCGCTACAGCCCCCATGCCATGCCCGATCACGGGGACGCCACCCCGATTGCACCCGGAGTCTTCTGGCTGCGCATGCCCCTTCCGTTTGCACTCAATCACATCAATCTTTGGCTTTTGGAAGACGAACTTGATGGACGCAAAGGCTGGACCGTGGTGGACACTGGGGTTTCCACGGATGAGGTTCGGGCGGCCTGGCATCAGGTCATTGCCCGTCATTTCAAGGGACTTCCGATTCTTCGTGTGCTTTGCACCCATTTTCATCCGGACCACATCGGGCTTGCCTCGTGGCTGTGCAAAGGAACCGAGAAGCAGCTCTGGGAGGCGCCTTTGTGGATCAACTTTGCAGAGTATGTTTCCGCGCGTATCTGGAATCAGCCGCCTGCGGACGACCGCGACACGGAAAACACTGCGCGACATTTCGACCGTCACGGCATTACTGACCTTGAGACGCTGAACAAGCTTCGTATGCGACGTGGCTACTACCCGAATCTTGTTCCCGAAGTGCCCATGAACTTTCGTCGTATCTTCCCGCACGAAGACATTCGCATTGGCGAGAGTTCCTGGCGAGTGATTCCTGGTTACGGTCATTCACCGGAACACTGCGCGCTCTATAACGCCCATCAAAACCTGTTGATTTCTGGCGACATGGTGCTGCCCAAGATTTCAACCAACATGCTGGTCATGGCCCAAGAGCCCGATGCCAACCCCTTGAAGCTTTACCTGGATTCCCTGCGCGCCTACGAAAGCCTGCCTGACGATGTATTGGTTTTGCCGTCTCACGGCAAGCCCTTCGGCGCGGAAAAGGGTGGGCGTGAGGGTGGCATCAAGGTCAGACTTGAGCAGCTTCACGAACACCATCGCGAGCGACTTGATGAAACCCTGGAGGCCTGTGCAACGCCAAAGTCAGCAGCCGAGGTGATGCCAATCTTGTTTAAGCGTGAGCTTGATCTTCATCAGCTGACCTTCGCCTTCGGCGAAACCATTGCCCATCTGAATTACCTTTGGCATTCGGGTGAACTCACACGCCTGCGTGACGATCAGGGGCGACTCACCTTTGTGAAAGCAAAAACCTGAGTGGTTGAAGCGGGCCACTCAAGCACGGCCCGGAACCATGAGCTAAGAGTCAAATCCATGCTCAGGGCCCGGGTAGGCACCTGACTTAACCTCGGCCACGAAACGCTCAACGGCGCCTTGAATCGTGCCTGCCTCGCGCAGGTAGTTTTTGACAAAGCGCGCCTTTTTCCCGGGCGAGACATCCAGAATGTCGTGCAGCACCAGCACCTGGCCCGTGGTGTGTGGGCCTGCACCAATGCCGATGGTGGGTACGGTCAGTTCTTCCTCAAGTCGCTTGCCAAGCGGTGTTGGAATTAATTCCACCAGCACCATGTCGGCGCCGTGGTTTTGCAGCAGCTTGGCATCCGCAATCAGCTGATCCGCCGCGGCCTGGTCACGGCCTTGAACACGATAGCCACCCAGGGCATGAACGGATTGCGGCGTCAGTCCAAGATGCGCGCAGACAGGAATACCTCGGTCGGTCAGAAACTTCACCGTGGGCGCGAGCCAGGTCCCACCCTCAAGTTTCACCATCTGAGCACCTGCTGCCACCAGACTTGCCGCATTGCTGTAAGCCTGCTCTGGGGATTCCTGATAGCTGCCAAAGGGCATGTCGACCAGAACCCAGGCCTTCGTTTTTGCCCGCGCCACGCATTCGGTGTGATAGATCATTTGATCGATGGTCACCGGCATGGTGGAGTCATGGCCCTGCAAGACCATGCCTAGGGAATCACCAATGAGCAAAATATCCACGCCCGCCTGATCAAGCAGTGAGGCAAAGCTTGCGTCATAACAGGTGAGCATGGCGATAGGGTTTTGCGCGCCGCCTTGCTGACGAAGGCTTTTGCGGGACTTGAGATCCAGCAGCGTCACTGCCTTGCGTGTGGGGGAATCCGTTCCGTAATTGGCCATGTGATGAACCTTTTTTAGAAATTACTTTTCAACCGCTTTGATCAGTTCGCCTTCAGAGAGGTCTCGGACACAAAGCGTGACGAATCGTTTCACAAAACCCCGAAGAAAGCGTCCCTTTCGCAAGGCAAGAACCGTCATGTTTTCCTGGAACAGATCGCTGGCATCAAGCAGCTGCAGATGCTGGTCTTGCTCGTCATCAAAGGCCATGGAGGCCACGATCCCCACACCCATACCCAGCGCCACATAAGCCTTAATCACATCGGCATCGAGTGCGGCCATGGCAATTTCCGGCGCCAGCCCAGCTTCAGCAAAAGTGCGGTCAATCATGGCCCGGCCGGTGAACCCTTCGTGGTAGGTGACGATGGGATACTGGGCAATGGCCTCAAGTGTGAGCTCCGGAAGATCCGCCAAGGGGTGGCCCTTCGGAACGATCACCCCGTGGTACCAGCGGTAAAACGGAAAAGTGGCGAAGTTTGAATTGTCCCGAAGCGACTCCGTGGCAATGCCAACGTCGGCTTCATCGCTTTCCAAAAGGCTGGCTATTTCTGCCGGTGTCGCCTGATGCATGACCAGGTGCACTTTTGGGAAGTCGTTCCTAAACCGGCGAACAATTTCAGGCAGGGCATAACGCGCCTGGGTGTGGGTGGTGGCCAACACCAGACGGCCTTCGTCTTGCCGGGCAAAGCTTGCTGCCACGGCCTGAAGGTTGTCAGTCTCTTGCAAGATGCGCTCAACATAACGGGCCACCTCTTGGCCGAGCTCGGTGAGTCCCAAAAGGCGCTTACCTTTGCGAACGAACAGTTCCACACCAAGCTCTTCCTCCAGATCGCGAATGTGTTTGCTAACCCCAGACTGCGAGGTGAACAGCACACTGGAGACCTCGGTCAGGTTGAACTGCTGACGAACGGCCTCACGAATGATTCGGAGTTGTTGAAAATTCATGACTTGAATCTATCACGACCGACGCTGATGACGGCGAAGCGCGAACCGCACCGGATCGACCGCAGCCAAAACACGTGCAGAGACGGAATCCACAAGGCTTCCAGGGGTATGACGGCCAGTGATTCGGGTCGCCAAAAGTTCAGCGCCCAAGGGGGCCGAGGACAAGCCCCGAGAGCCCAGACCGGCCAGCACCCAAAGCCTTGCTGATCGGGGCATCTGCTCAAGCCGGGACACGCTCGGACGAAGGGGGGTGGACGGATCCAAGAGCTGGCCCACATGCGGCATTCGATCCAGCGTTGCACTTCGAATGCTGGTGCGGTCTCGTGGTGTTTGTTGGCGACAGATTGAAGCAAGCTTTGGCGAAATAATCTCCAGACGATCAAGGTTGGACATAGAGTCGCCGGCTTCGTCGTCGGGTAAGGTGGTTCCAGCCTCATTCGATAAACGTTCAAAACTTGCACCCACCACCATCTCACCGTCAATCACCGGCGTGGCATAGCCACTGGCACAGATGATGTGCGGCAAGGAATGTTCCTCGGAAATCGAAAAGCTGCTGATGGTGCCGCGAATGGCATTCAGCCGAAGTTCAGCCCACGGAACCATGGTTTGAATGGCATCGGCCTGAGCGAGCACACAGTGGTCGAATTCTGAGGCAAGGCTTTTCAGATCTTGAACCGTGCGGTTCAACACAATCCGTGCGCCACGATGAACGGCCTCGGCAAGACAGGCCTGAACGAAAAGCGCCGGGCGAATCCAGGCGCCCTCGCTTGTCCAGTGAATGAGCTCAAGGCCGCTGGAATCCATCTGGGCCACGCCACACCGCTGACCCATTCGACCACCGATTTTCTGAGTGATCTGCAGGCCAGAATTTTCGGGGGGAGAAAAAGTCTGCGAGGAGAGTTCGTCCAGCCAACGAAGCGTCGTGGTCAGGCCAGCCTCAACCCATTGACTGGCAAGGTTATGGTCTTTCGACACCAGGGGGTGAAGGATGCCAAGCGGATTGCCCGATGCCCCCAGAGCGGCATGGGCATTGCGCTCGATCACGGTGACATGACAGCCTGCCGCCGAAAGGGCGCGGGCGCAGGATGCGCCAGCGAGTCCAGCACCAATCACAGCAACAGAGGGGCGGGTTAACATAGGCGGCTATGACAACACGAAGCCTCAGGATTCTCAACCCGCTGCCCCGCATGGCTACCACGGCTGCCTTGGCCAGCCTGATCGCACTGATTTTTCTCCTTTCGGGCTGCAGCCAAAAACCGGCAGCATTTCATGCGATGGATGTCGCCGGCGCCGATTGGGGTCAAGGCTATTCCCTTCCGAACCTGGAAGGCAAAACGGTGACGCAGGCTGATTTTCAAGGCAAGGTCACCCTGGTCTTTTTTGGCTTCATGTACTGCCCCGACGCCTGCCCCACCCACTTAACCAAAATGCAACAGGTTCGCGAAGCGCTTGGGAAAAACGGTGAGAAGCTTCAGCTGGTCTTCATCACGGTGGATCCAGAGCGTGACACCGCGGCACTTCTTGAAAAATATCTGCGTTCGTTTGACCCAACCATCGTCGGTCTTCGAGGGTCACTCGCGGAGACGGAGAAAGTCGCCAAAGACTTTCGTGTCTTTTACAAAAAAGTGCCCACCAAGAATTCGGACAAAGACCCCAAGGCCTACACCATTGATCACACCACTTTCACCTATGCCTTTGATCCTCAAGGAAAACTTCGTTTGGTGATCCCTCACGATCTTCCCGTCGAAAAAATTGCAGCCGACCTCGAAAATCTCCTTCGCCGCTAGTCTTTATGTCTGGCTGAAGATCGGCCTGATTTCGTTTGGCGGTCCCGCCGCGCAGATTGGGCTGATGCACCGGGAACTCGTCGAGCGTCGGCGGTGGATTTCTGATCGCCGGTTTCTGCATGCACTGAACTATTGCATGGTTTTGCCGGGCCCTGAAGCCCAACAGCTTGCAACCTATCTTGGCTGGCTTACCCACGGCGCCCTGGGTGGAATTCTGGCTGGTGTTCTTTTTGTTCTGCCGTCGTTGGCGATCATGATCGCTGCGGGGTCCGTCTATGTGCTTTATGGCCAACAGCCTGAAGTGCAGGCGCTGCTTTATGGCATCAAGCCGGCAGTGCTGGCCATTGTTGTGGCTGCCTGCATCAAACTGAGTCAACGCGTCTTGCGTGGCCCATTCTGGGTTGCAATTGCCGTGGGTGCCCTTCTGGGTCTTCTGGTGGGGCTTTCCTTTGTCACCATCATTATTCTTGCCGCACTGACTGGATGGCTTGCGCATCTGTTGTCCCGCACTCCATTGAAAGGGCTGGAGCCTTCCACGGCTCCAGTGATGACGAGCAACTCGCCGTTGGCCTCCCCAGCAACACGCCCCGCTCAAGTGTTAAGGAACAATCAGGAGCAGACTTCGAACAACGCACCCGCAGAGTCTGGCGATGAGCCCCACGAGGGTTTTGTCATCGATGACCACACGCCGACGCCGGCGCACGCCAAAACCAATGGCCGCCATGTGCTCACCGCGCTGGCCACTGGTGTCGCCTTATGGGCGCTGCTCTACAGTGCCGTGGATCAATTCGCCCCGTATGTACTCACCGACATGGCTGCGTTCTTCACGAAAGTGGCACTGGTCACTTTCGGTGGTGCCTATGCCGTTCTGCCTTATGTCTTCGATTCAGCAGTGAATGACTACCAGTGGCTTTCAGCCGCCCAGATGATGGATGGCCTTGCCCTGGGGGAGACCACACCGGGGCCCCTGGTGATGGTCAATGCCTTTGTGGGTTTTGTGGGTGCCGCCCAGCACAGCAGCCTGTCATTTCTTCCAATCACCGGAGCAGGTGCACTTGGCGCCGTTGTGGTGACTGTTTTCACCTTTTTACCTTCGTTTGTATTTATTTTGGTGGGTGCGCCATGGGTCGAGGCCACTCGACGAAACATTTCACTGAACGCACCGCTCACGGCCATTAGCGCTGCAGTGGTAGGCGTGATCATTGACCTTGCCCTCATCTTTGCTCAGTACACTTTTTTCCCCGATGGCAATCTCTGGTCTTGGAGAAGCCTGGATCTGGTCGCATTCTTCATTGCCATCTCTGCTGCGATCATGCTGCTTCAGCTCAAGATTGGAATGCTCACGACACTGCTCTTTAGTGTCGGCTTGGGTGT
>CAYWPQ010000022.1:21856-23774 GCA_964460315.1 uncultured Bordetella sp. | reverse complement strand
AAAAGAAAAGGGCGCTATTGCTAGCGCCCAAAATGATCGTCCCTCCCTCAAAGGACGACTCCTCCTCCTCAATGAAGCGAAGTCTAATCCCTTCTTCGTATCAAAAACATATATTCGCCATCCGAATTAGTACTTTCCATAAGTTGATGGCCAGTATGTTTGCAGAAGTATTCGAAATCCCGCACTGCACCAGAGTCCGTGGCCAGCACCTGCAGGACCTGGGCGGGAAGCATGTCATTCAGAGCTTTCTTCGCCTTAAGAATCGGCATGGGGCAGCTTAAACCCCGAGTGTCGACCGTGCGATCAATGGCTGTCATGCCGACGCTTCTTAGACCTTAGCCGCCACGAAGGCATTCACACTCTGCAACGCAGCAGGCAGATGCGCCGGATTGGTGCCACCCGCCTGGGCCATGTCGGGCCTGCCGCCGCCCTTGCCACCAACCTGAGTCGCCACATGGTTAACCAAGTCACCCGCCTTGACCTTTTGGGTCAAGTCGGCGGTCACGCCAGCAATCAGGGTCACCTTGTCACCCTCCACGCTGGCTAGAACAATGGCTGCGGTCTTCAGGGCGTTCTTCAATTTGTCCAGAGTTTCGCGCATGGAGGCCACATCAGCGCCGTCCATCGTTACAGCAAGAACCTTCACACCCGAAACATCTTGCGCCTGGCTGGCAAGGTCATCACCAGCCGATGAAGCAAGCTTGGATTTCAGCCGCGCAATCTCTTTTTCCATCGCACGAACGTTGTCCATGATCTGGGTCAAACGGTGAGAGAGCTCCGATGCCG
The DNA here is from genome assembly GCA_964460315.1 of uncultured Bordetella sp. Lineage (GTDB taxonomy): Bacteria > Pseudomonadota > Gammaproteobacteria > Burkholderiales > Burkholderiaceae_A > Lacustribacter. The sequence continues at coordinate 22,988 of CAYWPQ010000022.1, read as the reverse complement.
GGGCCTTGATCAGGCCCGCGACCTCCGACACCCTTGACTCAAGGGTCTGCATCAAGGCCAGGGCGTTTTCGCCGGTCACCGCTTCAATGCGTCGAATGCCTGCCGCCACACCCGCTTCAACCGTGATCTTGAAAAGACCAATATCACCGGTGCGGCTCACATGGGTGCCACCGCAGAGTTCGCATGACGATCCGATATCCAACACACGAACCTGATCGCCATACTTTTCGCCAAAGAGCGCCATGGCGCCGTGGGCAATCGCATCATCAAAGGCCATCACCTGAGCCTTCGTGGCCTGATTCGCCAGAATTTCTGCGTTGACGATGGCCTCGATTCGACGAATCTCGTCATCGGTCACCGGCTGGTTGTGAGAAAAGTCGAAACGGGTTTTTTCTGCGTCAACCAGCGAGCCCTTTTGCTGAACATGGCTACCCAACACCTCGCGAAGAGCCTTATGCAGAAGATGGGTTGCCGAATGATTGCGCACCGTGTGGGCCCTGCGGGCTGTGTCGACCATCGCCTCAAGGCTTTGACCCACACGCAGTTCGCCCTGACTCACCGCCCCATGATGTCCAAACACCTCTGCCGAAATCTTCTGGGTGTCTTCCACCAGAAAACTGGCGTCCGATGAGCGCAAAAGCCCTGAGTCGCCCACCTGGCCACCGGACTCCGCATAAAACGGCGTGGTGTCAAGCACCACAACACCTTGTTCTCCGGCACGCAAGGCTTGAACCTGCGAGCCTTCCTTGTAGAGGGCCGTGATCGTGGCCGACTGGCTCAGCTGGTCGTAGCCCACAAAGGTCGTGGGCACGCCGTTGTATTCCAAAGTGTCGGCCGCTTTGAATTTACCTGCTGCTCGAGCCTGCTCACGCTGACGGTTCATCGCAGCCTCGAAACCGGCCTCATCCACCTCCACTTCACGCTCGCGGCAGACATCGGCAGTCAGGTCAAGCGGAAAGCCGAAGGTGTCATAAAGCGTGAAGGCCGTTTGTCCGTCAAGCTTCGCACCTTTCGTGGTGAGTGCCGCCAGTGCAGTGTTCAGAATTCCCATGCCCTTTTCCAAGGTCTCACCAAAGCGCTCTTCCTCTTGTTTCAGAGTGGCTGCCACACGGTCTTGCACCTTGGCCAGTTC
>CAYWPQ010000022.1:0-21756 GCA_964460315.1 uncultured Bordetella sp. | reverse complement strand
ATCAGGCTTTGGAAGAGATCAATTTCATAGTTGCTGTGAACATGCTGAAGCACGGCCGCGATTCGCTCCAGACCCATACCTGTATCCACACAGGGCTTGGGTAAGGGCGTCATCTTGCCGGTCTCGTCACGCTCAAACTGCATGAACACCAGGTTCCAGATCTCAATGTAACGATCCCCGTCTTCCTCGGGGCTTCCCGGTGGGCCACCCCAGACGTCGGGACCATGGTCATAGAAAATTTCGCTGCAAGGCCCGCAAGGGCCGGTGTCCGCCATCTGCCAGAAATTGTCACTGGCGTATCGGGCACCTTTGTTGTCACCAATTCGAATGATCCGCTCAAGGGGAACCTTGATTTCATTGGCCCAGATGCCGTGGGCCTCATCGTCTTCCTGATAGACCGTGACCCAGAGCTTTTCGGGAGGAAGCCGATAGACCTGGGTCAGCAGTTCCCAGGCAAAGTGGATGGCATCGCGCTTGAAGTAGTCACCAAACGAGAAGTTGCCCAGCATTTCAAAAAAGGTGTGATGGCGCGCCGTGTAGCCCACGTTTTCCAGGTCGTTGTGCTTGCCTCCAGCTCGAACGCTTCGCTGCGACGACGTGGCCCGCTTGTAAGGCTTGTGTTCGCGGCCAAGGAAAACATCCTTGAACTGCACCATGCCGCTATTGGTAAAGAGCAGGGTGGGATCGTTGGCAGGAACCAGCGGGCTCGAGGCAACAATCGTGTGACCCTTGGACTCAAAAAAGCGGAGAAATTTTTCGCGAATCTCGGATACGTTCATGACGAATGGACTGAATAAAAGTGGCTCGTGGGCTGACAGCGAATCAAATCGACTGTTTCAGGGAACTCCTTAGTTTACCGAGGTTGGCGCCCATGGAAGAATTCCGGCTCTCTTTCAAGAAAGGTTTCTCATGACATCCACCCCTGCCCAAGCCCGAAAACACCTTGCCTTCCTTGGCCTGGGCGTCATGGGAGGCCCCATGGCGGGCCACCTCGCCAAGGCGGGGCACCGCGTGGTCGTCTACAACCGCACCCGTACCAAGGCCGACCAGTGGGCTAAAGATCACCACGGGCTGGATATCGGCGTGGCCGACTCCCCCAAGGCCGCCGCCGCGGGCGCCGAGATTGTTTTTGCCTGTGTGGGCAATGACCAAGACCTACGCTCGGTCACCGTGGGGCCCGAAGGGGCCTTTCACGGAATGCCCAAGGGGAGCATTTTTGTCGACCACACCACGGCTTCTGCGGAAATTGCTCGGGAGCTTGGTACAAACGCTCGATCCATGGGCTTATCCTTTCTTGATGCCCCCGTCTCCGGTGGGCAGGCTGGTGCCGTCAATGGCGTGCTCACCGTGATGGTGGGTGGCGAGGCCACAGCTTTCGAGGCCGCGAAATCCGTCGCCATGGCGTTTTCCAAAGCCTTTACCCGGGTGGGTGACCATGGGTCAGGACAGCTGGCCAAAATGGTCAATCAGATCTGCGTGGCCGGCGTGGTGCAGGGGCTTGCGGAAGGCATTGCCTTCGGAATGAAGGCAGGCATCGATATGAAACTTGTGCTTGAGATCATCAGCAAGGGGGCCGCCCAGTCATGGCAGATGGAAAACCGTGGCAACACCATGGTGGATGACAAGTTCGACTTTGGATTCGCCGTGGAATGGATGCGTAAAGACCTGGGCCTTTGCATGGACGAGGCCCGTCGCAATGGGGCGGCATTGCCCGTGACGGCCTTGATTGATCAGTTTTATGGCGATGTCGAGCGCATGGGTGGCCAACGATGGGATACTTCAAGCCTGATCAAACGACTCTGATGGACTCATGGCGGTATTCACCCCGGTTTCGGCCGATGCGCTTCGCAATCTTTTAGCAGGCTTTGACCTGGGCGAACTCGTCCACTTCGAGGGCATCGCCTCGGGCATTGAAAACACGAATTACTTTGTCGACACTACCGGCGGTCGCTTCGTTCTAACTCTTTTTGAAAAGCTCTCGGCGGCGGAGCTCCCGTTTTATCTGGAACTGATGCGCCACCTTGCCGACCGTGGCGTGGCCTGCCCGAGGCCCATGCCAAGCCGAAGCGGCGCCATTTTGCACGAATGTGAATCGAAGCCGGCCTCGCTTGCCACGCGGCTTCGTGGCAGCTGGCAGCCCAATCCTAGTCCTTCGCATTGCGAAATTCTGGGGGCGGCCATCGCGGCCTCGCATCAGGCGGTGTCGGACTACTTGGGGCAGCAGCCCAACCTTCGGGGACTGGCGTGGTGGAAGACCACCGTGCCTCAGATCCTGCCTTTCCTGGATGGCGACCAGGCCTCGTTGCTTGCAAGCGAACTTGAGATGCAGTCGGCATTCGCTGAATCCGCGTTGGCGAAGGATTTACCACGCGGTGCGGTGCATGCGGATATTTTCCGCGACAACGTTTTGTTTGAAGAAACTGCCGAAGGGCCAAAACTTGGTGGCTTCATCGATTTTTATTTCGCAGGCGTCGATCACTTTGTGTTCGATCTTGCCGTGGCCGCCAATGATTGGTGCATCGACCTGTCGGAACAGGACAGCGGCAAGCTTGATGCCCCGCGGCTTGACGCCCTGCTGAAGGGTTACCAATCGGTGCGCCCGCTGTCCAAGGACGAACACGCCGCCTGGCCCATGGCCCTTCGGGCCGCAGCCTATCGTTTCTGGGTTTCGCGGCTTGACGACTGGCATCGCCCGCGGGCAGCCGCCATGCTCACACCAAAAGATCCAACCCACTTTGAACGTTTACTGCGTCTTCGGCGTCAAAGTCCTCTATGAAACTGATCTCTCAGCCACGACTTGTCGAAAGTCGGCTTGGTCTCACCTGGCTTCGCTCAGGCTTCACACTTTTTCATCGTCAGCCTCTGGCCTGGACGCTCATCTTGCTGATGTACTGGGCCGGGATGCTGCTGCTTGCCTTCATCCCGCTGATTGGAATGGTGGCTCCGCTCATTCTCTCGCCAGGTCTTGCCCTTGGCTTCATGGAGATTGCCCGGGCGGTGGACGAACGCCGCCCGCCGTCACCGCCACTGCTAATCAGCGCGTTTCGTTCCGGTCGCGCCCGCGCTGTTCTGTTGCTTGGCGTCTGGTATGTGATTGAAATCCTGGCCATTCTCTTCATCACCGTATTGATTGACGGCGGCGCCATGTTCGGATGGATCACTGGTGGCGCCGTGCCCACCGCCGAAGAAATGGGCTCTGCGCGAACCGCCGCCGTGGTGGGTTTGTTGCTCTATTTTCCAGTGATGATGTCGTTCTGGTTTGCGCCACAGCTGGTGGTCTGGTCAGACTTCACGCCACTCAAAGCGCTCTTCTTCAGCTTCTTCGCCGTTTGGCGAAATAAGGGGGCATTTCTTCGTTACCTAGTGACCTGGATTGGTGTGGTGGTGTTCATTGCCGCCGTGATCACACTGATTGTGGAAAGCCTGGGTCTTGCGGCCAACACGATGTCAGCCTTTGTTTTCCCCGCCACCCTCATTCTGATGGCCGTGGCCCATGGTTCGTTTTATCAAAGCACCAAGGCTGTGTTTGGTGAAGAACCCGTCACACCGGATCAAGCTTAGCCACAGACAGCAGCAGCCATTTCGCGCCATCACGCTTGAAATGAATCTGGGCGCGGGCATCATCGCCTGAACCCTCAAGCCCCGTGATCACACCCACTCCGAAACGGGCGTGGCTGACGGTCTGGCCAATTCGGTAGCCGCTGTCATGAGCCCCAAGGGCCACGGCTTTACCCGAGCCACCTGGCCCTGAACTGCCAGCATCTCGGCCAGCTCCATGACCACTGCGATAACCCGCGCCCGTTCCACCATAGCGCCCTGATGCATGACCGCCACCGCCGTTGCCACCACCGCCATAGCCATAGCCACCCGCGCGCCCGTAGGAACTGCCGCCTTCGTAATTCATGCCGCCCATCATCCCTGCGGGATGAAGCCGTGGCGTCAGCCAACGAACATTGTTTTCCGGAAGTTCTTCAAGAAAGCGGCTTCGCATGTTGTAGCGGGTCTGCCCGTGCAGCATGCGAGTCTGCGCCAATGAAAGGTACAGCCGCTGACGTGCCCGGGTAATGGCGACATACATCAGCCGTCGCTCTTCCTCCAGGCCATTGGCCTCGGCCATCGAGTTCTCGTGTGGGAACAAACCCTCTTCAAGACCCGTGATGAACACCACGTTGAACTCAAGGCCCTTGGCCGAGTGCACCGTCATCAGCTGAATGGCGTCTTGCCCTTCTTGAGCCTGATTGTCACCGGCCTCAAGCGAGGCATGGGTGAGGAAAGCCACCAGGGGCGGCATCTGAATCTCGCCGTCATCGGTCACCCGCTCGCCCTCTTCCGAGACAAAGGCTGCGGCTGCATTCACCAGCTCCTGCAGATTTTCGACACGCTCTCGACCTTCTTTTTCAGCCTGGTAATGTGCCACCAGGCCAGACTTTTCAATCACCATCCCCACCAGTTCATCAAGCCTGGCGTTCTGGCCCTCAAAGCGCATGGATTCGATAAGCCGCGTGAACGATGACAGTACCGTTCCCGCTTTTCCTTCAAGGAATGGAACCGCCGAATAGAGGCTGATCTTTGCCTGTGCGGCTTTGTCCTGCAGTGCCTCGATACTTCGCGCACCAATGCCACGGGTGGGGAAATTCACCACGCGCAGAAAGGAAGTGTCGTCGTGTGGGTTTTCCATCAGACGAAGATAGGCCAAGGCATGCTTGACCTCAGCACGCTCGAAAAACCGCAGACCGCCAAACACACGGTAAGGAATGCCCGCATTAAATAGGCCGTGTTCAATCACCCGTGACTGGGCGTTGCTGCGATAGAGAATGGCCATCTCACTGCGTGACATGCCCTGCCCGATCAGATCTTTAATTTCATCAATGAGCCACTGCGCCTCCAGGCCATCGCTTGCGGCCTCGAGCACGCGCAGCTGCTCGCCTTCGCCCGCGTCCGTCCACAGATTCTTGCCAAGACGCTGGGCGTTGTTGCGAATCATGGCGTTCGCAGCATCAAGAATATGCCCGCAAGAACGGTAGTTCTGCTCGAGCTTGATCAGGTTCGCCACACGAAATTCCCGCTCGAAATGCTGCATGTTGGCCACATCGGCGCCACGAAACGCATAGATGGACTGGTCGTCGTCACCCACCGCAAACACAGCCGTCGATTCCCCCGAGAGCTGCTTGATCCATTCGTACTGCAGCGGGTTGGTGTCTTGAAACTCGTCAATCAGAACATGACGAAACCGCATGCGGTAATGGTCACGAAGGTTGGTGTTGCGTTTCAAAAGCTCAACCGAACGCAGCAAGAGCTCGCCGAAATCCACCACACCCTCCCGCTGACATTGCTCGTCATAGGCCTGATAGAACTCGATGAAGCGTTTGTTGTAGCCGTCGGAGTCGTCAATATCCACCGCGCGAAGGCCCTGCTCTTTGGCGCCATTGATAAATGACTGAAGCTGGCGGGGCGGGTATTTCTCGTCGTCCCAGTTCAGAATTTTCAAAAGACGCTTGACCGCCGAGAGCTGGTCTTGGCTGTCAAGAATCTGAAAGGTGGCGGGCAGCCCCGCATCGCGGTGATGGGCCCGCAAGAGCCGGTTGCATAGCCCGTGAAAGGTGCCAATCCACATACCGCGAACATTCACAGGCAAAAGCGCGGAGAGCCGGCCAAGCATCTCCTTGGCGGCTTTGTTGGTGAAGGTCACCGCCAGAATGCCCTGGGGGCTGACCTGCCCCGTGGAAACCAGCCAGGCGATTCGGGTGGTCAACACTCTGGTTTTGCCGCTGCCGGCACCCGCGAGAATCAGCGCCGACTCGGCGGGCAACGTGACCGCTGCACGCTGTTCGGGGTTCAAACGTTCTAAGAGATCGGTCATGGTGACATTCTAAGTCGGAGGGCTTTACGCTTTCCGGATTCACCGGCTCATGCGGGTCCGCGGCTTGATAAACTTACGGTCGACCTTGGCCTGAAGGCCACGACCTCACCACGAGAGCACGCTCCAACAATGTCATCTTCTTTCGGCGCTAGCGCCCAGCAAGCATCCAATCTTCCCGCCTATCAGCCCAAGGCGCTTGAAACGGCCGCACAGGACCATTGGCGGCAGAGCCAGGCCTACCTGGCCAAAGAACATGACCCTCGCTATCCCAAAGGGAAGTTCTACGCCTGTTCCATGCTGCCTTACCCATCAGGCAAGCTGCACATGGGCCATGTACGTAACTACACGATCAACGACGTGATGGCGCGAAGCCTGCGCATGCAGGGCTACAACGTGCTCATGCCCATGGGCTGGGATGCCTTCGGCCTGCCCGCTGAAAACGCCGCCATGGCCAACCGGGTCGCACCCGCACAATGGACCTACGACAACATCGCCTACATGAAGTCGCAGATGGAATCGATGGGGCTTGCCATCGATTGGTCACGTGAAATTGCCACATGCTCACCGGACTACTACCGATGGAATCAGTGGCTCTTTCTGAAGATGCGTGAGCAAGGCATCGCCTACCTGAAGACCGGCACCGTCAACTGGGACCCCATCGATCAGACCGTACTGGCCAATGAACAGGTGGTAGATGGGCGCGGCTGGCGAAGTGGCGCGGTGGTGGAAAAGCGCGAGATCCCCATGTATTACCTGGGCATTACCCGTTACGCCAATGAACTCATTGCCGATCTTGATGCACTGGGCTGGCCCGAGCGGGTCAAGGTCATGCAGGAAAACTGGATCGGGAAATCGGTTGGCGTGCGGTTTGCCTTTCCCCATAACATTCAAGACGCCAAAGGTCAGCTGATCAACGACGGCAAGATGTATGTCTTCACCACACGCGCCGACACCATCATGGGCGTGACCTTTGTTGCCGTGGCCCCTGAACACCCAATCGCTTCCGCGGCGGCCACGAACAATCCCAAACTTGCTGCATTCATCGAGGAATGCAAGGCCGGGGGCGTTGCCGAAGCGGATCTCGCCACCCGCGACAAGGAAGGTATGCCCACAGGTCTTTCAGTCACCCACCCGTTAACCCAGGAACAGGTGCCTGTCTGGGTGGGCAACTACGTCCTGATGAGCTATGGCGATGGCGCCGTGATGGGCGTACCGGCGCATGACGAACGTGATTTCGCATTCGCCATCAAATACAAGCTGCCCATCAAACAGGTGATCGCGCGGCCGCAAGGATCATCCCCCGCAGGAAATGCCGACACCGCCTTCGATGTCCTGAACTGGCAGGCCTGGTATGCCGACAAAACCAACACCGTTTGCGTGAACTCCGGCAAGTACAACAACCTCAGTCATCTTGATGCGGTGAATGCGGTCGCCCATGACCTGGCCGCCATGGGCCTGGGCGAAAAGAAGGAACAATTCCGTCTTCGTGACTGGGGAATTTCCAGGCAGCGTTACTGGGGAACGCCCATCCCCATCATCCACTGTCCAAGCTGTGGCGAAGTTCCCGTGCCCGAAAAAGATCTTCCCGTGGTGCTGCCCGAAGATCTGGTGCCCGACGGCAGTGGCAACCCCCTGGCCAAAGACGAACGCTTTCTAAAGGTGGACTGCCCAAGCTGCGGAAAACCAGCACGTCGCGAGACCGACACGATGGACACCTTCATCGATTCCAGCTGGTATTACATGCGCTACTGCTCTAGCGATGCCTCAGGCGCCATGGTGGATGCGCGTAACGACTACTGGATGCCGATGGACCAATACATCGGAGGCATTGAACATGCCGTGCTGCATCTCTTGTACGCAAGGTTCTGGACCAAGGTGATGCGAGACCTTGGCCTCGTGTCCTTTCGCGAGCCGTTCTCCAATCTCCTGACCCAGGGCATGGTGCTCAACGAAACCTATTGGCGCGACGATGGCTCAGGGCGAAAGCAATGGTTTAACCCCGCCGATGTCGAAGTCCGATTCGACGACAAAGGCCGCCCAGTCAGCGCCGTGCTCACCAGCGATGGCCAGCCAGTGACGATGGGTGGCACAGAAAAAATGTCGAAGTCAAAAAACAATGGCATCGACCCTCAGGCACTCATCGATCGTTACGGCGCCGACACGGCAAGGCTATTTACGATGTTTGCCTCGCCACCCGAACAGACGCTTGAGTGGTCAGAGTCCGGCGTGGAAGGTGCTTATCGTTTTCTGCGCAGGCTTTGGAATTTCGCGCAATCGGTTCGGCCTCAACTGGATCTGCAGATGCCCATCCAGTCAGCCGACGCGGCAAAGCGGCTGGCTGGCCTGCAACAGAAAGAAGCCAAGAACCTTCGCCGAGACATGCACGGGCTGCTGAAGCAGGCCGACTACGACATGCAGCGTCAGCAGTACAACACGGTGGTGTCGGCCAGCATGAAGATGCTCAACACCCTTGAGGAAGCCTCCAAACTTGAAGGCAGCAACGATCTCCATCAGGCCCTGACCGAAGGGCTTTCAATCCTGCTTCGGGTGATGTATCCGGTGGTTCCGCATCTTGGCTGGACCTTATGGCGTGAACTTGGCTTTGAGTCCCAGCACGGCGAAATTCTGAATGTGGCCTGGCCAGAGGTCGACGATGCCGCGCTGGTTCGCGATTCGATTGAACTCGTGCTGCAGATCAACGGCAAAGTCCGTGGAAGCGTTGCCGTGGCAAGCCAGGCGGACGCATCCGCCATCGAGGCCGCCGCCCTGGCCACCGAAGCCTTCATTAAGTTTGCCGAAGGGAAACCCCCGAAAAAGGTCGTGGTGGTTCCTGGCAGACTCGTCAATATTGTGGTCTGATCGCGTAAGGAGAACCCTCACCATGAACCCAGTGTCCAATCTTCGCCGCAACACCGCCATGGCTCTTGTGTTGGGCATCACGGCAGCGCTTGTTACCGGCTGCGGCTTCACCATGCGCGGCAAGGAAATCCCTTTCCCATTCAAATCCATCCTCATTCAGGGTGATGGCCAGGTGGCCAAAGAAGTTCGCCAGATCATGCTCGATCAGCCCGAGGTGAAAGTGGTCGACAAAACCATTCAGGGTGAAGTCATCCTGAACGTGATGACCGAACGGATGGAGCGCAATGTGGTGGCCTTCAATAGCGCCGGACGGCCTCGGGAAATTCAGCTTCGCATGCGGGTGACCTATCGCGTGACCGACCGCTACACCGTCGAGCTCAGTCCAGCCAGAGAAATCAGCCAGACACGAAATGTGTCGGTCACGGAATCCGAAACCTTGGCCATCAACACCGCCGAAGACACCATGCGCAAAGACATGCAGCGTGACATCAGCGAACAGATTGTCCGCAGGCTTCGAACCGTCAAAACCTTCGCGCGTTAAGTCATGCAGGCCCGTCTTGATCTTCGGGCAGCGGATGGTCTGAAACGCATTATCCAAGGCTCACCCAAGGCCGCCATCTGGGCGATCTCGGGCGACGACCCGCTCCTCACCGGCGAGGTCGCCGACGGCCTTCGTCAACACTTGAAGCAATCCGGCGTGACCGACCGACAGGTCGAGGTTCCCGACCGCAGCTTCGACTGGAAGAGCTGGGTGGCCGCTAGCGGAACCGGATCGCTCTTTTCTGATCAGCGGCTGATGGATCTTCGCCTCACCACTGGCAAGCCCGGCCTTGAGGGCAGCAAATGCATTCAGGCCTGGTGTGCCAACCCTCCCGCCGATGTCACCCTCCTGGTAAGCCTTCCCCGTGCCGACAAAGCCATGCTGGGAAGCGCCTGGTTTCTTGCGCTCGACCGCGCGGGCGTGGTGGTGATTGTTCCGGAACTCTTTCGATCCGACCTTCCCGCCTGGATTAGTCAGCGGCTTCGTATGCATGGGCTGTCGGCTACGCCCAACGCCATCAGCTGGCTGGCTGATCAGTGCGAGGGCAACCTGATTGCGGCACACCAGGAAATTCTTAAACTGGCCCTTCACCATGAGCACCAAGACCGCCCACTCGACGTTGACGACCTTCGCAACCAGGTGGCCGATGTCGCCCGCTTCAGCCCCTTCACACTGGGCGAGGCGCTTGTGGGTGGCGACGCTGCGCGGGCCATCCGAATTCTTCGTGGCCTAAAGGCCGAAGCAGGCCCCATTCCCCTGGTGCTCTGGTCGGTGACCGAAGATCTGCGAATGCTTGCCAAAACACAGACTTTGATGGCGGCGGGCCGCTCTGCGGAGGCCGCACTGCGTGAAGCCCGAATCCCAAGGCATCGTGAGCGACTCATCGCCAGCGCATGCCGAAAGATTAGTGCCGCAAAAACCTGGCGGGCACTGCGCCAGGCAGCAGAGGTCGATACAATCGTGAAAGGGCTCAAAACGGACGACCCTTGGGTCGCGCTTGAGCGCATGGCACTCGATCTCGCCTAATCGCGTCTGGGGTGCCCTCACCCATTTCATGCGAAGAAGACCATGACGGATCAAGCCATAACGGTTCAAGAGCAGATGACCCAGCTGGGCCAGCAGGCAAGACTGGCGAGCCGGCAGATGGCTGCCGCCAGCACCGCACAGAAAAATCAGTGCCTGGAAAAACTTGGCCGTCTGATTGATCAACATCGCGATATGCTGAAAGCAGCTAACGCCAACGATCTTGCTCGAGCCAAAGCAGCGGGTCACGATGCCGCCTTCATTGACCGGCTCACCCTTTCCGACAAAGCCATCGCCACCATGATCGAGGGCGTTCATCAGATCGCCGCGCTCACCGACCCCATCGGCGAGGTCACCCACCTTCGCAAACAGCCCACGGGGATTTCTGTGGGGCATATGCGAGTGCCGCTGGGTGTGATCGGCATCATTTATGAATCCCGTCCCAATGTCACCATTGATGCAGCGGCGCTTTGCATCAAGGCGGGCAATGCCACGGTTCTTCGCGGCGGATCGGAAGCCATCGAGAGCAACCGTGCGCTTGCTGGGCTGATCAGCCAAGCCCTTCAAGAGGCAGGGCTTCCAGCCACGGGCGTGCAGGTCGTTCCCACCACCGACCGTCAAGCAGTTTCGGCCATGATCACCATGCCGCAGTTCATCGATGTGATTGTTCCTCGCGGAGGGAAGTCACTCATTGAACGCATCATGCAAGAGGCCAAGGTTCCAGTGATCAAGCACTTGGACGGCATCTGCCATGTCTACATCGACGACCAGGCGGATCTTGACAAGGCCGTGCGCATCGCCGACAACGCCAAGACCCATCGCTATGGCACCTGCAACACCATGGAGACCCTGCTGATTGCCAGCGCCATGGCTGCTCGGGTGTTGCCGCCATTGGTGGCGATCTATCAGCAAAAAGGTGTTGAGCTTCGAGTCTGCCCGAACACGCGCAAGGCTCTTGCTGAACTTGGGCTGGATTCACCGGCCATCAAAAATGCCAGCGAGGAAGACTGGCACACGGAATATCTGGCCCCCATTCTTTCGGTGAAGCTCGTGCCCGACATGGCCGCCGCAATTGATCACATCAACCACTATGGCTCTCACCACACGGACGCCATCGTGACGGAACACCATTCCAAAGCCATGCAGTTTCTGCGCGATGTGGACTCGGCCTCGGTGATGGTCAATGCCTCCACCCGATTCGCTGACGGTTTTGAATATGGCCTTGGTGCCGAAATCGGCATCAGCAATGACAAGATTCACGCCCGTGGGCCGGTGGGGCTTGAAGGCCTGACCACCTACAAATGGGTGGTCCTGGGCCAGGGTGAGGTTCGCCAGTGATTCGTAATTCCCTGATCGCGCTGGCGATCATGCTGGGCCTGATGGCTCTGGACCCAAAAACCACCTACGCCTGGTGGAAGTCTTTTCACATCATCATGATGACCAGCTGGTTCGCCGGCCTTTTTTATCTTCCACGCATTTTTGTCAATCTGGCCATGGTCCCCCAAGGCCATGGCGACACAAGCCGCGCCGAATACGACCGGCTCATGCTGATGGCGAACAAGCTCTTGCGTTTCATGACGCCCTTGGCCGTGCTGACTCTGGCCTCGGGCAGCTGGCTCTGGCTGGGCTACGGGGTGAGCGGCGGATGGATGCATGCGAAGCTTTTCGCGGTGGTTCTGCTGGTGATCTACCACGGCCTGTGCATTCGTCATCTTGCAGGCTTTGGCCAGGGTCATTCCGCACATTCCCACATCTGGTATCGATGGTTCAATGAGATTCCCGTACTGCTGCTGATCGCTGTGGTGATCATGGTGGTCGTGAAGCCTTTTTAAGTGGCCAATCCCAAATCCAGTTCCCGGCTGCGAGGTTTCGCCGTCTGCCCCACCGGGCTTGAGGAAGTCCTGCACCAAGAGCTCGCGGGCATGGCGGGTTTTCAAGAAGTTGTGCAGGGCCGAGGTGGCGTTCGCTTCACGGCTTCGGCCGAAGCCATTGCACGGGCGAACCTCTGGGCACGCATTCCCACAAGGCTTTTGGTGGAGGCCGGTCGCGGCACGCTCACCAAGACCGACGACATCCGCATCATCGCCAACAAAATTCAATGGGAACACTGGTTCACTTTTCGTCAGACACTGCGTATTGATCTTGCTGTGGGCCGCGAGCCCAAGCTGGAACAGCCGGTGGCTCGCAACTTCGCCACACTGCTGATCAAAGACGGCATCTGTGATCGTTTTCGCACCACCCGCGGTGAGCGGCCTTCGATTGACACCACCTTTCCTGACATCCGAGTCTGGTCGTACATCGATCAGAACGAAATCACCATCTACCTGGACTCCTCGGGCGAGCCCCTGTTTAAGCGCGGCTGGCGTCAGGCCAAAGGAGAGGCGCCACTGCGTGAAAACCTTGCGGCAGCCCTGGTCGCCATGACCCAATGGGATCTGAAATCGCCTGTGATGGATCCCTTTTGCGGCAGCGGCACGCTGTTGATCGAGGCCATGCAGCGGGCTCTCGGCCTGCCTCCGGGCTATGCACCGCATTCCCCCCGTGAATTTGCAGCCGAACGTTTCCACGCCGAATCGCCCATGGGTCAGGTCAACTGGCGCGCGCTGCGCGCCGAGGCCAAGGCCGCCATCGACCGCGTTAATGAAGGCCTGCGTAAGCAGGCGATCTCGCCGGGCAGTGGCATCAGTCTGCCGCCCATGATGGGCAGTGACCGCGACGCAAGAATGATTGAGATTGCCCGCAGCAACGCCGAACGTGCGCTGCCAGCCCTTGCAGCCCAATCGATTCAATGGAAGGTCTGCCCGATGAATACGGTCACCGCCATCGCTGACCGCGGGCTTCTGATCTGCAACCCGCCTTATGGGAAACGGCTGGAACAAAGTGCGCAAAGTGTGGACGACAACGTGGACACCGATTTCGAACGCTCCATTGCCGAAACCCTGAAGCGACAGTTCGCGGGCTGGCAGGCCTGGGTTCTCACGGATGATCTGAAGCTTGAGCGCAGCATGCGCTTAAAGGCTTCACGCCGCGTGCCTGTGTTTAACGGCGACATTGAATGCCGTTGGATGCGTTTTGATATGGTGGCGGGCTCCATGCGCGAAAAACATTCCGGCTCACGGTTTTCACAGAACCTTCAAGGGGTGCGTGCACGCATTGCGCGGGCCTGTGCCGAGCATCAGCAGCCGCCGTCACGCATCAAACTTTTGGCCGTCAGTAAAACCTTCGCCGCCGATGTGGTGGAAACCGCGGTTCAGGCCGGTGTGACTGATCTGGGCGAAAACTATGTGCAAGAGGGTGTAGAGAAAATTCTTGCGCTGGGCCCTTATCGCGAAACGCTTCAGTGGCATTTCATTGGGCCTTTGCAAAGCAATAAAACCCGAGACGTGGCCGAACACTTCGACTGGATGCACACGGTGGATCGCATTCGAATTGCGGAGCGGCTTTCCCTGCAGCGCCCCGAATCCATGAAGCCCTTGCAGGTCTGCGTGCAGGTGAATGTCAGCGGGGAAGATTCCAAAAGCGGGGTGAACCCCGAAGAGGCCGTCGCACTGGCGCTGCAGGTGGTGGCACTTCCAAGACTGGTTCTGCGGGGGCTGATGTCCATCCCCGAACCCACCGAAGACACGGGTGTGCAACGCGCCCAGTTTCGGGCGCTGGCTCAGCTTTTCAAGACGATCAAAAGCGAGCTCCCGGAATCACACCGGGAGGCATTCGATACGCTTTCGATGGGGATGTCGGCAGACCTTGAATCAGCGATTGCTGAATCGATTCCCGAAGCCAACACCATGGTGAGAATTGGTTCCGCCCTGTTCGGAGAGCGGGCCAAGAAAACCGAAACGACTTAATTAGCGGGCAGCAACGGCCTTGACGGCGGCGGCGAGACGGCTCTTGTGGCGAGCAGCCTTGTTCTTGTGAACAATTTTCTTGTCAGCGATCTTGTCGATGGTGCTGGTGGCCGCGCGAAAGGCATCAGCAGCAGCCTTGGAGTCACCCAGCGCAACGGCTTTGCGGACCGATTTCACCGCAGTGCGGTAGGCGGAACGAAGGCCTGCATTCAGTAAGCGGCGGTCGGCGGCTTGGCGGGCACTTTTACGGGCGGAGGCGGAATTGGCCATGGATCTGAACTTCCTTCTTAAGAATTCGGGAAAAGCCCTAAACTATAGCGCCGATCATGAATCTGCTCAAGACCGCCGCCACAATTAGTGGGCTGACGCTTCTGTCCCGAATAACGGGGCTGGCCCGCGAGACCCTGACTGCCGCCTATTTTGGCGCGGGAAGCCAGACGGACGCCTTTTTCGTGGCTTTTCGGCTGCCCAATCTGCTGCGCCGTCTGTTCGCCGAAGGCGCCTTCTCCCAGGCTTTTGTGCCGGTTTTGGGCCAGATCAAGGCCCAAGAGGGCGAAGTCGCGGCCGTGCGGCTTGCTCGCCATGCGGCGCTGCTGCTGACCACCGTTCTAACCCTGGTCACGATTGCGGCCATGATCGCCGCCCCTGCCCTAGTCTGGCTGATGAGCGGCGGCTTTGGCGGTCAGCGCGAAACCTTTGACCTTGCGGTGCTGCTCACCCGCTGGATGTTTCCCTACATTGTCATGATCTCGCTGGTGGCTCTGGCGTCTGGCTTTCTCAACACCTGGTCCGAATTCAAGGCGCCCGCCTTCGCGCCGGTGCTTTTGAATCTGTCGTTTATTGGCTGCGCGGTGCTGCTCTCCCCCCTTCTTGAAGAACCCATCTGGGCGCTTGCTGCAGCGGTGATCTTGGGCGGTCTAGCTCAGCTTGGCCTGATGTTATTGGCGGTGGGTCGGACGCTCAGCCAGTCAAAACAAGCCATTGACACCAAGGCTAGCGACACCGAGCCTTCAGGTAAGCGTCCTGGCCAGAAAGACGCATCAACTGGTGACTGGTCACTTCGCACCGCCTGGCAAGACCCCAACGTGCGACGTGTGCTCACCTTGATGCTTCCCGCCACTTTGGCAGTCTCGGTGGCTCAGGTTAGCCTGGTGATCAACACCCACATCGCCTCACGACTTGCCGAGGGAAGTGTTTCATGGCTTTCCTTTGCTGATCGTCTAATGGAATTTCCCACAGCCCTTTTGGGCGTGGCGTTGGGCACAGTGCTCTTGCCAAGCCTGACCAAGGCCAATGCTGAACGCGACCCCCAACGAGTCAGTCAGCTGGTGGACTGGGGATTAAAGCTGGTCACCATGCTCGCTATTCCTGCCGCCATGGGGCTTGCCGTGTTGGCCATTCCCTTGGCTGCCGTGCTTTTTCATTACGGGAAATTTGATCATCAAGATCTCGTCATGACTTCTCAGGCGATGACCGGCTATGCCGTAGGTTTGGTGGGCCTGATCGCGATCAAGGTACTGGCACCTGCTTTTTATGCCCAGCAAAACATCAAAACCCCAGTGAAGATCGCGCTCTTCACTCTGGTGCTGACCCAGATTCTTAACCTGGGTCTCGTCCCCCTCTTCAGCCATGCAGGCCTTGCTCTGGCCACAAGCCTTGCCGCCTGCGCCAATGCCTATCTTCTTTACCGAGGTCTTCGATCACGCAAGATCTATCAGCCAAGCCAGGGCTGGCTGGGGTTTATTCTTCGTGTGCTGGTCAGTAGCCTGCTGATGTCGCTGGTGATCGCCGTGGTCGCCCTGGAGTTCGACTGGGCGGCGCTTGCTACCAAGCCATGGCTTCGCATCATCTGGCTTGGTGTGATTCTTGTTGCCGCAGCGGTGGTGTATTTTTCAAGCTTGAGGCTCTTGGGTGTGCGTTGGTCGAGTTATCTGAAAAAGGATGCGATATGAATCTTCTGATCGTGGGCGGTGGCAATATGGCCACCGCGTTGATTGGTGGGCTGATTGAAAGCAAGGCCTCCATCAACAATCTGCATGTCATCGAACCCTTCGCTGGCGCCCAAGAAAAACTCCAAAGCCGATTCAATGCCGACAGCCGTAACAACGGCATCGAATTCACCATGGACGGCCGTGACTGCCCCGAGGCGTTTCTCAAAGACACCAGCAACAACTGGGTGATTCTTGCCGTCAAACCCCAACAGATGCGAGAAGCCTGCGAACAGGCCTCTGAACGTGTACGAAAAGTTCTGAGCCAAGCCAATCTCTTGTCGATTGCAGCAGGAATCTCCATTGAATCGCTGTCCCGCTGGTGTGGCAACACCCGCGTGGTTCGTGCCATGCCCAACACGCCTGCGCTGGTTGGCATGGGCGTCACCGGTCTATACGCCCATGACAGTGTTGGCCAGGCTGCCCGTTCGCAGGCGGAGACGCTGATGAATGCCGTGGGGCAAAGCCTTTGGATATCCAACGAGGCCTTGATGGACAGTGTCACCGCACTCTCGGGTTCGGGCCCTGCCTATGTCTTTCGTTTCATTGAAGCGCTCACCCAGGCAGGTCAAGAACTTGGGCTTGGTGAATCGCAGTCACAACAGCTTGCTATTGAAACCATCAAAGGCGCAGTCGCACTTCTGGAGTCCTCCGGCGAAACACCCGCCCGGCTTCGTGAAAAGGTGACCTCCAAAGGTGGTACCACTGCTGCGGCTCTGGCCAGTCTTGATCAAGACCAGTTTGTGGCGGTGATGGTGCGAGCGCTGAAGGCCGCGCGGGATCGCGGCGTCGAGATGTCTCAGGAATTTCGCTAAATGCCCACCTGCAGGGCAATCGCAATAAAGAACGGAATGCCCACATAGTTGTTCGCCCGAAACACGGCAAAGCAGTCGTCGCGGTCTCGTGAACGAATACGAATCAAGAAAAGGG
Organism: uncultured Bordetella sp.; assembly: GCA_964460315.1. Classification (GTDB taxonomy): domain Bacteria; phylum Pseudomonadota; class Gammaproteobacteria; order Burkholderiales; family Burkholderiaceae_A; genus Lacustribacter. The sequence goes on along the minus strand of CAYWPQ010000022.1, from coordinate 4,710 downwards.
CACAGAGCACCAGCGTCGCAAGCCAGCCCGACCAGAACAGCCAATGGCTTCCAAACGACCCTGACAATGACTGCCCCACCACCCACATGCAGGCCATGAAAAGTGTGTAGCAGATGCCTACAGCCACAACATCCCACGGGCCAAAAGCAATCGCGCTACTGCGTACACCAATCTTCAAGTCGTCGTCACGGTCGACCATGGCATAGATGGTGTCGTAGGCCATGGCCCAGAAAAAGTTTGCCAGAAACATCATCCAGGCAATCGGTGGCACCTGGCCTTGGGTGTCGGCAAAGGCCATCAGAATGCCAAAGCCAAAGGCAATTCCAAGTACCGCCTGAGGTACCGCAAAAAACCTTTTGAAATAAGGGTAGGCTGCAGCAATAAAGGCCGCGGTGAACGCAAACTGAATCGCCAGATCGTTCAAGAACAGCAGCAGCAGGGCCGAGGCGGCAAGCAACACCACCGCCACCATCACCGCTTCCCAAAGAAAAATCTTGCCGCTGGCCAGCACTCGCTCCTGGGTTCGCTTCACATGAATATCCACATGTCGATCGGCGATGTCGTTCAACACACAGCCCGCTGAACGCATCAAGAACGTACCCAAGACGAACACCAGAAGCCTTGATAGCTCGGGGAAGCCGCCCTCGGCAAGCCAGAGCGCCCAGAGCGTGGGCCACAAAAGCAGCAAGGTGCCAATGGGCTTGTCGACCCTGGCCAGCTTGCCGTAAAGGCTGAGGCGGTATTTAAGAAGCGGTAAGGCGAGCGTTGACATAGCGGCTCACGCCTTCTTGCACGGAAAGAAAGTTTGCTTTGTAGCCCGCCGCGCGAAGCCTGGTCAGGTCGGCCTGGGTGAAGCTCTGGTATTTGCCTTTGAGCGCGTCAGGAAAGGCGATGTATTCAATTTTCTTGCTGCTCACCAGCTGCGCCACCGAATGCTGGGTGCCATCCATGGTGTTGATCACGGCCTGGGCCACCTCGTTAAAGGTTTGTGCACGGCCCGTGCCCAGGTTAAATATGCCGCTCTTGCCCTTTCCGGCAAGCGCCTGATTCAGAAAATGCAGGTTCACCTTCACGACATCGTCCACCGAAACAAAGTCCCGCTGCTGCTCGCCAGCTTTCCAGCCTTCGTGGCCTTCGAAGAGCTTGACTCGCCCTTCGGCGCGGTACTGGTTGAAATGGTGAAAGGCCACCGACGCCATACGGCCTTTGTGCTGCTCTCGCGGACCGTAGACATTGAAGTAACGAAAGCCCACCACGGGTGCTGTCGGCCGACCGGCCACCAATGGACGCACGGTCTGATCAAAAAGAAACTTGGAATAGCCATAGACATTGAGCGGCGCCTCCAGGGCGCGCTCTTCGCGGAATTCCGTGCTGCCGCCATAGACCGCTGCCGATGATGCGTACAAGAACGGGATGCGATGCTTTTGCGCCCAGCCCAAAAGAATTCGGGAATAGCGAAAGTTGTTGTCCATCATGAAGCGGCCATCGGTTTCCATAGTGTCGGAACAGGCCCCTTGATGAAGAATGGCGCTCACCTTTTTTGGATCAAGCCCCATCTCGATGCGATCGATGAAATCGTCTTTGTCCAGGTAGTCGCTAATTTCACAGTCGACAAGATTTTTAAACTTGTCAGCGTCGGACATCTCGTCCACCGCAATGACATCCTGCTCGCCAGCAAGGTTCAAGGCCTTGACCAGGTTGCTGCCAATGAATCCTGCTGCGCCCGTCACGATGATGCTCATGGTGTTCCTTCCGAAAAGAGTTCTGCGGCACTGACCGTGGCCGTGCCGAGTTTGCCCACCACAATGCCGCCTGCACGGTTGGCCATCTCAATGGACTTCATCAGCGGCTCACCAGCGGCCAGCATCACCGCCAGCGTGGCAATCACCGTGTCGCCCGCGCCGCTGACATCAAAGACCTCGCGTGCCCGGGCAGGCACATGGATCTCGTGCGGTGCGCCCTGATGGGTGGTGTAAAGACTCATGCCTTCTTCCGAGCGGGTGACCAACAGATGGTCAAGATCGAGCGATTCGCGAAGCTGATGCGCCTTTCGGGTCATCTCGGCTTCATTGGTCCAGCGGCCCACCACCTGTCGAAACTCGGATCGGTTGGGGGTGAGCAGAGTGGCCCCAGCGTAACGTCGATAGTCATCGCCTTTGGGGTCGACCAAAGTCAAAACGCCCATGGCCTTGGCGGCTGCAATCATCTGGGCGATATGAAGCAATCCTCCCTTACCGTAATCAGAAAGCACCACCGCCTTGACCTGCGGCAGCAATGCTTTGAACTGATCCAGCTTTTCCACCAGAACTTCATGGTCAGGTGTGGATTCGAAATCCACCCTCAGGAGCTGTTGACGTTGGGCCAGAACTCGAAGCTTCACCGTGGTCTTCACGGAAGGGTCGTCCACCAGGTGGTCCGCAATTCCACATTCTTGAACCAGCTGATGCAGCGTACGCCCTGGTTCATCGCCGCCCACCACGCCCATCAGATGGGCCTTGGCGCCCAGCGATGCAATGTTGCGGGCCACATTGGCCGCGCCGCCAAGACGTTCGTCCGACTGTTGGACCTTGACCACGGGTACCGGCGCTTCCGGAGAAATGCGTTCGGCATCGCCAAACCAGTAACGGTCCAGCATGACATCGCCCACGACCAACACCTTGGAATGATTCAGCGCTGTGCTCATGATGTGCTTTTCAAATGGATGTGTCAGGCCTTCGCAGGCGTGAATTGGTCCCAGTGATGACATCCTGGGCACTGCCAAAGCTGCTGTCGGCTGCGAAAACCGCAAACCTTGCAGGCGCGAAGCGCTGGGGGTTCGGGGGTGCCCGCCGCCAGCGGTGCATCACCCATCTGTTCACGAATGGACGCAATGCGTGCCTTAGGGCCGGGCGCATCAAAGCCTTCGGCCTGGATCAGGGCCAGCCTTGCCTCTTCACGCTGATCACGGGCCAACGCCCCCAGGGCGAGTTCACAATGAAAGTGTCCCATCAGCTGGGCAAAGCTGTGGCCTTCAAAAGATGCTCGGTGGGAATGCATCTCCTGTGTCCAGCGAATGGCCGCAGGCCAATCCCGGGTGCGGTCCGCAATTTCCATCAAGAGCGCACGGGCCTGATTGGCAAGCCCCAGGCGCCCAGTATTCGATTCCGCCGAAGCGGCCGCCGAGGTAACCTCAGCATCCGATGCTTCGGCATCGATCGACTGAACCACCGATTCCAACAATGCAGCCGCGCGATCAAAGAGGCCTGCGGCAAGGTAATCGCGGCCAAGATCAAGGGAAAGAACAAGCCGGTCGTTCTCGCCAATCGTGGGCTGCTGCAAGGCGGCTTCATGGACTTCAATGGCCCGGTCAATCAGCCCGCGCTTGCGGTAAAGGTTACCCACCGCGCGGTGAATCTCGATGGAATCTGGGGCGGATCGTGCGGCCGAGAGCAAGGACTCCGTCGCACGCCCCAGGTCGTTGGTCAGTACGGCCGAAAGGCCGTCAAGAATGTCTTTGGGCAGATGGCGAATTTCCCGGCCATGCTGGCCGCGGTCAAAACGAGCCGTGACCCAGCCAAGCGCAAACAAGAAAGGCAACACCAAAAGCCAGGCGAGATCAATTTCCATTTGGATCTTTCGCGGGCTTTCGCCAGGCACTCACCAGGGTGGGCAAGAGGTAAAGAAAACAGACCAGCACACCGAGAGCAAAAATGCCCACCACCCAGAGTGCCATCGGTGCCTCGAAGGTCAGGCGATCCATACCTGGGACCAGGGTCAGGCTCACCGGGTGGGTATTGGCCAGCGCAAACAGAAGCACCACAAGAAAGAGTGCCAGGCGAAAAACAAAAGCGATCAATCGCATGGGTTGGAAATGTCCACCCGTTCACGAAGATCTTTGCCGGGCTTGAAATGAGGAACCCGCTTTTCAGGCACCGGAACCTGGGCGCCGGATTTCGGGTTACGGCCCACACGGGCCGGACGATGAGACAGAGAAAAGGTGCCGAAGCCACGAATCTCGATGCGATGGCGATGCCCCAGGGCTTCGGTCATCGCATCAAGAATCGTTTTCACAGCGAACTCGCAATCGCGAGATGCAAGCGGTGTGCCTCGCTGATTCAATCGCTCGGTGAGCCGAGCGATTAATTCAGACTTGGTCATTGATTACTCTTTGTTGCCTTGATCGTCGAGCTTGGCACGCAAGAGAGCACCAAGACTGGTGGTGCCTGCGGCACCGGATGTCTCAGCAGCCATCTTTTGCATGGTCTCGGCGGTCTCAGCAGAGTCTTTGGCTTTAATCGAAAGGTTGATCACGCGGGTCTTGCGGTCCACGTTCACCACCATGGCTTCCACGGTGTCGCCAACCGACATCACCTTGGAGGCGTCTTCCACGCGGTCGCGTGAGATTTCCGAGGCGCGCAGATAACCTTCAACATCAGTGTCAAGGGTGATGGTGGCGCCTTTGGCGTCGACCTCTTTCACGGTGCCCTTGACCATATCGCCCTTGTCAAAGCGCGACACGTAAGACGTGAAGGGGTCTCCGTCGAGCTGCTTCACACCCAGAGAGATGCGCTCGCGCTCGACATCGATGGCCAGTACCACGGCTTCGAGTTCATCGCCCTTTTTGAAGTTGCGTACGGCCTCTTCAGCGCTCTCTGACCAAGAGAGGTCGGAGAGGTGAACCAGTCCGTCGATGTTGCCAGGCAACCCAATGAAGACGCCAAAATCGGTGAT
>CAYWPQ010000021.1:21293-25578 GCA_964460315.1 uncultured Bordetella sp. | reverse complement strand
TCACGGGCCTTTTGTCCAACCGTTCAATTGCCTATGGCATTGCCCAGGCCTGTCATGCCCAGGGGGCCGAACTCGCCTTCACCTATCAGAACGAACGTTTTGAGGAACGGGTGAAAGAGATGGCCGCGGAATTCGGCAGTTCCCTTTGTTTCCCTCTGGATGTTGCAGAAGACGATCAGATTGAAAAGTGCATGCGCGACCTGGCTGCCCACTGGCCTCAGCTTGACGGTCTGGTGCACGCCATTGCCTTTGCACCCCGCGAGGCCATCGCGGGTGACTTCCTGGAGGGCCTGTCGCGGGAATCCTTTCGCATTGCCCATGAAATCTCTGCCTACAGCTTTCCTGCACTGGCCAAGGCAGCTATGCCTCTGATGCAAGACAAGGGCGGCGCGATGGTGACGCTGTCTTATCTGGGGGCAGAAAAGTTTGTCGCCAACTACAACACCATGGGCCTGGCCAAGGCAAGCCTTGAGGCCTCGGTGCGTTATCTGGCCAGCAGCGTTGGACCCAAAAATATTCGTGTCAACGGTATCTCCGCAGGCCCCATCAAGACTCTGGCTGCAGCGGGTATTAAAAGCTTTGGAAAAATTCTTGACCTGGTGGAAAACATGTCGCCCCTGCGTCGTAACGTCACCATTCAAGACGTTGGCAACACGGCCGCTTTTTTGCTTTCTGATCTTGCCGGTGGAATCACCGGCGAGGTGACCTACGTTGATGCCGGCTTTAATACGGTTGCTCTTGGCATGCCCGAATAAATGGCACGCCGCATCGACGCCCGAATCCTGACGCCTTTTGGCGCGGCTTCGGGAATGGGTAACTGGCGAACCGCGTCGCGCTATGCCCAGATGCTTCGAGCAAGCGGCATCAATGCCTCCATCTACGAACCCAAAGACATTGCTGATGCCTGTGTGTCGTCCGGGCAGCGTGCGGTTGCGGTGGTGCTCAATGGCATTCGATCGCATCAAGAAATCAAGGCCTTTCGTGCTGCGGACATTCCGGTGCTGCTGGTGGTCACAGGCACTGATCTCTATGGTGCATTAAAGCCTGGTCTGGAAGGCTCCGATCGTTATCGCGCTGCTGAAGAGTCGCTTCACTTCAGTGAAACCATTGTCACCCTGCAAAGCGAAGCCCAGCGCGAGATTCAATCCCGCTGGCCAAACCTTGCTGACCGAGTCCATTGCATCTTTCAGACATCCCCCGCGCGCAAACCCCATGCGCCGCAGATCACGGCCAACAGCAAAACCGTTCGCTTTCTGATTGCTGCGCACATCCGCGAAGAGAAGGACCCACGCACTGCCTTTCTCGCTTTCCACAGGGCGTTCCCAGAGGGCTGGGCAACCCGCCCCGATGGCGGCAAGGTGCCGGTGCGCCTCATTCATGTTGGAAGCCATCAAGACCGAACTCTGGCGCAAGAGCTGATCAATTTGGGTTCGAAGTATCCGGGCATTCTTGTGGAAGGGGCGCTCACCCATGCCCAGACCATGCGTCAGATGACCCATGTCCACGCGCTCTTGCAGCCTTCGGTTTCCGAAGGCGGTGCACTGGTGGTGCCTGAGGCCATTGCCTGTCGCTGTCCGGTGATTGCATCGGCCATTCCCGCGCATCTGGGTCAGCTGGGGCCAAACTATCCTGGGCTTTTTCAGGTGGGTGATGTCGAAGGGCTGGCTCGTCTGCTCACGGCCTTTGTGGCTGACGAAGGCTTCAATCAGAAGCTTCGGCAAACCCTGGGGGTATTGGCACCAAAACTGACTTCGCCTGCCCATGAGCGAGACGAGTTGGTTAGACTTGTACGTCGAATGGCCGAACCTGGCCTGAAAGATTTTTAGACACTGGCTAGACATTCATCATGAGCATTTCAACCCCTTCAAGCCCTGCCTCATCTTCCACCCAGCCCCCCAAGCGGCTGACCGAACTCGCGCATGGCGGAGGCTGCGGCTGCAAGATTGAACCGGCGGTGTTGTCCGAAATTCTTGCCAAGATGCCTGCAGGCGTTTTGCCCAAGGAACTGCTGGTGGGAACTGAAACCAGTGACGACGCTGCCGTCTGGCGTTTGAATGACCAGCAGGCCTTAGTGGCCACCACCGACTTCTTTATGCCTGTGGTGGACGACCCCTATGAATTTGGCCGCATTGCTGCCACCAATGCCATCTCAGACATTTACGCCATGGGTGCCAAACCCATTTTTGCTCTGGCCTTGGTGGGTATGCCCGTGAATGTTCTGCCCAAAGACACCATTGGAAAAATTCTTGCGGGTGGTCAGTCCATCTGTACCGAAGCGGGCATTCCCATCGCCGGTGGCCACACGATTGATTCGGTCGAGCCTATTTATGGTCTTGTTGCCCTGGGCCTTGCCCATCCTGATCACATTCGCCGCAACCGAGACGCCCGCGAAGGCGATCTTCTTATTCTTGGCAAGGGCCTTGGTGTTGGCATTTATTCCGCTGCATTGAAAAAAGAAAAGCTTTCGGCAGAAGGTTATGCCGCAATGATTCGCTCCACCACCCAGCTGAACACGGTGGGCGCAGACCTGGGCGCCAACCCCTTGGTGCATGCACTCACCGATATCACTGGCTTTGGCCTTGCCGGCCATCTTTTGGAAATTGCGCGCGGCTCAGACCTTGACGCCGCCATTGCCATGTCAAAGCTTCCCGTCTTGCCGGGCGTCATGAATTACATTGATCAAGGCTTTTACACCGGTGCGTCCACCCGCAACTGGCAGGGCTATGGTCAGGATGTGGAGCTGCAACACTGCTTGCCTGAATCCGCAAAGATTTTGCTCAGTGACCCGCAGACCAGTGGCGGGCTTTTGGCCACCGTCAGTCCAGAAGCCGCACCTGCGGTATTGAAGGCCTTTCATCAGGCGGGCTTCGATCATGCCTGCGTGATTGGCGAACTCACAGCCCGTGCGGGAGTTCGTTCTGCGCTGCGGGTAGCTCGATAATTACGAACCATGCAGACCTACCTTGATCTGATGCGCCATGTGATGGAGCATGGCGCGCAAAAAACCGACCGCACCGGCACCGGTACGCTCTCTGTGTTTGGCTATCAAATGCGCTTTCCTCTTTCGGAAGGCTTCCCGATGGTCACCACCAAAAAGCTTCACACCAAATCCATCATTCACGAACTGCTTTGGTTTTTAAGTGGCTCGTCCAATGTTCGTTACCTGCAAGACCATGGCGTGTCCATCTGGGACGAATGGGCCAACGAAGAGGGCGACCTTGGCCCGGTCTATGGCAAGCAGTGGCGCAGCTGGCCCGCGCCCACGGAAGCAAATGCCCATGCGGTGGTGGACCAGATCAGCCAGCTGATGGACGACCTGCGAAAAACCCCCGACTCGCGACGACTCATCGTTTCGGCGTGGAATGTGGCCCAGATTCCCCAGATGGCCCTGGCCCCATGTCATGCGCTCTTTCAGTTTTATGTGGCCGAGGGGAAGCTTTCCTGCCAGCTCTATCAGCGCAGTGCCGATATTTTCCTGGGTGTGCCCTTCAATATCGCAAGCTACGCCTTGCTCACCCACATGATCGCTCAGCAGTGCAACCTGGATGTGGGGGACTTCATCTGGACGGGCGGCGACTGCCACCTTTATTCCAATCACCTGGATCAGGCCCGCGAACAGCTGTCACGCAAGCCTTTCCCTCTGCCCAAGCTGCACATTCGCCGCAAGCCCAACTCCATCTTTGATTACCAGTTCGAAGACTTCGAGATCATGGGTTATGAGTGCCACCCCGCAATTAAAGCGCCCGTTGCGGTTTAGGTGACTGAAGCCATGACGCAAGCCCTCGCAGACAAGCGGCCCTCGGTCATTTTGTTGGCAGCCGTCGCCAAAGAAAATGTGATTGGGGTGAACAACACCCTGCCTTGGCATCTGCCGGAAGATCTGAAGCGCTTCAAGCTTTTAACCACCGGCCAGATGGTGGCCATGGGCCGCAAGACCTTCGACTCTATTGTTGATCGTCTGGGTAAGCCCCTGCCGAATCGGCACACCGTGGTGATCACGCGTGATCCTCAATGGAAGCCCGACCCCAGCGTGCTTTCTGCGGGAGAAGCCCTTGGTGCGAAGGTGTCGGTAGTGCATTCGGTGGCCGAGATGATGCAGCTTGCCGAAAACGGCCTCTCGAACAATGCGCCCCTTTATGTGGTGGGGGGTGCGGAAATCTACAATGCAACGCTTCCGTTTGCGACAGAGCTCGACATTACGGAAGTTGATCTTGACATTCAGGGGGACGCCTTTTTTCCACCGATCGACCTCACCCTTTGGGCTTCGGAAAATGCGCCCTGGCAG
>CAYWPQ010000021.1:19303-21193 GCA_964460315.1 uncultured Bordetella sp. | reverse complement strand
CTTTTTTCCACCGATCGACCTCACCCTTTGGGCTTCGGAAAATGCGCCCTGGCAGGTGAGCGAGGCCTCTGATCTGCGCTATCGTTTTCTAACCTTCACACGCAGGAAAGTCTGAGCTTATGTTCAAGCATGGTGTATTCCTTGCCTTGTCGGCTTCCATTCTGTTGGCAGCCTGTGGCGAAAAAGCGGAAAAGCCAACTCCCCTGAAGCAGGTGAAGCTTTTTGTTGTGGGCTCCAGTTCGGTGAATGCCTCCGCTGGCTCATCGCCGGCACCTTCTTCGCTCAGTTCGGCAACTCCCCTTCGAGACCCTTCCCGTTTAAGTTTTGATGCAGCGGGTCGCGTGTTTAAACTGCTGGTGAAAGAGGGCGATGCTGTTTCGGCGGGCCAGGCGCTGGCCCGGCTTGACCCGGCGGATCTCTCGCTTTCGGAATCATCCGCAAGGCTTCAGATGTCCGCGGCCCAGGCGGAATTAGATGCTGCCGAAGCTGACTTCAAGCGTTTTGATGCGCTCCATCAACAGGGTTTTATTTCGCCAGCAGAGATCGAACGGCGCAAGGCACAGCTCATGCTGGCGCGCGCCAAGTTTGAAGTTACCGTGGATCAGCTGGGTTTCATGACGCTTCGTGCCATTGAGTCGGGCCGTGTCTTGGCAACGGCCGTTGCTGAAGGGGCTTTGGTCTCGCCAGGTCAGACGGTGGTTCGTCTGACGCTTGCGCCTTTGGCCGCTGGCCAGTCAAGGTCTTCGAAGTCTGCAACATCGTCGACTGCGTTGTCAGCCACGCCGCAGGGCCTTCGGGTGCCCATCACCGCAGTGATGAATGGCGAAGCGGTCTACCGGTTCATTCCCAGCGAAGCGGATACGCAGCTTGGCAAGCTTGAAAAAGTGGCGGTCACCCTTGGCCGTGCCGACGAGCAGTGGGTCGAGATTCGTCAGGGTCTGAAGGCCGGCGATCAGATTGTGATGGCGGGCATGCATGTGCTGACCCCAGGCGAACAGGTTCGCGTGTTCTCACAGGCGCAGTGACCCAACGTGTTTCGTGAACGGTTCAATCTTTCCCGCTGGGCGCTAGAACATCCCGCCTTTGTTCGCTACCTCATGGTGGTGCTGCTGGTCATGGGTGTGGGGGCGTTTTTTCAGCTGGGTCAGGACGAAGACCCGCCCTTTAACTGGCGGGTGATGGTCGTCAAGACGGTCTGGCCGGGGGCCACCGCCCTGCAGATGGCAGACCAGGTCACCGACAAGGTTGAGCGAACCCTTCAGGAAATTCCTTACGCCGACAAAATCCGAAGCTATTCCAAGCCCGGCGAGTCGGTGATTATTTTTCAGATCAAGGACAGCTCGCCCGCCTCGGAGGTGAGCCAGGTCTGGTACACGGTCAGAAAGAAGGTTGGTGAAATGGCGCCAACCCTTCCGTCAGGGGTTCAGGGGCCGTTTTTCAACGACGACTTTGGCGACACCTATGGCGTGATCTATGCGCTTTCGGCACCCGGCTACACCGCGGCCGATCTGCGTGACTTTGCCTTGCAGGTTCGCCAGTCGCTGTTGCGTGTGCAGGACGTGGGCAAGGTTGAAATTTATGGCCTGCAAGACGAGCGAATCTATATTGAGCTCTCACGCCAAAAGCTTGCCCGTTACCGTTTAACCATCCCGCAGGTGGCGGCTCAGCTTCAGGCGGAAAACGCGATTGAGCCCAGTGGTGCCATTGACACCCAACAGTTTTCGCTGGCGCTTCGCTTTGATGGCGGACTGAAGTCGGTGGATGAACTTCGTGCGTTACCGCTCACCATCGCGGGTCAGGTTTATCGGCTGGGGGACCTTGCCGACATTCGTCGCGCCACGGTTGACCCCGCCATCACCAAGGTGCGTTTTCAAGGGGAAGAGGTGGTGG
>CAYWPQ010000021.1:15800-19203 GCA_964460315.1 uncultured Bordetella sp. | reverse complement strand
GCCACGGTTGACCCCGCCATCACCAAGGTGCGTTTTCAAGGGGAAGAGGTGGTGGCCCTTGGTGTCTCAATGCTGAAGGGCGGCGACATTGTTTCGTTGGGCAAGCGGCTTGCCAAGGCAAGCCATGTCATTGCCACTGAACTTCCTGCTGGGGTGAGGCTCTCCCAGATTCAAGATCAGCCCAAGGTGGTGGCGGACTCCGTCCATGAATTCCTTGCCGTGCTGGTGGAAGCCATTGTGATTGTGCTTGCGGTGAGCCTGCTTTCTTTGGGGCTGCATAAGAACCCATGGCGCATTGACCCTCGTCCTGGGCTGGTGGTGGCGGTAAGCATCCCTCTGGTGCTTGCGGTCACCTTTTTAATCATGCATCTCTGGGGTGTGGGGCTGCATAAGATCTCGCTGGGTTCGCTGATCATTGCGCTTGGGCTTTTGGTGGACGACGCCATCATTGTGGTGGAGATGATGGTGCGTAAACTGGAAGAGGGCGCCGACCGGGTCACCGCGGCAACGTCGGCCTACACCCTTACCGCCATGCCCATGCTGACCGGAACCCTGATCACCGCAGCGGGCTTTCTGCCCATTGGCATTGCGAAATCTGCCGTGGGTGAATATACCTTTGCAATTTTTGCGGTCACGGCTGCTGCCTTGATTGTGTCCTGGTTTGTCTCCGTGATTTTCGTGCCTTACCTGGGCTACAAGATGCTGCGCGCACCCAAGCACGCTCACAGTGACCATGATCAATTTGACACCGCGTTTTATCGGCGATTCCGCACCCTGGTGGGATGGTGTGTGGATTACCGAAAGACGGCGATTGTTCTCACCATTGGTGTGTTTGCACTTGGCATCGTTGGCATGGGTAAGGTTCAGCAGCAGTTCTTTCCCGATTCATCAAGGCCAGAAATCATGATTGATGTCTGGCTTCCAGAGGGCTCAAGCGTGGCGGCCAGTGAATCCATGGCCAAGCGAGTGGAAGAAAAAATTCTTGCGGCGGATGGCGTGGCCAGTGTGAATTTCTGGATTGGCACGGGTGCGCCAAGGTTCTTTTTGCCGCTGGACCAGATCCTGCCCCAGAGCAATGTGGCCCAGGCGATCGTGCTTTCCAAGTCACCGGCAGACCGCAAACGCCTGATTGAAACCCTGCCAAGAATGTTGGAAGACAGCTTCCCCGAGGTGCGCATTCGAGCCAGGCTTTTGCCCAATGGGCCACCCGTGCCTTACCCCGTTCAGTTCCGTGTGGTGGGGCCAGATGCCAGTGTGCTGCGAAGCGTTGCTGAAGAGGCGAAGACCGTGATGCGCAACGACCCGCGCATGCGTGGCGTGAACGACAACTGGAACGAACAGATTCCTGTGGTTCGTGTGGATGTGGATGCTGTTCGCGCCCAGCAGTTTGGTGTTTCGCAGCAGTCCATCAGCCAGGTGCTTGCGGCCCAGTACAGCGGGGTTCCCATTGGTCAATTTCGGGAATCCGACCGCTTGATTCCCATTGTCATGCGGCTTCCTCGAAGCGAACGAGACCAGGTGGCCGAGCTTTCCAACACCATTTTGCCTTCCAGCACGGGTCGGCCCGTGCCCTTGAATCAGGTGGCCACGGTTCGCATGCTCTGGGAACCCGGTGTGGTCTGGCGTGAAAACCGGGAATATTCGATTGCCGTGCAAGGCGATGTGATTGACGGTGTGCAGGGCGCCACCATGACCTTAGAGCTGATGAAAACCTTTGCGCCGCTCATTCAGAAGCTGCCACCTGGCTATCGTCTTGATATTGGTGGCGCGGTGGAAGAAAGCAGCAAAGGCCAGGCATCCATTGCCGCAGGCATGCCCATCATGCTCTTTGTCATCTTCACGCTCTTGATGATTCAGCTGCAGAGTTTTTCTCGTGCGGTGCTTGTTTTCTTAACTGGGCCTTTGGGCATTGCCGGTGTGGCCGCGTCACTGTTGGTGCTTGATCGACCCTTTGGTTTTGTGGCCTTGCTGGGCTTGATTGCGCTTTCGGGAATGATCATGCGCAATTCAGTCATTCTGATTGATCAGATTGAGCAAGACCGTGCCCGTGGGGTGGCTGACCGAACGGCCGTGATTGAGGCGGCCGTGCACCGGTTTCGGCCCATCGTGCTGACTGCGGCCGCAGCGGTGCTGGCCATGATTCCGCTTTCCCGGAGTGTCTTTTGGGGGCCCATGGCGGTGTCCATCATGGGTGGACTGATGGTGGCCACGGCGCTAACGCTGCTCTCTTTGCCGGCGATGTACGCCGCCTGGTTCAGAGTAGCCAGGGAATCACCACCGCACCAATAACGCCGTGTAGCCCCATGCCAATGCTTGCAAAGGCGCCCGCTTCCGCATTGACTGAAAAAGCGCGTGAGGTGCCAATGCCGTGAGCGGCCACGCCAATGGCAAACCCGCGCTGCCACCAGTGAGTCATCTTAAAAAAGTCCAACACATAACGCGCCACAATCGCGCCAATGATTCCAGTGGTAACCGCATAGACGGCGGTGAGTGTGGGTGATGCACCAATGGTTTCGGCAACGCCCATGGCAATGGGGGCCGTGACCGATTTCGCATAAAACGGGGTGAGTAGCTCTTGTGGCAAACCCAACGCCATGCCCATCCCCACAGCGCTGGCAATCGACACAGCACCCCCCGCGGCCAGTGAAAGCGCAAGCGGGGTGAGCCTTCCTTTTAACAGATGCCAGCCTTTGTAGATGGGAACAGCCAGCGCCACCGTGGCGGTGCCCAACAAGAAGTGGATGAACTGCGCGCCTTCGAAGTACTTGGCGTAAGGCATCTTCAAAAGGGTGATGGTGATCAAGACAGTGGCCATGGCAATCGCCACGGGATTCGCCAGTGGGTTCTTGTCAAAGCGCTCGTAGATCATCAGCCCCAGCTGATAGGCCACCAGAGTCAGAATCAGCGATAACAGCGGCGATCCGGTCAGATAAACCCAGATCTCGCGAAGCTCTAAAAGACCCATGCCCTGGTTCATGGTTTGTCTTTCGCGAGCCACTTTAGTGTGAGCGCCGACGCCGCAATGGAGAGCATCACGCTCACCACAATAATCAACGCGATGGTCAGGCCATGCTGGGCCAGCTGAGGGATAAACATCACCACGCCAACAGCCGCTGGAATGAAGAGCAGCCCCAGGTACTGCGCAAAGCCCGAAGCGACCATGTCCAGGTCCGGATCAATTTTGCCGCGCACAAGCAGCATGGCCAAAAGCAGCACCAGCCCAACCACCGGGCCGGGAATTGGTAAACCCAGCGCTTTCGAGATAATCTCGCCTAAGCCCTGAAACAATAAGATCTGAACTAAGCCACGAATCATGTTGGACATTGTGCATGCAAGTTAAGAGTGTTGCCATTGCTTTGTTGGTGGCGCATATCCTGTCGCTGCTTGGGTTTTCAACCTATGC
>CAYWPQ010000021.1:11065-15700 GCA_964460315.1 uncultured Bordetella sp. | reverse complement strand
CGACGCTTCTGGATTGTGTTGGTGATGTTGTCCACCTCTTTGGTGGGCATTGCCATGTCGTTATCGGCCGGAAGTTTCTGGTGGCTGGTGTTTGTGCTGCTGGCGGTGCATTCGATGTTGATCATGGCGGATTCCGCAACACTCACGGCGGGGCTCGTGGCCTCGGCAGACCCAAAGGTGAAGGGCGCCGCCATGGGGCTTTACTCGCTGATCGGCTTTGGTGGCGGCGGCGTTCTTGGGCCAGCCATTTTTGGGCTGGCTCTGGATGTCTCAGGTGGGGGGTCGACGCCCAGTGACTGGGCCATGGCGTTTACAGCGATTGGGCTTGGCTGTCTTTTGTTTCCATTTTTTGATTGGAAGCTTCAGCGATCCAACCCTTTTCGTTTGTAGCGCGAGCTCTTTGAGGCCAAAAGAATCTCAATCAGATACAGCACACAGGCAGCAATAAAGCAGGCGAACCCGGAAATGAAGGTGACCGACACCCATGGGGTGAGCTTAAGCCTGCCCTGCATACCGGTGGAATAAAAAAGCTCCACCACAGTCAGACCAATGAACACCGCGCAGATCACCATCAATGCGGTGGCGCCGTTGATGACCTTTTTCCGTGTGTCGAGTGAATCCAGTTCCAAAAGAAAGTGGTCATGCCTGGGGTTGGTCTCTGGGGTCGACGTCATCATTCGGTCTTCCAGAAAACGCGTGCGGTCAATCACGCGGGCCAGGCGTGTGCCCAGGGCATTGAGCATTCCTGCGACGCCGGTTAACAAAAAGACGGGTGCGACGGAAAGCTGAATGGCTTCGGTGAGCGGATTGATGGTGTCGGGGGAGGGCATCATGATCAGTCGTTCTTTTTTGACTCGCGTTCGGCCTTGGCACGCTCTTGGTCTTTTTTGATGGATCTCAGCTGCCAATAGCCAAAGGCCGCGACACCGCCAAAAATCAGCAGGGCTTCAAGGGCAACAATCAGGGTTGGATCAAACATTCTCAGATCTTAAGCGCTATTGGTTGGAAGAAACACGGGATGGTTTAATCGGGGCATGCCCAAAGCTTCCCCGTACGTTTGGATTGCAGCGCTTCTGACTCTGGCTCTTGCCGGCTGTAGCAGCATTCCGTCTGCCTCGGATCGCACCCAACATGCTCAGCGCCTTGCCATCGACGCAGGATGGTCGTGGGGGCGCATTGATGCGGGGCACTTCACGCTGGCCTACGCCATGCCGGCCTCAAACCCAACACCGAGCCAGATCACAACGCTGACGGTGTACATCGAAGGCGACGGTCTTGCCTGGGTGTCGTCAAGAAGACCGTCGCTCGACCCAACGCCCAACAACCCCTTGGCACTTCGGCTTGCGTTGAAGGATGGATCGGGCTTGGTGGCTTATTTGGGAAGGCCCTGTCAGTACATGGCCCGCGAAGCTGAAAAGCCAACGCCCCGGTCAACACCATCGGCAGGTTCCGAATGCGCCCAGCGGGACTGGACCTCGGCTCGGTTTTCGGCCCAGGTGATTGACTCCACCAACCTGGCGTTAGATCAACTGATCGAGCGCATCACCTCAGACATCGCCAAGCCGCTTCGCCTGCATCTTGTGGGCTATTCGGGTGGGGCGGCCGTGGCGCTTTTGGTGGCCGCGCGTCGATCCGATGTGGGTCAGATCACCACCATTGCGGGCAATCTTGATCATGCGCAGTGGACTGAAAAACTTCGGCTGACGCCCATGACGCATTCACTTAATCCTGCGGATTTCGGCGCCAAGCTTCGGGCTATTCCGCAGGTGCACTGGGTGGGTGGGCGGGATGAGGTGGTTCCGCCTTGGGTGGCTGAAAGCTATGAAAAGAAGACGGGGGTGGCTGGTAGCGTTCGGCTGATGCCCGGCTTTGATCATCAATGCTGCTGGGTTGATCACTGGCCGCTGAGGTAGACTTTGGCCTTGGCATGCCGCGCCAGTGTTGAATCCGGTGGGAACGCGGCAGTCATTCATTAACTTTTTAAGAGGCTTATCTTGGCTGACAATCTTTTTTACAAAAAAACAACGGTGCTTGACCGCAAGGCACACAAGAAACTTCGTTACGAGCCCAGCACCAATGTGATGTTTTCAAAAACCGCATTGGCGGTGCCGCTTCTTGCCGGCGAGTTCAGCCTTGCCAGCCGCGAATTTCCCATCATCTTTTTAAAGGTTGCCGGTGATGACATCGTGCCCGTGGCGCTGCTTGGTCTGCCCGGTGAGGAAAACCAACATGTGGATGCCAAGGGCGAATGGCTTGGGCGTTACGTTCCAGCCTATGTTCGTCGCTATCCCTTTGTGTTGGCTCAGGCCGATGACAGCGAACTGATTGTCTGTTTTGACGAAGAGTTTCCTGGCTTAAATGAAAAGTCCGGTGAATTCCTGTTCACCAAAGACGAAGAGCCCACCGAAACTCTGAACAAAGTGACCCAGTTCCTGACCGAATTCCATCAGCAGTCTTTGGCCACTCAGCAATTTGTGAACAAGGTCAAGGCGCTGGATCTTCTGATCGAATCCACGGCCACCATCAAGTCAGACAAGGCCGACGACTACAGCCTGCAGGGCCTTCTAATCGTTGACGAAGCCAAGCTGCGCAGCCTGCCCGACGCCCAGGCGCTTGACCTCTTCCGAACCGCGGAAATTGGCCTGATTCACGCCCACCTGATGTCGCTGAGCAACCTGACTGACCTTTTGTCCAAGCGTAAAGGGCTGGACAAGGCCTAAGGTAAGCCCCCATGCAAGCCGCTCCCGAGGCCGTCAGCACCTTCACCATGGGGTATTCCGACGGCGAGGACCGCATCTGGGTGCGGCTTGTGCTGACACCCCCGCGAGAGGCCCGCCTCTGGCTAACGCGTCAGATGACACTCAACCTGGCCAAGGGCCTTGCGGGCTTGATTGTTAAGCACCGTGAGCCCCCAGCGGCCAGTCAGTCGGTCATTCCCGAGCTGGCCGGGGCCATGAGCAAGGCCCACCTTTCGGCGGACTTCCAAGCGGCGAAGGCCAACCCCTCAGACCGCGAAGCCCCGCCGCCACCGGACCCTAAAGTCGCTGTCTTTGCGCCCGGCGGGCTTTGCCCCAGCGTGGACCTGACGCCCCCCAAGGAAAAGGGGGCGCCATGGCAGTTTATCTGGCGGGTTCCGGGGTCTTCAGGTTATTTGCTGTCACTGCCCGAAGCTTCCGTTCTGAAGCTTACGGCTGGGCTTTTGAATCAGGCCAATCTGGCCGGCTGGAACTTCCCGCCCGAGATCGAAAAGCAACTCGCAGGTTAGTAATTTCTCACCATTTTGGTGCGAATTTTCCAAAAATCGGGACAAACCCTTTTTTGAATTCTGACGACCGGATTTCCGTCTAAGACCTAGGCACTTCGGCTATATTAGGCGAGCGTGGAAAATACTGCGTGAAGGCAACGTATTGCTTGTCTAGAACACCCTTTTTGATCGGTTGGAGCAATGAAAAAAAGTCCTGTGAATCGCAAGGTGTCAAGAGTTGTTCGGTCCCTGATTGGTGGGGGCGTGACCATCGTCGCAGCCAGCGTTGCCTTGGCGCAACAGCCCGCAAGGCTTCCCTCGCCGGATGTCTTGATTCCACCCACCCAGCCGCGCATTTCTCCGCCCCTCAAATCCTCGCCCTTTAAGCTTGACGGCGGCCCTCTGGCCGGTGCCGAAGCGGGCGGCCAGAAGTTTGAGCTCAAAGCCGTTCAAATTACGGGCAACACCATCTTCAGCAATGAGCAGCTTCAGGAATCGATTGCATCGTTCATTGCCCAGTCGGTTGATCTTGCCGCCTTGCAAGACATGGCCAACGCCATCTCGGCGCGCTACCGCGAGGCAGGCTTTCCCTTTGCCCGGGCCTACCTTCCCGAACAGGACATTAAAAAAGGTGTGGTGAAGGTGGAAGTGCTTGAGGGCCGCTTTGGTGAAGTCACTGCGGTCTTGGCCCCGGCCCTTGACCCCGCCAATGAAATTCAGGAACTGCGTAACCGCACCCTTGAAGACGTCATCAAGATCATGGGTGTTCATTTTTCCGAAGCTGAACTGAAAAAAGTCGTTAATGAAATTGACGCGCTTTTCAACGTGCGCATGGCGGAAGCCCAAAAGAACTACGCCAAGGTGGACACCCAAAAGACTCCGCTTCCTGCTGCAGAGAAATACCTCACCCCCATGGTGCCGGGTGAAGTGATTGCGGCCCGTTCGGTGGAACGCACCGCCTTGATTCTTGACGACATGCCCGGCTACGTGGCCGTTCCCGTGGTTCGCCCCGGTAAGGCACCGGGCACCGGTGACCTGGAAATGCGGATGGTCGAAGAAGACAGCTTTTCTGCTGTAGTGGGCTACGACAACTTTGGTAGTGAAACTTCGGGAAAAAACCGTTTCCGTCTTGACCTGGTGAACGCCAGAAACTTTGTGTTCGGTGACGTGCTTCGCGTCACGGCGCTTACCACCAACCGTGACACCTCGGTGGTGTCGGCGGCGTATGAATTCCCATTGCATCCGAACGGCCTGCGCATGAACCTGAACGTGATGCGCAGTGACTATGAACTTGGCAAAGAATACGATTCGGTCGAATCCAAGGGTGACTCCAGCGGCTACGGATTCGCCGTGTCCTACCCCCTGATTCGTTCGCAGGAAAGAAATGCCCG
>CAYWPQ010000021.1:0-10965 GCA_964460315.1 uncultured Bordetella sp. | reverse complement strand
CCCAAGCAGTCGGACAACTATACGAAATACAACCTTGACCTGGGCCGTCTGCAGCGTATTGACAACAACTACTCGGCGTCGTTCAGGTTCTCCACCCAGGTGGCCTCTGACAGCATTGATGAGTCAGGCTTTTTTGGCATTGGCGGCCCAGGTTCCATCCGCGCCTTCCCCACGGGTGAAGTCAGCGGCCCAGAAGGCTGGTTCGCTCAGCTTGAACTGCGCTACACCTTCCACGACTACGGCGCCACGCCTTATGTCTTTTACGACACCGGCAGCATTAAAAAGACCAAGGAAAGCGACGGCACCAGCAGCCGCAGCATCTCGGGCTATGGCCTTGGCCTGAAATACAACCGATTTGGCATTGACTTTGATGCCGTTGCCGCATGGCAAGGCTCCGGCGGCCCCGCTGTGGGTGACCCGGATGACCGCGAGCCACGGCTTTGGATATCCGTCACCAAAACGTTTTAAGCAGCACGAAGAACAGCGAAACGAACAACGTTTTACATCGAACACAACAAGTTAACTTTGAATCACTGAGGCAATTGCATGAACGGACCCGGCTCTCTTAATCGAATCTACCGAGTGGTATGGAACACCACGCTCTGCCTATGGCAGGTTGCGTCAGAGATCACCAAATCTCGTGGTAAATCCAAATCGATGCGCGCAGGCCCACGCGGCCTGGCTGCCGTCACCGCCGGTACCTTGATGATTCTTGGCCCGCCTGGGGCCATGGCCGAATTGCCCACCGGTGGCCAGGTCACCGCAGGTTCCGGCCAGATCAGCCAGTCCGGCACCACCATGACCATCGATCAGCTGACTTCGAAAATGGCCATTGATTGGCAGAAGTTCAACATCGGTGAAGGCAACAAAGTCCAGTTCAATCAGCCCTCGTCAACGGCAACCGCCCTGAACCGCGTGTTGGGTGGCGAAGCTTCAGTGATTCGCGGTGCAATCACCGCCAATGGCCGTGTGTTCCTGGTGAACCAGGCTGGTGTGGTGTTTGGAAAGAATTCAACGGTTGACGTGGCCGCCCTTGTCGCGTCCACGCTGAACATCAGCAACGAAGATTTCATGTCCGGCAATTACCGTTTTGAAGGTAAGTCGAACAAAGCCATTGTGAATGAAGGAAAGATCGCCACGAAAGACGGCGGCTTCATTGTGGCCATTGCGGCCAAGATTGAAAACGTGGGCAAGATGACCGCGCCAGGCGGCACGGTTTCTTTGAATTCTGGCGAAAAAGTTCGCCTTGATCTGGGCGGCCCCATCAAGATTGAAATTGATGGCCCCACCCTGAATGGCTACATTAAAAACGGCGGCGTCATCCGTGCAGATGGCGGCACCGTTTTGCTCTCCGTCAAAGCGGCCGGCGAACTGGCAAGCCTTGCCATTAACAACACGGGAATTATTCAGGCGCGCGGCATTGAAGCTGGCGAAGGCGGCACCATTCGCCTTTCCGCCAAAGGCGGTACCGTTCAAAGCTCGGGAACCATTGACGCATCGTCAGCCAAAGGTAAGGGCGGCACCATTGAGGTGACCGGAGACCGCGTGGTTCTGAAAGACACCAGCGTGACGGACGTCTCTGGTGCCAAAGGTGGTGGCACGGCATTGATTGGTGGTGGCCTACAGGGGAAAAATCCGTCTGTTGCAAACGCCATTGAAACCATTGTTGAAAAAGGCGCCAAGCTTTTTGCTGACGCCACGGACCAAGGCGACGGCGGCACAGTGATTGTGTGGGCAGATGACCGCACACGTTTCGAGGGCGAGATTCTTGCCCGTGGCGGCCCCAATGGCGGCAACGGTGGCTTTGCGGAAGTTTCCGGCAAGCGGCTTTTGGAGTTCCTGGGGACGGTTGATCTTCGGGCGCCGATTGGTAGCACTGGAACGTTGTTGTTAGATCCCTCGAACATTCGAATTGAAACGGGCTCCGCCACCGACGTTAACTACACCACCCAGTTCGGTAACGGTCCGACGGGGAATGACTCCATCGTCTATACGCAGACGCTCTTGAATGCGCTCGCGAACACGAATGTCTTGATTACGACGTCAAGTAATTCCTCCCAGGAAGGCAATATTCTCTTCAACGGCTCACTCGCCTGGTTTAGCGGCAATCAACTCGCCTTGTTTGCCAACAACAGCATCAGGGTGGCCGAGAATGTTCAGCTGTTCGCCTCTGGTTCGGGAAGTATTAGCTTTACCGCTCAGGACGGGAACATAAGCCAGGGGGCGGGCTCCGTCTTTCAGATTGGCGGCTTAAGCAGTTTCACTGCAGGACAAGATGTAACACTCACAGCGAACAACCAATTCATCGGGGCGGTGAGCGTCAACGCATCATCCATTAGCCTTTCGAATAGCAACGATCTCGTTGTCGGCACGATGCTGGCGCGAACGGGCGATGTCAGTTTGACATCAACGAGAGGGGTCTCGGTCTCTGGTGGTATCAATGCGACCCTTGGTGGGATAGCAATTACCTCTACGGGAGGTGGGATTAATGTCTCGGGTCTAATGAACGCCAGCTCAGCTGGGATAGAGATCACTTCCTCTGGCATCGTTACGTTAAACAATAATATCTTTGCTGGTACGAACCTTAACGTTTCGACCGCTCAGAGTGTTGAGGGTTCGGGCGACATTACGGCACTAGGGAACCTCACAGTCATCTCGACGGGTTCGCTCGGGTCAATCATTCTTACTGGCGACGTCAGTGTCGCCGACGCTATCAATGTGACCGCTGGGCGGGTCGGTGCGATCTCCATTGAAAAAATTCGCGGAGACGCAACCTTCGGCTACGTTCAGGCGACGAGTCTTATCACGATTGGTGACGAACAGACGGGCAGCCTTACGTTTGGTCTTCCGGGGTCTGAACGCTCCATCTACGGGCCGAACACGTCAGCTGGTCAGGGTAGTGACGGGGCCGTCATTACTGGATCAAACATCACCCTTGATGCTGACATAGTGTTGGAAGGTGGAGCCCTACGAATTAGCTCATCCGGCGCTGTGGTTGCCCAAAGTGGGGTCGATATCATCACCACCGCGAGAGCTAATACATCGACTTCCTCCGGTTTGGTTGAGATTTCAGCTGCCCAAATGAGTCTCCAAAACGTCACGACCGTGGGTGCAAATAGCGGAATTGGTGTCGGAAGCTCAGGCGGTGATGTTCTGCTGATTGCAACGTCTGGAAACCTGTCTGTGGGTATCGTCAACGCTGGAGGCGGTGACGCTTCAGCAGGAGCCGGTGCAGTAAACCGTAACGCTGGAAATGCTGGCGCAATCAATCTGCGAGCGCTCGGTGGAACAATTTATCTCTATGGTGATCTGCTGGCCGACGGCGGTGTCCCGCGCGGAACTGCGGATGCAGGCCGGGGGGGCTATATTTTATTGCAAGCGCAGGATGCCGTTCTGATGGGAGATCGAACTATCACTTCTGGCGCGACATCTGGCGATATCGAGTTCGAAACCAAAATTAATTCCAATTCAGACCAGAGCTACAACCTTACCGTGACGGCTGGTACTGCAGATGTTCTGTTTAATATGTCGGTCGGTGATGTTGAGAAGCTGGCCTCAGTCATCGTGACCGAGTCAGATGTGACTAGAATTCGCGAGAACATAAGCACCAATCAGACCGGAATTTCAATTAATTCGGCTTTGGCAGAAATCGGAAGAACCACGTCAAATGCCTCTGATACTGTGGTCTTCGACGTTACCGCAGGTAATGGATCGATACTTTTTACAGGCGACACATCGCTTGCAGAGAATCTTCACATCTACCGCGCAAATGGCGACATTGATTTTGAACGACAGCTCGTCGGAAATAGCGCCAACCTCTCTGATCTCTATGTTTTTGGCCAGTCCGAGGCCAACTTCTCGGTTGGTAACGCTCTTGGCATCGGCGCTGGCGCGGAACGCCTCGGGAATATCTCGATAGAGAGTGTTGCAAATCTTCAGGTGGGCTACGGAACGGCGGCGGAGAGCTTCATCAGTGAGGGAGGGACGGGGCAGGTCAGTTTGGGAAGGGGCGCAACTCAAGACAGTGCGTGCATCTCGGGTATTCTTGGCTTCAAGCTTCATACGGATGGGACAGCAAACTACGCAAATAATGACGAGGATATTACTGGGCTGGGAATAAACATCGTACTGTCTGCAGACGGCGCACCCCTGTCTTTGAATGCATCTCAGGGGGCCCTTTCGCACACTGGAAACCTACATACAACCAACGGTTCCATAACGCTCCATTCGCTTGATCCACTGACACTCAGTTCTTCCAGTAATGCCTACAACATGCAGTCCAACGGTGGTGACATCTCGGTTACCTCAACGAGCGGGTTGGTAACCATTGGATCTGGTTATGACTTAATCTCCTCTGGTGGAAATATTTCCCTATATGGATGTGGGATCACCCAGGGTGGAAGAACCACTTCCTCAGATGGGATCTATACGCAAATAAATGCGGGTAGTGGTCAGATTTATATTGACGGCTGTGGCCGTCAGGTAGTGCTAAACGGAATTCTTAGCACCTCAGCATTCGACGGTGTGCGCTCTGCGGTCCTCATCGAAAACGCTTCTGTTGCCAGCGGCAATGCTGTGGAAATCCGTCAGGTAATTGCCCCGAACGCGACACTTGAAATTGGCCGCGGTGGTACTCTCGAAACGGTCAATGTCAATGGATCAATTGCTCAGATTGGACGGGTAGAGTTCGTTCCAAGCACCATCGATGTGAAGGCGTTGAAAGGCGCCTCCACTAAAACAATTTCGATTGCAGACGACTCCAACATCATTGATGAACTAGCGGGTGTTCTTGTTGGTGAGAACTTCGCTCTTGCCGCGCGCGGAAGGGCGTCAGGGATAACCTTGACGGGCGATGTGTCTGCCAAAGACGTGGTACTGCAAACGGGCTGCTCCTCTGTCAATGGAATCCTTACGCTTGGTAACTTTGACATTACCGCCACAGACGGCAATTTACTCGTCCAGGGTCGCGGCATCACCCAGGGGGCTGGTTCGGTTCTGAACGCGTCGGGATCCGTTACGGTTTACGGCTCTGACTATGCTTCGGAGACCAATCGCGGGACGGTGAATATGTCCGGGTCAATCGTTGCAGGAACCAGTGTAACCTTCGATGACACTAATGACCTCGTTCTTCCGAATGTGACCATTGGATCTGAAGGCGCGCGGGGGGTTCTCGATCTGGGAACATACACTTATAACGGTCACCCTTTCTACTACCACCGATACATACGGGGCAACATCAGCCAGGCGTCCGGCAGTTCGATAAAGGTGGGAACGGTTCGCGGTTATCAAGTGGGTTCGGGCGGAGTTGATCTCGCAAACGAGGGTAATGAGTTTGAGGCTGTTGGTGTTTTCCGTCGCGACGGTATTTTTTATATTCGTGATGCCGATCAGGAAAACAATAACCTCAGCTTCACGACTAGTTCGTCCGGACAGCATGGAATTTGGAATCGGGAGAGCCTTTGGAGCGGTTCGGTTGGAAACACAGTGATCGAAACCGAAGGCAAGGCCGTTCTCAACAATCAATATATCCGCGGCACTTCGGTGAAGATCATCGCCGAGTCGATCGAATCGACCTCTCCTTACCTCCGGGCTGAAAGTGGCGATTTAGTCCTGCGAACAAACGGCTCCGACATATCTTTGGGTGGTACGCTTGATTTATGCACGAGCTCAAGCAACCTTATTTTCCAAGGAGCGCGTAATGTCACGGTGAATTACGTTGATATGGCGCTTGGCAACCTTACTTTAGGACAGGTTGCTCACTTCGGATCATTGGTAGTTTCGCAGGATTTAAGCAATGCTCCTGGAACAATCTCCCCAGACGGGAACATTAGTTTCACTGAGGGCAGAAGAATCGTTCTAACAGCTGACGGAGACGCCTCGAGTGTTAACTTTACGGTCGTCGGAACCGATTTGTTCGGCAGGGTTCAAACCGAGACTATTCAGGCAGGTTTGGATGCGAACAACCCATTGGTCACTTCGAAGTATTTCGCAACGTTAACCAGTATTACTGCGGGTTCCGCGGCGAATGGCGTGAATGTTTCTGCCGGCCTTGCCGCCGAGACGCTTTTGGGTAACGTCTCGCACTCTAATGCCATTGTCGATGTTAATTATCTAAAAGGCAGTGTTGGGGGAAGCATTAATTTAGGTAGTCATCTAAACACCATCAACAAGCTCGGGGACTTATCAGCAGGCGACAACATCAACCTCTACGCCTACGGTGTCTCACCCTCTACATTGCAAGTAGAAGGATTGGTCCAGGCGAATTCTGGCAACATTGCCATCAACAGTTATTACGCGTTGACTACGCTTTCTGGCTCACAGTTGCAGGCAGTTAACGGTTCCGTCCAGATTCGGAATGGACTTGTTCGAAGCTCTGGAGTCACGTGGGATACAAACCGAGATGTGCTTTTGATCCAGGGCAACATCACTGCGGGTGATACAGGGGTAAGGCTTTATTCCTCCGGCGCAATTACTCAATGCGCGACCTCATCGATCGTCACCACAGGGAATCTCTCCGGTATTCGATTTGACGGCAACAATCCGGGAATTGACAACCCTTCAGCGCGCGACACCGTAAACCTTAGCTCTGTGGGTAACCAGTTTGCAGGGCTTGGCCCCTTCTTCGTGCAGTACCCCGGTGATCGCGGCGCTTACGTTGTCGGTGCCGCCACTGCCTTTACGGTATTCGATAGCACTGGAGGCCTAAATCTAGTTGGCGATATTCGTACTGCGAATGGCCAGATTTCGATCACCACAAAAGGTGGTGTGCTTTCGATTGCCAACCAAACCATTGCTGCTGGAGGGTATTCCTCGGGCGGTTCGAACATCGAACTTTCCGGGCGTGGCGTGAGCATGGGAAGCAATGGCGTGATCGTGGCCTCTGGCTATGACACAACGTTAGGCGGATCAGGTGCGAGCCTTGCAACTGCGGGTAGTGCTCAGGGTGCCATCACGATTACTGCGCACGACGGATCGCAAGCCGGAGCGGTTGAGCTGCTGGGCACGATAAGAACGGCGAGCACTAGCTCTCAGGCACTGAAGATTCGCGGTACGACTGATATTACTCTCCCCGAATTCATCGCGCCGAACGGTGGCTTGACGCTTGGAGACAACACTCCAGGCGGCGTTGGACTTGTTGACGGGAATGTCTCACAGACCGTTGGTAGCGGAATTAATGTTACCAGCGTAACGATTGGCGATGCCTCGCAAGGAATTAACGGCACGGTCGATCTCGCAAACGAAGACAACCGAATTGGCCACCTGTTGTTCGCAAATGTTGCGATTAATGGGCCAACGGATTTTGACTTGGACTTGTATGACTCAGCCGGAGGGTTAGGTGTCTGCGGAACCGTATCCTCTGAGGGGGGCATTCGCATTCAATCAACGAATTCGAGTGGCGCCGGTGCAGGCGCGCTTTCCATTGGCGCCAATTCAATCAGCGCAAGCGGAAATATCACGCTAGTTGGCTCTGGAATCTCACAGCTGGCGGGTTCTGAAATTAACGCCACTGTGAATGGGGTCACAGGTGCGATTGTGTTCGATGCTCTTGGCGGCGCCAATACGGTCTCATTGCTTGGCGACGTCTCAACGTTAGACTCAAGTAATGTCGCTGTTTCAATCGTAAATGCAACCTCGGTTACCACAAGTAACGTAACCGCTCTGTCTGGCGGAGTCGTTTTTGGTTCAGAGCTGGCAAACATATCTGGTGCCGTTACCCAGGGCGCCGGCGGCACTCTTAGAGTGCGTCGGATGTCTGGCGATATTGGATCGGCGGTTATCGAGCAATCCGAAATTGACGAATTGGGCCAACTCAACGTCCGCACATCAACTGGTTTGACATTGCGCGACCAACTTGGGGTTGGGGCCTCAGGGCTGGAATTCGTTGGCAATGTTTCGTCAGCCGGCCCCACCACCATTGAGACAAGTAACGGCTCGATTCGAATCGGTGAATATCAATTGAACGTGTCTGCAGGGGCTTTGGGCCTCCTCGTCTTGAGTGCGGAGTCGGGTATTTATCAAAATGCTGATCTTTCGTCCGGTGATTCAAATAGCTCCGTGACAGTTACGGGCACGACAACTCTCGATGGTGGAACTGGAAGCATCATGCTTGGGAGTCGACATAACGACTTCACGCAATTTGTTTACCTGTGTTCAACCGGAGAAGGGATCTTCGTTCGAGACGTAAACAACCTACAGCTAGGATCGGTCGCTAACGTCGGGGCGGACACGTCAATCACGGCAATTGCTGGCGAACGGCTCGTCTATGCTGACGAGGTCATCCAAACCCAGGCGGGGAGTATCGATTTTCGGTCACTCAACAGTACGTTATCGATGACAAGGGAGATCATCACAGGGTCGGGCAACGTAAGCCTTTACGCAGCTGAACTACTTAACGCTCTCTATAACGTAACTTCGGACAGTGGCAATATTGTTCTTAACGGAACTCGAATTGTTACAACCACTGGTGATCAGAGAATCGGTACAGGATCAACCGGCTCGCTGACTCTTACTGCTCGAGAAAATGACATTCTCCAGGGCGAGCTTTTGCTGTTCGAAACGGACTCTGGAAATATTACGCTCAGCGCCCCGCAAGGACGAATCAATCTGGGCAACGTCATTTCCCAGAGTGGCGTGATTAATGTCTACGCCGGGGGTAACGTCACGCAGGCCCTTGCGTACGGACGAATCCAGGGCGGAGCGTTGAACGTTGAGACTCGATCTGACACGCCAGGCATTGGTAAGGTTGACCTCACCAATCCTTTGAATAATATCTCCGTCCTCACCATTAAAACGCTAGACGGGGCAGGTACGAGCCTGTTCGGAAATCGTGTCGATTATCGAGACGCAGATGGGTTTGCCGTTCGGGAGCTATCGACTCTTGACAACATTTCGCTTGTCAGCGCTGGGGATATTACCTCTCAGAGCGGAGCAGGCAATATCTCTGCGTTGAAGCTTACGGTTGCAACCCGAAACGACTCAGGTGCAGATGTGACGCTCTCGTCGATCTATAACGATGTCGACGTTGTTGACTTTAGGTCGACCACATCGGATTGTGTAACGCTTGCTTCTGGAACGCTACGCTTTACCGATGCTAACGGCTTCCAAATCGATCGGCTTGAAAGCGCGGGAAGTGCAATTCTCACCGCGCTGGATTCGTCGGCCGAAGTGACGCAGGCGGCGGGCGCGAACCTGGTTAACGTATCCGGTCTGGGCCTAAGCGGTGCTGCAGACTTCAACCTAACCGCGGCAGGAAACCGGATTACGACCTTTGCCTCGAACGCCACGGGTGATGTTGTTCTGAATGTTTCAGGCGCGCTCGCAATCGGTCAGGTCAATCCGACCGGTGTTACAACGGGTGGTGCGAACCTTACCATCACCTCAACCAGCTTTAACTCCTCTGGTTACGACATCAACACCGCGGGAGAAACCAACACCAGCTCGGGTCAGGTGTCGATCACCACGACCTCCGGTGACCTTGTCGCCGGAAATATATCGACTTCTGCTGACGGGTCCTTAGGGCTTTCGGGTAATGTAACGCTCAGCTCTGGCGGGGCAAACCTCGCGGTAGACGGCGTCATCGACGTTCGAGGAACGAACGGGGCAAGTAACGGTAGCGTTAGTTTGATTTCATCCGTTGGTCAAATTACTCAGAATGAAACAACCGGGGCCATTCGTGCTGCCGGGCTTGAGCTGGTTCTGAATGGTTCAGTCGCGCTGACGTCACCCAGCAACCTGATCGATGTCATCGCAGCCAATATCACGGGAGCTGGGTCAGATTTTGCCTTTGGAAGTGGGCAGACCTTCACGGTGGGTACAGTCGGGGGCACCTCTGGGGTAACAACAAATAACGGTGATGTCACCCTTAGTGTGTCTAACGGAAGCATCCAGTTTGCTGAAAACGTGGCGTCGAAGGGTGGAAACATCACCCTTAATGGGCCCATGATTTTGCTCGACCCCACCACCTTCAACGCCACAGGTGCGTCCAGTGGAAATGTTGTGTTTAACGGTTCGATCGACTCTGACTCGCTTCAGGCAAATACGCTTAACGTGGAAGCGTTGAACGTAACTTTCCAAGGGCAGGTTGGTCTTACCACTGCCGATTCTAGCCTTGGATCAATCGTGGTTAATGCGTCAGGAGAGACCAACTTCCAAGCTGACGTGAATGCAAGTTCTGTCACAACTGATCTAGCGGGAACGTCACGAATTGGTGGAAATGTCAGCACTCTCGGCGCACAGACATACAACGACGCCGTGATTGTTTCTGGAAACATTTCGATCAACACAGCGACGGGCAATGTTACGTTTGGATCAAATGTGACTTCAGTCGCAGGTGCGTCGAACAATCTATCGGTGACCGCCGACAATGTAATCTTCAGCGGAAATGTTGGCACAGGAGCCAATGCCGATCTTGGCCACTTGGTCGTCAACAGTTCCGGCCTTACTGACTTTAACGGGTCTGTGGTTGCTGCAAGCGTGACGACGGACGCCGCAGGCTCTGTGCTTATTTCAAACAACGTGACAACGACGGCGGGGCCACAGCGCTATTTCGATGATGTGATCCTTGAAGGAAATGTCACACTAAGTTCGGCCGTAGGTGGTTTTCAGTTTGGACAGTCAGTGAACACGTCGGGTTCAGCGGTTGACCTCACTCTCGAGGCTCTCGATCACTCGAACATAAGCTTCACCGGCGCCATTGGCGCCGCGGATAATGCCTTTGGAAACCTTGTTGTTAATACAAGCGGTGAAACCGTTTTTGGTAATGCGCTTTATGCTGCAAGCGTCACAACGGACGCAGGTGGGAACACTTCAATTGACGGCGGTCTTGTATCGACTTCAGGCGCTCAAAACTTTAATGACAATGTAATTCTCGGAGCGGACGCCATATTAAGCGCGTCGATCGTGACCACGGGTGGAACGATTGTTGGTGGTGGCAACAACCTGACGATTGATGGTAATGCGGTGATT
>CAYWPQ010000020.1:0-28000 GCA_964460315.1 uncultured Bordetella sp. | reverse complement strand
TTCAGCTCAAGATTGGAATGCTCACGACACTGCTCTTTAGTGTCGGCTTGGGTGTTGTGGCGGTGGCGCTTCAGCTGCCTTAGTCGAGATGCGTGAACCGATCTACCTTCGCCAAAACCTTATTGGTTCAAGACGCGTAGACTTTTCGTCCAATGCCGGTATAGATCAACCCGGCACGCTTCGCGAGAAGCGGATCAAGAACATTACGGCCATCAAACACCCGTTTCGTCGTCAGCAATGAGGCCATTTCTTCCATGTCTGGACTCTGAAATTCACGCCATTCAGTCATGATCACCAGGGCATCCGATGCCTTGAGAGCCGCCATGGGGGAATCGGAATAATCAATGGCTTCTTGAATGACTCGCTTGGCTTCCTTCATCGCGACGGGATCATAGGCGCATACCGTCGCACCCCGGCGAATCAATTCACGAATCACAATTCGACTGGGTGCCTCGCGCATATCGTCCGTCTTGGGCTTGAACGCCAAGCCCCATACCGCAAAACGCAGACCGCTTAAATCATCACCAAACGCTTGAACAATTTTATTGACCAGAACACTTTTCTGTTTATCGTTTGCTTCCTCCACCGCATTGAGTACCCTCAGATCATGGCCATAACTGGCTGCCGTTTTGATCAAGGCCTTGACGTCTTTCGGGAAACACGAACCCCCATAACCACAGCCGGAATAAAGAAAGCCATAGCCAATTCGTGTGTCCGAACCAATGCCGCGGCGAACGTGTTCAATATCCGCACCAAGCGATTCGGCAAGGTTGGCCAGTTCATTCATGAAACTAATTCGAGTGGCCAGCATGGCATTGGCCGCGTATTTGGTAAGTTCTGCCGAACGAACGTCCATCACCATCAGTTTGTCGTGATTACGCTGGAAGGGGGCATAGATTTCCCTCATCACCTCTTCGGCGCGGTCGGAATCAAGGCCAACCACAATTCGATCAGGGCGCTGAAAGTCTTCGACCGCCGCACCCTCTTTGAGAAATTCGGGGTTCGAGACCACATGAAAAGGAATGACGACACCTCGCGTCTTTAATTCGCTGGCGATGGCATCACGAACTTTATCAGCAGTTCCAACGGGCACGGTGGACTTGTCGACCACCACTTTTTCACCGGTCATATAACGGCCAATGTCCCGTGCAGCCGCCACGACATATTTCAGATCCGCCGAGCCGTCTTCATCCGGCGGGGTTCCGACCGCAATAAACTGAACCAAGCCAAACTGCACCGACTCTTCAATATTGGTGGTGAAGCGAAGTCTTCCCGCGGCGACATTTTTGCGAACCATTTCGAGCAAGCCGGGCTCATGAATAGGAATACCGCCGTCTTGCAGGATCTTGATTTTCGAATGATCAAGGTCAAGACATAGGACATTATTGCCAGCCTCGGCCAGGCAGGCGCCGGTGACCAGGCCCACATAGCCTGTGCCCACGATCGATATCTTCATCAGAACCTTTCAAGTGATTGAGATTGCAACCGCTGCTTCATCATCCGAATTTTAGGTCTTTTTTAAGCCGGTTATTAATTTGATTAAAAAAGAATACTGATGGTTTGGTTATACTGCATCAATATTCCAAAGGAACTGCCATGTCGAAATATGTTGAACTCAAGGCCCAGGCCGAAAAATACTTAAAACAAGCCGAGCTTCTTTTGGTGAAGGAAACCAAAGAAGCCATCGTTGAAATAAAACGGCTCATGAAACTCTATAACCTCACTGCAGAGGACATTGGTCTGGCGGCAGGTCGCCCGCCAAAAGCAGGCAGCAAGCGAGGTCGCAAATCCGGCCCGCGAACCACTGGCAAGCGCAGTTCGTCGCGAGCTAAAAAAACCGGGGCAACCCAATCCAAAGACGGGCGAGCAACCGTCGCGCCCAAATACCGAGACCCAGCCACCGGTGCCACTTGGACGGGGCGTGGCAAGAAGCCCAAGTGGCTTTCGGCCCAACTCGAGGCTGGTCAAACGATCGATCAATTTAAAATCTAAAAGTCCATCATGTTGCTGGTGACTGGCGGAGCAGGTTTTATTGGCTCAAATTTTGTGCTCGATTGGTTTCAAAATCATGACACTGCGGGCCTGCCGCCCGAAGGCATTATCAATTTAGATCTTCTCACCTACGCCGGGCATCCAGAAAATCTGTCCTCGCTTTCCGGCCATCCCAGCCATCAGCTTGTTCAAGGGGATATCGCGGACGCCAGCCTGGTCGCCAAGTTGCTTAGGGAACACCGGCCAAGGGCCATCGTGCATTTCGCAGCCGAATCTCATGTGGACCGCTCCATTGAAGGGCCTGCGGAATTCATTCGAACCAATATTCAAGGAACGTTCACACTGCTGCAGGCGGCATTAGGCTACTGGAAAAGCCTGAGTCCATCGGATGCTGAGCAATTTCGGTTTCTGCATGTCAGCACCGACGAAGTCTATGGGTCACTCCTTCCGCAAGACCCAGCCTTCACCGAGACCACCCCTTATCAGCCCAACAGTCCTTATTCAGCAAGCAAGGCGGCCAGCGACCACCTGGTTCGCGCCTGGCACCACACCTATGGTCTTCCGGTACTCACCACCAACTGTTCGAATAATTACGGCCCCTATCAATTTCCGGAAAAGCTGATTCCTTTGGTGATCCGTAATGCATTGGCCGGACTTCCCTTGCCCATTTATGGGGATGGGCTCAATGTTCGCGACTGGCTTTATGTGAGCGATCATTGCAGCGCCATTCGAACCGTCTTGGCCAAAGGCACCCCCGGCGAGGTCTATAACATCGGTGGCTGGAACGAAATTCCTAATATCGAGATTGTCAAAACAATCTGTGGTCATCTTGATCGGCTCTCGCCAGAGACCGCGAAACAAGCGGGTGGCGCTCATTCGCATCTCATCCGCTTGGTTCCCGATCGTCCCGGGCACGACCGCCGATACGCCATTGACGCCACCAAGATCGCCAATGAGCTTCAATGGAAGCCCAAAGAGACCTTTGCCAGCGGCATTGAAAAGACCGTTCGCTGGTACCTCAGCCATCAGGGCTGGGTTCAAGACGTGCAGAGAAAAACGTTGTTCGGGAAGGTGGCTTCATGATTGTGGTGTTTGGCGCGCAGGGGCAGCTTGGCCAGTCGCTTCAGGCACAGCTTGGAGACATGCCAGAGCATGTCTTCCTTCACCGCGACAGCCAAGATTATTGTGGCGACCTGACCAACACAGCAGGCATCACTGAAACATTGATGGATCTTCGACCAAGCTTCGTCATTAACGCGGCCGCCTATACCGCGGTTGATCAGGCGGAAGATGACGAGGACACGGCCTTATCCGTGAACGCCAGAGCACCCGGGGTGCTTGCGCAAGTCACCCAAAAAATTAACGCATGGCTTATTCATTACTCCACGGATTATGTCTTTAGTGGTGACGGCGAACGGCCATGGAATGAGTCTGATGTCTGTCAGCCGGTCTCCGTTTACGGCCGAAGTAAGCGTGCTGGCGAAGAAGCCATCATGCAGGTCAACGGCCGTTATCTCATTCTTCGCACAAGCTGGCTCTACAGCGAACATGGCGATAACTTCTTGACGAAAATGATTCAGCTTGCCTCTGAACGCGAAGAAATCAAGGTGGTCAATGACCAATGGGGAACCCCTACGCATGTGGACACGGTATCGCTGGCGACACTTGATCTGATGAATCTGGCCACACCAGGTTTTGGCTCAAGCCAGACCAAACCCCTTGAATCGGGCATCTATCACTGCACCGCCCATGGCACCACCAATTGGTTCGAATACGCCAAGCTCGTGATCAACACCGCCAAGTCCCATGGCCATGCGAAAGCCTGCCAACAAATTACACCTGTTAGCAGCAGCAACTTCCCCACCAAGGCCATGCGGCCTAAAAACTCCAGGCTCGACCATTCAAAACTGACGAAGCTGCTTGGTGTGGAGGCTCCGGATTGGCAAGACGATGTCGCCATGACGGTTGGCCGTTTGCTGAACTTTTCCGAAGACGAATCCGAGGACGACCAAGATGAATCGTAAAGGAATTATTCTCGCGGGCGGTTCAGGCACGCGGCTTCATCCGGCAACACTGGCGGTGTCCAAGCAACTCCTGCCCATCTATGACAAGCCCATGGTGTTTTATCCGCTGACGACACTGATGCTTGCAGGCATTCGAGACATTTTGGTCATCTCCACCCCGCAAGACACACCCCGATTTGAACAGCTCTTGGGAAATGGCAGCCAATGGGGGCTCTCTCTTCGTTACGCCATTCAGCCCTCGCCCGACGGCCTTGCACAGGCGTTCATCATTGGGGAGAAATTTCTCGGTGATCACGCCAGCGCATTGATTCTTGGTGACAACGTCTTCTACGGTCATGACCTTGCCGTATCTCTGCGACAGGCGGACAAGCGAACGTCAGGAGCCAGTATCTTTGCCTATCCCGTTCAAGACCCTGAACGCTATGGCGTGGTGGAATTTGACAGCCAAGGTCGTGCCGTTTCGCTTGAGGAAAAACCGCTGCAACCAAAGTCACGGTACGCCATCACAGGGCTTTATTTCTATGATCAACAGGTGATTGATATTGCCAAATCACTGAAGCCATCGGCACGTGGTGAACTTGAGATCACCGATGTGAATCGTCATTACCTAGAACAAGGCAAACTGGATGTCGAGGTCATGGGCCGAGGCCATGCCTGGCTCGATACAGGCACCCATGAGTCTCTGCTTGAGGCGGGGCAGTTCATCCAGACGATTGAAAAACGGCAAGGCCTAAAGGTTGCCTGCCCCGAAGAAATTGCATGGCGTCAACAATGGATCACCAACGAAGAGCTTGAGGCGCTTGCACAACCCCTCGCCAAAAGTGGCTATGGCCGCTACCTTCTCGATCTTTTGAATGATCGGGTGTTTTGATGTCAAGCAACCTTACGGTCAAGCCACTCGCACCCTTTCACGATGTCCTTCTCATTCAGGCCAAGGTCTTTGGGGATGAGCGCGGATTTTTCCTTGAGAGCTTCAACCAGAAAAACTTCAACGAAGCGACCGGGCTAACCATCCAGTTCGTGCAAGACAATCACTCACGTTCCAATCGAGGTGTTCTGCGCGGTATCCACTTTCAGCGCGAGCCCCACGCCCAGGGTAAATTGGTTCGCGTCGCGAAAGGCGCGGTCTGGGATGTGGCGGTCGACCTTCGTCGCTCATCGCCAACCTTTGGTCGCTGGGCAGGCTATGAATTGAATGATCGCCGTGGCGAGATGCTCTGGATTCCGCCCGGTTTTGGACACGGCTTTGTTGTTCTGGAAGACGGCACCGATTTTCTTTACAAGGCCACCGATTACTACCACCCGGAATCGGAATCATCCGTGGCCTGGAACGACGCATCCATTGGAATTGAATGGCCCATTGATCAGGGACTGATCTTGTCTCCGCGAGACCAAGCCGCCCGCTGCTTGGCGGACAGTCCGGTCTTTGACTAGATGGGTTGTGAATTGGTTAAGGTTTAATAACGCAGGTTATTCAGCAACAAGACCAGCGCCACCGCCACTGAGAACGTGACGAAGTAATGCATGGGTGTTCGAATAATGGCAAGGTCCACGCCTTGCCCCTGTCGCCCGCCGAAGCCATCGGCGTCTTCGGACCAGGCGTCTCGCTCCCAATCCTCGTCGTTCCAAAGGGCCGTCACCTGGTCACGCCGAGCGACGGCTTTGGCATAGGCCATGACTGCAACCTTGCAGTAATAGACATTATGAAATGATGCCGAGCGCCCTTCCTCAATGGCAAGAAGATGCGACTGATGGACCCCCGACCGACGAGAGAGTGTTCGAATGTCAAGGCGCTGGGCCTCTCGAGCCATTCGAAGCAAAGAGGAAATTTCGCGGCGCTGGCTCATGTGGGCAGTGGCTCTCGATGGATTTCCGAAAAGTTAGTTTGGAAGATTTCGCTCACGAACAATCCTTGGGCCTTCGGCAGACAGCCGCCAGACCAGTTCTTTACGGTCACGACTTTGAAAGGTGTCGGATCGGTAGTGATGAATAAATTCAACAGCGATTTCATGATTTCCAAGTTCTTTAAACACTGGCGACTCAATCCGCACTTCGATAAATTTGGCTGCGGCGATTCTTGCTGCACGATTCTTGACGTAAGCGTCTCGATTGGGAAAGCTTGGATCAAAGAGCTTCAGATAGTCGTCCGTGCGTCGTGCGGACCACAATTCTACCCACAGTTTCATTGACTGTTCAGCCTGAGTGACTGTGAAACCCTTGTTTGCCGGGGCTTCCCGAGGTGTGGCCTTGCCCGATGACGGCGCGGCAACCGTTTCAGAGGGGATGCCAACCGGTGCTTTCACCAGCGGCGCACTTGGCTGCGTGCCCACCGAGGCCGCCTTGAAGCGATACTCCGCGCTGTTCACATCCTCGCCCTCACCCACTCGAGCCAGGGCCAAGGCCACAATGACCGACACAAAAACAACGACAGCCGCAATAATCCAATTCCGAACGCGAGTCGAAAACTGTTCCTGACTGGACTCAGTCAGAAGCGGTGGCGCACACGAATCGGCGCTAAGAGGATGCTCAAACTTAGTCATTCACTGGTCAGCAAGGATGACAGTTGTTCTGGATAAGGAAGGTCATTCGGCCCCGAGTTTCTAACACAAACCTCAAAAAATCAAGGACTTATCTCGCTTTCTTCCTGATTTAGGTTCATTCGATGGTCTGGGACTACCCCGATTCGGGGCCGTACCCTGCTGGGTTTTTAATCTGCCAGTTCCAGCTGCTTCGACACATTTCGATCAGGTCTCGCTTCGATGACCATCCGAGAAGATGCTTGGCGAGGCTTGGGTCGGCGTAGGCCGAGGCAATGTCTCCAGGCCTGCGCGCCACCAAATCAAAAGGGATCTCACGGCCTGCTGCCTTCGAATAAGCGGCGATCACCTCGAGCACGCTCGAACCCTGACCCGTACCCAGATTCACCAAGTGCCCCCCTACCGAATCCAGGGCGTTGAGCGAGGCAAGGTGTCCTTCGGCGAGGTCCATCACATGAATGTAGTCTCGCACCCCCGTGCCATCAATCGTTGGGTAGTCGCGACCAAACACCTGGACCCGGCCAAGTCGTCCGGCTGCGACCCTGGCCACGAAGGGCATTAAATTGTTGGGAATCCCAACGGGGTCTTCACCAATGAGCCCGCTTTCATGGGCGCCCACCGGGTTGAAATAACGAAGAATGGCAACCTTCCAAGATGGGTCAAGCGCCGCCATGGACTGCAGAACCTGCTCGCCCATGAGTTTCGTATGGCCATAAGGATTGGTGTAACCCGTGGGCATGTCTTCAGTGACCGGAACTTTTGCGGGTTCGCCATAAACCGTGCAGCTGCTTGAAAACACAAGTTTCTTGCAGCCAACAAGCGTCATCGCTTCAAGCAAGCCCAACAGACCACCCATGTTGTTGCGGTAGTACTTCAAAGGCTGCTGAACTGATTCACCCACCGCCTTGAAGGCGGCGAAATGAATCACGGCCTGAATCTGATGCTGCCTTAAAAGATCGGCAACCAAAGCAACATTCGCGACATCGCCTTGAATGAGCGGAAGATTTCGGCCGGTGATGGTGTGAAGGCGATTGAGGACTTCGGGGTGGCTATTCGAAAAATCATCCAGCAAAACCGGATTCAGCCCCGCGGCGGAAAGCGCCACCGCCGTATGACTGCCGATATAGCCCGCACCACCCGTGAGAAGAATGTTCATGGCTTGGCCGCCCTGCCATAACGGTCTTCAAAACGAACAATGTCATCTTCACCCAAATAGGAACCAGACTGCACCTCGATCAGTTCAAGGTTGACCTTGCCTGGATTTTCCAAGGAGTGTTTCTCCCCGATAGGAATGTAGATTGACTGGTTTTCACTGAGCAGCACCTGCCGCTCGGCCAAGGTCACCAAGGCTGTTCCACTCACTACGATCCAATGTTCTGCACGGTGATGATGCATCTGCAAAGACAGCTTCGCACCAGGTTTAACGGTAATGCGTTTCACCTGGTATCGATCACCGACACCAATGGCGTCATACGACCCCCATGGCCGAAAGACCTCGCGGTGGCTGTGATGCTCGGTGCGGGATTCCGCCTTCAGACGATCCACCAATTTTTTAACGTCTTGGGCTTTGTCTTTGCTCGCCACCAAGACCGCGTCTGAGGTTTCGACCACCACCAGATCTTCCACTCCCAGGAGTGAAACCAGCCGGTAATCCGCGTGGACATAGGAGTTCTTCACGCCTTCCAGCATGACATCGCCACGAGTGGCATTGCCATGAGAATCTTGGGTATGAACCTGCCAGACCGAAGACCAGGCACCGACGTCGTTCCAGCCGGCGTCAAGCGGCACCACCACCGCCTTCTTGGTTTTTTCCATCACGGCATAGTCAATGGAGTCTGAAGGCGACTGCTCGAAGGCCGCCTGATCAAGGCGAACAAAATCAAGATCGCTTTTCGCGGCCGCCAAAGCCTTCTGACACGACGCAAGCATCAGTGGCTGATGGGCCTTCAACTCGTCAAGATAGGTCGAGGCTTTGAACATGAACATACCGCTGTTCCAGAAGTATCCGCCTTCGCGAAGGTAGCCCTCGGCAGCGGCGAGATCAGGCTTTTCCACAAACGCTGCGACTCGATGGCAGCCGGAAGACGGTGATTCCGAAGACGACTTGACATAGCCATAGCCAGTTTCCGCTTGAGTGGGCACGATGCCAAAAGTGACCATCAGACCCTCGCATGCCGCCTGATAGCCAACAGTCACAGCAGCTTGAAAGGCCGCGATGTCCTTCAAGACATGGTCTGAGGGCAACACCAAAAGCACGGGGTCGTTGTCGTCAGCCGCTGCGGATGTCCCGGAATGATCGAGGGCGGCCATGGCCGCGACAGCAATGGCAGGGGCGGTATTGCGTGCACAAGGCTCAAGAATGAGTGCCTTGGGATGTACCCCCTGAGACTTGCACTGTTCCGCCACCAAGAAACGGTGGTCGTCGTTGGCCACCACGATCGGCGAAAGAGGATCCGTCAGGCCATTGAGTCGAGAAAGGGTGAGCTGGAAAAGTGTGAGTTGATCGGTGATTTCTAAAAACTGCTTGGGGCGCAGCGCACGCGACAACGGCCAAAGCCTTGAACCGGACCCCCCAGAGAGAATCACCGGAACAAAATTCCTCAACACAGCGTTGCGGGGTTTAGAAGACATCGATAACTCCGAGAGTGATTGCTGTATTGTCGCCGCTTTTCTTCGCCCCGACTACAGCACTTTGCCAGGGTTAAGAAGGCCGTTGGGGTCCAGCGCTCGCTTGACCGCCTTCATCAGTTCAAGCTCGACCGAACTCTTGTAATGCCTAGCCTCATCACGGCGAAGCTGGCCCAGCCCGTGTTCGGCGCTGATGGAACCATTCATCGCGACGACGCGGTCGTGGACTCGCCTGCGAATATCGTCCTCATGGGTTTGAAGAAACCTGGCGTAGGTTGCACGTCGAGCCGCCGCGTCAAGGCCACTGGCCAACGAGGGCGGCGGGGCAATGTTGTAGTGCAGGTTGCCATCACCAAAGTGACCAAAGTTGATCAGACGAATACCAGGGTAGGCGTGCAGCATCTCGGCATCCATGGCTTCAATAAAAGCCACCAGCGATGAAATCGGCAGAGCGATGTCATGTTTAATGTGCGGCCCGTCTTCCGCCGCCGAGAGGGTGATGGTCTCGCGAAGATGCCAGAGGTTTTTCGCCTGCGCCACCGACTGCGCCACAATGGCGTCAGTGATCACCCCTTCCTCCAGGGCTTTGGCCATCACATGTTCCAGCATGTCCGTGGCCGCCTCTTCCGATTCCGGATGCGAGATCTCAAGAAGCACACTGGCCGATGCGGTTTGATCCGAGCCGCCAATCACCTGCGCGCCATGGCGGGCAACATCCGGGAAATACTGAACCACCAGCTGGGTGCTCACCGGTGACATAAACTCAAAGCCAGTCAGGGCCGCATCACATCGAGCCTGGGCAATCTGCAGCAGGCGAAGCGCATGCGCTGGCGAATGGAGTTTGGCCAGCGCGGTCATCACGCCCTTCGGCTTGGGGAAAAGTTTGAGTACCGCTGCGGTAATCAAACCCAGAGTGCCTTCACTACCAATGAACAAATCCCGTAGGTCATAGCCGGTGTTGTCTTTGCGAAGGCCACGAAGTCCGTTCCAGATTTCACCCGACGCCGTCACGACCTCCACCCCAAGGCAGAGATCACGGGCATTGCCATAACGAAGCACGGCCGTACCCCCAGCATTGGTTGCAAGGTTGCCGCCAATCGTGGCGGAGCCTTCGGCGCCAAGGCTTAAAGGGAATAAAAGACCCATGGCTTCGGCAAGTTCTTGGGCGCGCTGCAAGGTCACGCCCGCTTCAACGGTTAAGGTTTTGTTCTCCGGGTCTTGCGCGCGAACCTTGTTCATGCGCGCAAGTGAAAGAATCAGCTGCTGGCCCGAGGCGTCCGGTGTGGCACCGCCCGCAAGTCCGGTGTTGCCGCCCTGAGGAACCAGGGCGACCTGATGTTGATTCGCCAGCCGAACGATGTCGGCAACCTGTTGGGTGTTGGAAGGGAAAACGACGGCGAGTGGCTTACCAACATATCGCTTACGCCAGTCCACCGCATAAGGTTCGACATCAGCTGGCAAGGTCTTGATGGCGGCCTGACCGACAACGGCCTGGACCGCTTCAAGAAATGACATTACTTCACTCGGTTACGGTATTCCGCTGTCCGTGTGTCGATCTCGATCTTGTCGCCGATTTCCACGAAAGCAGGAACCGAAACCTCAAAGTTGGTGGGCGAAATGCGCGCGGGCTTCATGACCTTGCCGGAGGTGTCGCCTTTAACAGCGGGCTCGGTGTAAGCGACCTCACGCACCACGGTGGTGGGCAGTTCCACGGAAATGGCGCGACCTTCATAGAAGACCGCCTCACAGGCCATACCTTCTTCCACGTAATTCAACGCGTCGCCCATGGATTCCGCTTCCACCTCGTACTGGTTGTAGTCGGCGTCCATGAAGACA
Organism: uncultured Bordetella sp.; assembly: GCA_964460315.1. Lineage (GTDB taxonomy): Bacteria > Pseudomonadota > Gammaproteobacteria > Burkholderiales > Burkholderiaceae_A > Lacustribacter. The sequence goes on along the minus strand of CAYWPQ010000020.1, from coordinate 16,983 downwards.
TACATGGGGTCAGAGAAATAGGAATAGGTGACCTCTTTGCGGTCGAGCATGACGGTGTCAAACTTTTCGTCAGCCTTGAACACGGTCTCTTGGCCTGAGCCGGTCAGAAGATTCTTCATCTTCATTTTGACCACGGCCGAATTACGGCCCGACTTGTTGTATTCCGCCTTGAGCACGACCATGGGGTCGGAGCCAATCATGACGACATTGCCAACGCGGAGTTCTTGAGCGGTTTTCATAAAAAAGATCCAGAAATGAAGGGAAGCGGCAAGCTGGCCAAAAGGCCGGTTAACCCGCAATTCTAGCGCGATCTAGCCCCTGTCCTGGGTCTGGAAGGTTTCAAGCGCCACGCGCCAGAGCGTGTTTTCAAGGGCTGGCTCTTGGGCCAGCCTTGCACAGGACTGATGAAGTGCGTCTTGAATCCTTGGCCAGTCTTGGCACAACCCCGGCCACGGCAGGTCTTGACTAGGCAGCAGTCGATTCCACCGCCCATGAAATTCTCGCCAAGACCGCATGCCTTTGCCTTCCAGCAGCTGATTCATCCAGCCGGAAAGTTTGTCGGCATGGCCCAAGGCCTCTTGGCGATAAGGCTGCCACACAAAGGGGACGCGCCATGGACCGGCACTGGCCCAATGGGCGCGAACGAAGGAGTCTTCGCCACGGACACAATTCAGATCACAGGCCTGCAAGACCGCATCGAATTCCGCATGACTCAGAGGCAAGGCTTTCGCCCTTTCCTTGGCCTTGTTGAGCTTGTCCTCGGGGAACTGAAGATCAGCCATCTCTTCGGGTTTCAGAATTTTGTAAGAAGTAAAACCTGAGGGAAGGTTTTTCTGAAGGGCGGCCTGAAGATCGGCCCAGGGGGCGTCGGGATAACCAAACCCCAACACCAGGAAACACTCACGCAGTGCCCGCCCCGAAAGACCCGTAAGTCTTGATCGCCATTGATTACGTTCCAACAAAGAAAGATGACGCCAACTCTCGTGCACAAGGCCGCCCGTGGACTTTGAGAACCCTGGCACCACCCAGCGACGCAACAACGGCTGGGTGTTCGGCGCCGCCACCGAATCAGATGCCTCTTTCATTGCAGGCAGCGGCGAAGGCAGCCCATGCACTGAATCCGCCCATGGCTCGGTGGCAAGATAATCCAGGGTGATCCAGCAAACGGCCGATGTCACGGTACGCCGAAACACCTGAGGCACCTCACAGGCAAAAGCCTCGATCAGAACATCCGCCCGGTGCTCTTGCGGCACACCATGGCGTGACCACTCTGTCACTGCCTGATGCCAATCCAAGACGGTCAGGCCCGCCACACCATGAGCGCCCATGGCGTGCACAAGATCAACACGATCGATCACCAGAAGCACTTCACTTTGAAGGTCTTGCCCATGGAGATCATCGCCCAAAGGTCTGGTCAGTGCCCGGGCAAGCCGAAGGCTGAAACCGGCATCACCATAGTGATCAACCACACGACAGAAAATCACCCAACGCATTCGATGCGTGTTCATACAAGGCAAGCCCTGCACCTGCGCTGCAAGAACCGGATCAAACCCCAAGCGCTTTCGAAACCACTTCTCGAACATCTGGAGAGAGCTGGCTTTCTGCCGCCACACGCTCAAGCGCGCGTTTCATCGCAGCCTTACGGCGGGGTTCAAACCTTGCCCAACGATCCAAAGCCCTGGCCATACGCGAAGCCAGCTGGGAATTCTTGCGGTCAATCAGCACCACCTGTTCCGCCCAGAGTTCATAGCCAAGGCCATCGGCTCGATGAAAGCCAGGAAGGTTCTGATGAAAGAAAGCGCCCAGAACCGAGCGCACCCGGTTCGGATTAGAAGCGTCAAACTTCGGGTGATCAAGAAGACGCTTCACGCGTTCTAACGCCGTGTCACAGGTCATGGTCACCTGCACCGTGAACCACTTATCAAGCGCCAGTGCATGGTCAGAAAACTGGCTCAAATAAAGCGCCAACGCCTCGTCGGCCTCGGGCTGGTTGGTCTCCACCAAAGCCTGCAAGGTGGCGATGCGGTCCGTCATGTTGTTGGCCGTCGTGAACCGTTGCAAAAGCTCTTTCGGCTGAATCTCTCCCAAAACAGCAAGCCAGTGCTGTGCCAGATTGGCCAGCGAACGCCGGCCTGTGCTTAACGGGTCGGGCGAATAAGCCTGATTCGCCTGAACACTCGTGCGAAGCGTTTGATCAATGTGCTGCAGCTCGTCTTTCAGGGCCGTGGCCAGCATCTGACGAAGGTGATTGCGGGCATCGCGAATGGCTTGAGGGTCCACCTCATCCACCTGCTCGGCCACATAAAGTTCGGAAGGCATGGTCAGCATGGCGGCCTTGTAGGCATTGTCCAAGCCAGGGTCAGCAATTAACTTCTGAAACGCCTGCAACACCTCTGGGCTCGTCTTTCCCGCCAGCATCAGACGCTGACCGGCCTCCCATCGGTTGAAGGCGTCGGTGTCATGACGCAATAGGGTGAGCAGCGACTCATCGGTAAAGTTGTAGTCAAGCGCAACAGGCGCCGAAAAATCTCGCAACAAAGAAGGCACCGGCGGCTTGCCTTGCCGCGTCTTCACCGTGATCGACGCGGACGCATCCTTCAGAATAAACAGTGAGCCGCGAAGTTCAGCATCGCCAGTGATCGATGCATTGGAGATATCCATGACATGGCCATCCGCCTCCAAAAAGCCTAAGGCAATTGGAACCAACAAAGGCTTTCGGCTCGGGCTCGACGCAGAGATCCCCTGCTCAAACGTCAGGCAAAAGGTCTGTTCGGCCTCATTCCAGCGGCTGCTGACACGAAGCCTGGGTGTGCCGGAGGTGTCGTACCAGCGCATGAATAGCTGGGCGTCCGTCAGCCCCGATGCTGATCGCCGATTAAGACCAGGGTTCGCATCGAACATGGCCTCAACGAAGGCCTCGCAGGTCACAGCCTGTCCGTCATGCCGCGCGAAATAAAGATCCATCCCCCGGCGAAACCCTTCCACGCCCAAAAGGGTTTGAATCATCCGAATGACTTCGGCACCCTTTTCATAGACCGTGGCGGTGTAGAAGTTTCGAATCTCTTGATAGCTGTCGGGGCGAATGGGGTGAGACATCGGGCCAGCATCTTCCGGAAACTGTGCAGCGCGAAGCACACGCACGGAGTCGATCCGACGCACCGCACGTGCGCTCTGGGCGGCCTCATGGGAGAGGCCCTGCGCCGCCATGTCGGATGAAAATTCCGAATCACGGAACACCGTGAGGCCCTCTTTCAGGGTGAGTTGAAACCAGTCACGACAGGTGATGCGATTACCCGTCCAGTTGTGGAAGTATTCGTGGGCCACCACAGACTCAATGCCGTCGTAATCCACATCAGTCGCGGTCTGTGGGTCTGCCAACACAAACTTGGTGTTAAAGAGATTCAGCCCCTTGTTCTCCATCGCGCCGGAATTGAAGTCTGGTACGGCCACCACCATGAAACGTTCAAGGTCAAGCTCAAGCCCATAGCGGGTTTCATCCCAGGCAATCGCGCGTTTGAGCGACGCCATGGCAAAACCCGCCTGCGAGAGATCTTCTTTTCGGGTGTAGACCTGAAGCAACGCCCGCTTGCCACTCCGAGTGGTGATGGTTTCTTCGATCCGATCAAGCTTGGCAGCAACCAAGGCAAAAAGATAACTGGGCTTTGGAAATGGGTCTTGCCAATGTGCCTCGTGCAGGCCGCCTTCAAGATCGCGGCTGGCCATCAGGTTGCCATTCGAAAGCAGCACGGGAAATTCATCCTTCGGGCCACGCATGACCACATCGAATGTGGCCATGACATCGGGGCGATCTAAAAAGTAAGTGATCCGACGAAAACCTTCCGACTCGCACTGGGTAAAGAGGCCACCACGAGAAGCATAGAGACCCATCAGCGCAGTGTTGGCCAAGGGGTGGATCTCGGTCTCAATGCGCAGCACGCCCTTGGGGGGAAGACTGGCCAGGGTCAGGTGCTGCGGGGAGACATCAATCTCGATGGCAGTCAACAGGCGGCCATCAAGGCTCACCGAGACAAAGCCAAGCTCATCGCCATGAAGCGTGATTGCGGCTTCATCGCCAAGACGCTCAAACGTGAGTTCATTCACCACGCGAGTGGTCTCCACGCCAAGGGTGAAGTCGAGCTTCACGGTGGTGATTCGATGGCTTGGCGGGCGATAGTCCTGCCGATGAATCACCACAGGGGCAGCAGGTGCTGGGTTCAGGGCGTCACGCGCACTCATGATTCATACCTTTCAGAAATTATTTTTCAGCCAGATGCGCCAGCGCAAGATTGGCCGCCACCATTCCCATCACCGCCGTGATGGTGACGAGCGAACCGTAACCCGCGCAGGCCAGCTTGGCTTGCGGGTCACAGTCCTCTGAAGTGGCCATCGGCTGCTTCGAAAACACTGTTTTGATTTTCATCTTTCCCTGGCGGGGAAAGCCATGATGCTTTCGAAGGTCATACCGCAAAGAAGCCAACAAGGGGTCATGTTCGGTCTCTGACAAATCGCCAGCTTCCACCCGTGTTGGGTCGGTCTTGCCGCCCGCTGCGCCACTCACAATCAGTTGATGCAGGCGTCCCAAACGATGCAATTCCAGAATCATTGCTTTTTTGGCACGAAGATCGTCGGTGGCGTCCAGCCAAACCAGGGCGTGATTGGCGGACACCATGGCCGAAAAATTTTCAGAGGTGACGAACTCATCCACCACCGTGACCTGACAGCTGGGCGCGATGCCTGCAACACGACGGGCCAGCGCCTGACCTTTCTCTTCGCCGAGTGTGGCATGCAGCGCCTGCACCTGACGGTTAAGGTTAGATTCCGCCACATGATCCATATCGATCAGAATGAGCGCCCCCACGCCGGAACGGGCCAGGGCCTCGACCGCCCAAGACCCCACCCCGCCAAGGCCCACCACGGCAACCCGGGCCGCTTGAATGCGAGCAAACCCCTCTGCAGAGAAAAGCCTTGCCGTGCTGGCGAACTGTCGCTGAACCTGTAGGGCGGGCTTTGGGTGTGAGTCAATCATGGTGGAATAATACGGAAATCACAGGGAGACACCATGCCGCAGACGCTTTCGGACTTTTTAACCCATCAAGGCGCACCCACCCAACTGGTCAAGCTTCTCCACGGAGTGACCGAAGCCTGCGTTGAGATCAGCACCGAAGTTCGCCGTGGAGCACTGGCTGGCATTCTGGGCGAGGCAGGCAGCGACAACATTCAAGGCGAACATCAGAAAAAACTGGATGTCATTGCCAACGACATCTTGCTTCAAGCAGCACTTGATTCAGGCGCCTATGCCGTAGCGTCCGAAGAAATGGACGACCCCGTCTTGGCTGCACCAGAAACATCAAGCAGTGACTATCTGCTGCTCTTTGATCCGCTAGATGGCTCATCAAACATTGATGTGAACGTGACGATTGGCACCATCTTTTCAGTCTTGCGCCGAACGGACGCCATGTTTCTTCAGCCCGGAAGCGCCCAGGTGGCCGCAGGCTATGTGGCCTATGGGCCCGCCACCCAGCTGGTCATCACCCTGGGTCAGGGCACGGCCGCGTTCACCCTGGACCAAGGCCAGTGGTGGCTGACCACTGAGCGAATTGAAATTCCTGCAGACACCAAGGAATTCGCGATCAACGCGTCGAACGCCAGGCATTGGGAAGCTCCAGTGAAGCGCTATGTCGACGAAATGCTCGCCGGTAAGACGGGCCCCTTGGGTAAGGATTTCAACATGCGCTGGATCGCCAGCATGGTGGCTGACGTGCATCGGGTGCTGACCCGTGGCGGAACCTTCATGTACCCCCGAGATTCCCGTGACCCCAGCAAGGCTGGAAAGCTGCGGCTGATGTACGAAGCCAACCCCATGAGCTTTCTGGTGGAGCAGGCCGGTGGTGCTTCGACCAACGGTCAGCAACGCATTCTCGATATTGCACCCGCCGAATTGCACCAGCGGGTTGCAGTCTTCATGGGGTCACGCCATGAGATCGAACGCGTGACCCGCTACCACCAATAAACGATCAAGGAATCAAGACCGAGCAGCCCGTGGTCTTGCGGCCTTCAAGGTCTTGATGGGCTTTTTGCACATCCGCAAAGCGGTAGGTCTGATCAATGGGGATGATGATTTTCTTGCTGGCCACCAACTTCACGAGATCGTTGGCGGTGAGCTCAAGCTCTTCACGGGAATCGGTGTAAGGCATCAGCGACGGCCGCGTTAAAAAGAGGGTTCCTTTCAGCGCGGAGAAATCCATCGGTGGCACCTTGCCCGAAGCATTGCCATAGCTAACCATCAGGCCATATTTGCGCAGGGAATCCATCGACGCCTGAAAGGTGTCCTTGCCCACGGAGTCAAAGACCACATCAACACCGCGCCCCTTGGTAATGTCCTTCACGCGCTCGGCCACATTTTCTCGGCTGTACACAATGGTGTGGTCACAGCCCCACTTCTTGGCAAGCTTGGCTTTCTCGTCCGAGCCCACCGTGCCAATCACCGTCACGCCCAGCATTTTCGCAATCTGCATCGCAATCAGCCCCACGCCACCAGCGGCCGCATGAAACAAAATGGTGTGACCCTTTTGCACATTCGAGGTGCGCTTAAGCAGGTAGTGGGCGGTCATTCCCTTGAGCATCATGGCGGCGCCAGTTTCAAATGAAATGGCCTTGGGAATTTTGATCAAGAGCTTGGCGGGAAGCACTCGTGCTTCGCAATAGGCACCCGAAGGGTTACCCGCATAGGCCACGCGATCACCGGGCTTCACATGGCTTACGCCCTTGCCCACGGCCTCCACCACACCCGACCCTTCCATGCCCATGTTGAACGGCAACGGGTTGGGGTACACGCCTGAGCGCTGATAGATATCAATGTAGTTCAGGCCGATGGCATGGTGACGAATGCGGGCTTCGCCAGGGCCGGGCTCACCCACGGGGACATCCACGAATTTCATGACTTCGGGTCCGCCAAAGGCGTCGATTCGAACGGCTTTTACTGACTGTGACATTGCTTGAAACTCCTTAGTTAGTCGTTGGCTTTAAAGTTTTACTTTAAGTCTGCTGAAAGCAGGCCGTGTGAAATGCATGAGATCGGCTTGACAGATTTCAGCCCCTCTCGGAAACTTGTAAACAGTCTACTCTTGCGCGCAGGAGAGATCGCCGAGGAAAAACCCTCTGTGACGCCGAAGGTGTAGTGCCCCAAAAACTCTCAGGCAAAAGGACTGTGCGCTTGTCAGGCTCTCTGGAGAGAGGCTTTCGAACTTAGAAAGTCCGCCGAAGGTTAATGTCTCAGGCACCAAGGACAGAGGGGGAATGAACACAAAGCGAGCGTTGGCATCGCTTGCAACTTGTGCTCATGTGCATCACCAGCATTCCCCCGATGAAGTCCTTGATGGAAGCAAGCGCACCGCGCAGGAGACTAGCCCGTGAATTTCCCCAATGATCTGCATTACACCGCCTCCCATGAATGGGTTCGCAGCGAAGCCGATGGCACGGTCACCGTTGGTATTACTGACCTTGCTCAAGACTCGCTTGGTGAACTTGTTTATGTGGATCTTCCTGCGATTGGTCGAAGCCTTGCTGCCGCTGAATCTTGTGCGGTGGTGGAATCCACCAAGGCTGCATCGGACGTCTATTCACCCATCGCTGGCGAAGTGATTGCCGTCAATGACGCGCTTTCGTCCGCGCCCCAATCGGTGAATGAATCCCCCTACGAAGCTGGCTGGCTATTTAAGCTGAAGCCCGCCTCGCCGGGTGCAGAGAAAAATCTGCTCACCGTCGACGCCTACAAAACAGAATCCGGCGCGCAGTAAAACGCTGCCCCGCCAACCCTTCTTAAGGAATCACCATGCACGCCTACGAACCGATCGACGGCATCGAGGGGCTTTTTGCGCCCGATGAATTTCATGGCCGACACATTGGCCCCAACCAGCAGACCGAAGCCCAGATGCTGAGCGTCATCGGTGCCGCCTCGCGCAGCGAACTGATTGCGCAGACCGTTCCAGGCAATATCCTTCGACAGACACCACTTGATCTTCCCGAGCCCATCACCGAGGCGGACGCCTTGGCTGAACTGAGGGCCATCGCATCAAAAAACCAGGTCTGGCGGTCCTTCATTGGCGCGGGCTATCACAACACCTTCACGCCCGAACCCATTCGCCGAAATGTTCTGGAGAATCCAGGCTGGTACACCGCCTACACGCCCTATCAGGCCGAAGTGGCCCAGGGCCGTCTTGAGGCCTTAATGAATTTCCAGCAGATGGTGGTGGATCTCACGGGCATGCACACCTCCAACGCATCGCTGCTGGATGAAGCCACGGCAGCGGCCGAGGCCATGGCCACGATGAAGCGTGCCAGCAAAGTAGCCCATGCGAATTCGTTTTTTATTGATGCCCAGGTTCATCCCCAGGTGATCGCGGTCATGCGCACTCGCGCCCACTGGATGGGTATTGACGTGGTGGTGGGTGACGCTGACCAATTCACACCCAGCACAGAGTTCTATGGGGCACATGTCCAATCACCGGACACCCGGGGCGTCATTCGTGACTTTTCTTCCCTTGCCCAAAAGCTGCATGCCCAGCAGGCTAGGCTTTGCATGGGCGTGGATTTGCTGGCTTCCATGATTGTGAAATCGGCCGGTGCCATGGGCGCAGACGTTGCGATTGGCTCGGCCCAGCGCTTTGGCATTCCCATGGGCTATGGCGGCCCCCATGCGGCCTTCATGGCCGTGAAGGAAGACCTTGTTCGAATGATGCCAGGCCGAATTATTGGCGTGTCGGTGGATGCCAGCGGCAGGCCCGCCTACCGCATGTCGCTGCAAACTCGTGAACAGCACATCCGCCGCGACAAAGCCACGAGCAACATCTGCACCGCCCAGGCCTTGCTTGCCAACATGGCTTCGTTTTATGCGGTCTATCACGGCCCCCAGGGCCTGCATCGCATCGCGCTTCGCGCCAACGCCATGGCTCGTCTTTTGATCAAAGCCACGGGGCTTGCCACGGTTCACACCCAGTTCTTTGACACCATCACCTTCAAGGCCATTGGCTTTCAGAATCTTTCACTGGTGCAACAGCGTGCCGCTGAAAAAGCCATTAACCTGCGGTTCTTTGCATCGGGTGATGTGGGTGTGGCCTGCGATGAAACCACGTCGCTGCAAGACATTGCCGATCTGGTTCATGTGCTGACCGGAAACACGGTGGACACCCAGACACTGCGCGCGATGAATCTTTCCATGCAGCCGGAATCGATCCCTGCCGACATGCAGCGGGCCGACCCGGTGCTGGCTCATCCTGTATTTAACAGCTATCACAGCGAGACCGACTTTGTGCGTTATGTGAAGCGGCTTGAAAACAAAGACATCTCGCTGGTGCATTCCATGATTCCTTTGGGTTCGTGCACCATGAAGCTCAACGCAGCCGCCGAGATGGCACCGGTGACCTGGCCTGAATTCGCAGCGCTTCATCCGTTTGCGCCGGAATCTCAGGCCCAGGGCTATGCCGAAATGCTGCAACAGCTGGGTCGCTGGCTTGAAGAAATCACGGGGTTTGATGCCGTGTCCTTTCAGCCGAACTCAGGCGCCCAGGGCGAATACGCGGGGCTTTTGGCCATTCGCTACTTCCAGGAATCGCGTGGGCAGGGACACCGCGATGTCTGCCTGATTCCCTCTTCGGCCCACGGCACGAACCCGGCCAGCGCTCAGATGATGGGCATGAAGATTGTGGTGGTGGCCTGTGACAGCCAGGGCAATGTGGACGTGAACGATCTACGCGCCAAAGTGGATGCCCACCGTGATGCACTCTGCGCATTGATGGTGACTTATCCGTCCACCCATGGTGTGTTTGAGTCTGCCATTAAAGACATCTGCGCCATGGTTCACGAGGCTGGTGGCCAGGTCTATATGGATGGCGCCAACCTCAATGCACAGGCGGGACTCACCCGCCCCGGTGATATCGGTGCCGACGTCTGCCACATGAACCTGCACAAGACCTTCTGCATTCCGCACGGTGGTGGCGGCCCTGGCATGGGGCCCATTGCGGTGGCCAAGCACCTTGCACCGTTCCTTTCCGTGGACCCTTTCCATGCAGGAACGGATGTCAGCCAGGTTCCCAACAGTGTCTCGGCCGCGCCTTTTGGCAGCGCACTGATCACCACCATCTCATGGATGTACATCCGCATGATGGGTGCAAGCGGCATTCGCAAAGCCACCGAACTTGCCATTCTGAATGCCAACTATGTGGCCGAGCGTCTGGCCAATCACTTCCCGATTCTCTATCGCGGTGAGCATGGTCGAATTGCCCACGAATGCATTCTTGATCTTCGTCATCTGAAGGGTGAAGTGGGCATCACCGCAGAAGATGTGGCCAAGCGGCTGATGGATTACGGCTTTCATGCGCCCACCCTGTCTTTCCCTGTCGTTGACACGCTGATGGTGGAGCCCACGGAATCGGAGTCCAAGGCCGAGCTTGATCGTTTCTGTGAAGCCATGATCGCCATTGCCAAAGAGATCGACGACGTTCGCCAAGGCCGCGCCGATAAGCTTGATAACCCTCTGAAATGCGCCCCGCACACTGCGCAAGAGGTTGCCGGTGAATGGCAGCACAGCTATTCCCGAGAAACTGCGGTCTATCCGCTAGCGTGGGTGCGCACGGCAAAGTTCTGGCCCACGGTGAAGCGCATCGACAACGCCGCAGGCGACCGTAACCTGGTCTGCACCTGCCCACCCATGGAAGCCTACAGCTCATGACGAAGGCCATTGCGCTTGAATCACTGCATCAGTCGCTGGGCGCCAAGTTCGGACCCTTCGCTGGGTACAACATGCCCATTCAGTACCCCATGGGGCTGAAGGCCGAGCATCTTCACACCCGCGCCCATGCAGGGCTATTCGATGTCTCACACATGGGACAGCTTCGCATCACCTTGCCCGAGGTTTCCGGTGCGGCCAACGCCCAGGCTCTACAGCGAGGACTGGAAGCGGCCCTTCCATGTGACTTTGAGGGATGGCCCAGCAACGTTCAGCGCTATTCGGTGCTGCTCAATGAAAATGGCGGTATTGAAGACGACCTGATGCTGGTCTGGCGCGATGCGAACCCCACGGAAGATCGATCCACCGCAGAAGTTCGCATGGTGGTGAACGCAGGTAACCGCGATGCTGACCTTGCGCTCTTGCAACGGCTTGCGCCAAGCCTGCGTTTTGAATGGGTGGACGCTGCCCTGATTGCCCTACAAGGGCCCGATTCAGAATCGGTCTTAGGCAAGCTTGACCCCAAAGCGGCCGGCCTTCGTTTCATGGACGCGGCTGATTTAATGCTTGATGGTGTGGCCTGCTTCACCACCCGTTCCGGCTACACCGGAGAAGACGGCTATGAAATTTCCATCCCTACCGCTCATGCCGAACGAATTGTTCGCATGCTGTTGGCCGACGACCGTGTGAAGCCCGTGGGGCTTGGTGCCCGTGACACCCTGCGCCTTGAGGCTGGTCTTCCACTTCACGGCAACGACATTTCCCCCACCATCAGTCCCATCGAGGCGTCGCTGCCCTTTGCCATCGCCAACTCACGTCGATCGGGCGGTGCGAAGGCGGGCGGCTTTCCAGGGGCGAAGTTGGTATTGCAACACCTGGATGCAGGTGCCCCCAGAAAACTGCTTGGTTTTGTCTCCAAGGACCCCGTTCCCATTCGGTCTCACGCGGCGGTTGTTCTGGCCAGTGGCGAAGCGGTTGGCGAGGTGACCAGCGGAACGGTTTCCCCTTCGCTGGGCCACCCCGTGATGCTGGCCTTGGTTCGAGCAGACGCCGTGGACCAGCCACTTTTTGCCATTGTTCGGGACAAAACACTGGCGCTTTCGCGGGCCAAGCTTCCCTTCGTGCCCAAGCGCTACAAGCGGTAAGGCAAGGGTTTCTCCCGTAAAATCGGGGGTCCTAGGTTTTCAGCGTAAGGTTGTTATGGCAGGGCATTCCAAATGGGCCAATATCCAGCACCGTAAAGGGCGCCAGGATGAAAAGCGGGGGAAGATCTTCACCCGCCTGATTAAAGAAATTACCGTCGCCGCCAAGATGGGCGGTGGCGACCCCAACGTCAACCCACGGCTTCGCCTGGCCATGGACAAGGCCAGCGATGCCAACATGACCAAAGACAAGGTCATGGATGCCATTAAGCGGGGCACCGGCCAGCTGGAGGGCGTTGACTACGAAGAGATTCGCTACGAAGGCTATGGCATTGGCGGCGCCGCCGTCATCGTGGACTGCATGACCGACAACCGAACCCGCACTGTGGCCGAAGTTCGCCACGCCTTTTCCAAACACGGCGGCAACCTAGGCACTGACGGCTCGGTGGCCTTCATGTTCAAACACTGCGGCCAGCTGATTCTGGCCCCTGGCCAGTCGGAAGATCGGGTGATGGAAGTGGCGCTGGAGGCGGGTGCCGAAGACGTCATCACCGATGAAGACGGCGCCATTGAGGTCATTACTGCACCGAATGATTTCGAAGCCGTGAAAACAGCACTGGAAGCCGCAGGGCTCAAGCCCGAGGTTGCGGAAATCACCATGCGCGCCTCCACCGATTCAGAACTGGCCGGCGACGATGGCGTGAAAATGCAAAAGCTGCTCGATGCCCTTGAGTCATTGGATGATGTTCAAGAGGTCTACACCAACGCGGTGATCTCATGAAGGTTTTGGTGATTGGCGGCGGTGGCCGCGAACATGCGATGGCTTGGTGCATTGCCAAGTCTCCAAGAGTCAAGCGGGTTTTCATTGCGCCGGGCAACGGTGGCACGAACACCACTGCCAAGGAAAAAAATAATTCGCTTGCTGTAATTGAAAACCTAAAGCTTGACCCCGTGAAGAATCAGCAGGCGGTGGTTGATTTTGTGAAAGAGCACAAGATTGATCTCACCGTGGTGGGGCCGGAGGCTCCCCTTGCTGCCGGCCTGGTAGACCTTTTTCGTGCCGAAAACCTGCCCATCTTTGGCCCCACGGCCAAGGCTGCACAGCTGGAATCTTCGAAAGACTTTGCCAAGCAGTTCATGAAAGAACACGGCATTCCCACCGCGGAATTTGAGACCTTCACCGATCTTCAAAAAGCGCGGGACTACATCCAGAAAAAAGGTGCGCCGATTGTGATCAAGGCCGACGGCCTGGCCGCGGGCAAAGGCGTGGTTGTGGCAATGACAGAACCCGAGGCGCTCGCCGCGGTGGACATGATGCTGCTCGACAATAAGTTCGGCGACGCGGGTGCCCGAGTGGTGATTGAAGAGTTTGTTGAAGGCGAAGAGGCAAGCTTTATCGTGATGTGCGACGGTGTTCATGCCCTGGCGCTTGCCACAAGCCAAGACCACAAGCGGCTTCTTGACGGTGACCAAGGGCCCAACACCGGTGGCATGGGGGCCTATTCCCCCGCACCCATCGTGACGCCAGAGATGAATGCCAAGGTTTTGCGGGAAGTGATCAAGCCTGTGCTGAAGGGTATGGAAGCCAAAGGCACACCCTACACCGGTTTTCTCTATGCAGGTCTGATGATCAAGCCCAATGGCGAGATCAAGGTCTTGGAATTCAACTGCCGCATGGGCGACCCCGAAACCCAGCCCATTCTGATGCGGCTACGCACCGACTTCACGGTTTTGCTGGAGGCAGCCATTGCACAAAAACTTCATGAACAAGAAGCCGAGTGGGATCCACGCACCGCGCTTGGCGTGGTGATTGCGGCCGAAGGCTATCCAGACTCGCCGCACATCAACGATCATGTTGAAGCTCTTCCAGAGAATACCGACGACTGCATGGTGTTCCATGCCGGCACCACACTGAAGCGAAAGAAACTGGTCACCTCGGGGGGGCGCGTTCTGTGCGTCACAGCTTTGGGTTCAAACCCAAAGCTTGCTCAGAAGCGTGCCTACGAAGCTGTCGCTGAAGTTCAAATTCACGGAATGCAATATCGGAAGGATATTGGCTACCGGGCAATCAAAAGGCCATCATGAGCACTGTCAATATTTCTTCTCTTCGTGATTTTTTTCTGGGTCTTCAAGACAGCATCACCCAGACCATTGGCCAGCTTGATGGACAGCCCTTTATTGAAGATGCATGGAAAAAACCCGACGATGCCCAGTTGAAGGGCGATGGTCGTTCTCGAATTCTTGAGGAAGGTGATGTTTTCGAGCGCGCCGGTGTGGGCTTTTCGCATGTGCGCGGCGACAAGCTTCCGCCATCGGCAACCCAGAACCGGCCTGAGCTTCAAGGCCGTGGCTTTGAGGCCATTGGCGTGTCGCTGGTCTTTCACCCACGCAACCCGTACATTCCGACGGTGCACATGAATGTGCGCTCGTTTGTGGCCCAAGCCGTGCGCCCAGGTGAAGACGACGTCTGGTGGTTTGGCGGGGGCATGGACCTCACCCCTTACTACCCCTTCGAAGAAGACGCGGTGCATTTTCATCGCACCTGCCAAGAGGCGCTCAATCCCTTTGGTGAGGCTTACTACCCAAGATTCAAAGCCTGGTGTGACGACTACTTTTATCTGAAGCATCGGGAAGAGGCCCGCGGTATTGGCGGCGTGTTCTATGACGACTTTTCTGAACTCGGCTTTGATCAGAGTTTCGCCATGACGCAGGCCACGGGCAATGCCTTCTTGAAGGCTTACACGCCCATTGTTGAGCGGCGCAAAGACATGGCCTATGGCGAACGCGAACGCGACTTCCAAGCCTATCGCCGCGGCCGCTACGTTGAATTTAATTTAGTCTTTGACCGGGGCACCCACTTTGGCCTGCAGAGTGGCGGACGATCAGAGAGCATTCTCATGTCCATGCCTCCCTTGGTGAAGTGGCGCTACAACTGGCAGCCCGAGGCAGGTTCTCCAGAAGCGCGGCTCTACGACATCATCAAGCCCCGTGACTGGCTGGGCCTGGAGTCAGGCGCTCGTTCATGAACAAGGCTATGGGCTCGGGCACGGCTGCCGCGGGCTCCTCGCCAGGTGTTGCAGCGTCAGATGCGAAGGGGCTCCCGCTTGGGCTTTTCGGCGGTCGATTCGACCCCGTGCATCGGGCCCACATGGCCATTGCTCAGGCGGTGGCCGATCAGCTGGGCCTGCACGAGGTGCGCTGGATTGTCACGGGCGACCCCGAACACAAACCGGTGATTGCTTCGCCGGATGATCGTCTGCGGATGACGCGAATTGCCCTGCAGACACTGAATGACCCGCGCATGGTAGTGGACGACCGAGAGATTCGCGCCGCCGAGCGTGGCGAATCGAATTTCACCGCGGACACCGTGGCCGGTGTTTTAAAAGAATTCCCAAACCGCCGATTGATCTGGATTCTTGGCGAAGATCAGCTGCAGCACTTCCTGAGCTGGTCGCGCTGGGATTGGCTGATCCACCAGGTGGAGCTTGCCGTTTGCGCACGGCCTGGTGCAGAGGGTTCTCGCGTGGCCAACACCATTCGATCCGCGGGCGGCGTAATCCACTGGGTCAAGATTCAACCCGACAGCATCTCTTCCACGGAAATACGCAGTGCCGTTCAGGCGGGAGATTTGTCCGAAGGTCTTGTTCCGCCGAAGGTGGCGGACTATATTGCCGATGAACAGCTTTATCACTAAGAAAAGACTCTATGAACCAAGAACTTGATCAACTCACCCTGACGGTGATTAGCGCACTCGAAGACATTAAAGGTCAGAACATTCAGCTCTTTGATGCCCAGCCGCTGACGGGTCTCTTTGACCGCGTGGTGGTGGTGAGCGGAACCTCGAACCGACAGACACGGGCGCTGGCCAAGAACCTGCACGACAAGGTGAAGCAGGCTGGGTTTGGCGTCTATGGCGCCGAGGGTGAAGAGACTGGGGAATGGGTCTTGGTGGATCTGGGCGATGTGATTGTCCACATCATGCAGCCAGAGATTCGCGACTACTACCGACTTGAAGAAATCTGGGGCAAGCACCCCATCGACTGGGAAGCCATGCAGGAAGCCGCGCGCAAGCCTGCGCCCAAGCGCAAGGCCACAGCGAAAAAACCCATTGTTGAGAAAACGCCCGTCAAGGTGACCGCTCCTGAAGCCAAGCCTGTGGTCAAACCCCGCAAGAACAAAACTGCCGCCGAGAAAAAAGCCGAGGCATTCGCTACGGGCCAAACCAAAGAGAAGAAGGCAGCTTCCAAAGCACCAGGCAAAAAGCCTGCAGCCAAGCGGCCAACAACGAGGCCTGCGAAGAAACCTGCAGCAAGCCCAGGAGCCAAGGCTGCGAAGACGGCCAAACCTAAAGCGGCAGCGAAATCAACGAAGGCCAAGCCCAAGAAATGATTGCCGTTGTTGCGGTGGGGCAAAAGCAGCCCGCCTGGGTCAACGAGGGGTACAACGATTATGCGAATCGTTTCCCAAGCGATCAGCGGCTCAAACTGATCGAAGTCAAGGCTGAGCCACGCACCACCGGAAAGACCGTCGAGGCCATGAAAGCTGCAGAAGCGGAACGCATTCTGGCCGCAGTTTCCAAATCGCGGCCGTCTATGAAGAGCTCCGGAAAGCTGCTGGGTGACATTGAACTGATTGCGCTGGACGAACGCGGTAAAAGCTTCACCACCGAAGAATTTACAGACTTCATGAAGACAGTCAAAGCCAACGGTCGTGACGTTGCCTTTCTGATTGGCGGGCCGGATGGCTTGGACGACGCCTTGAAGGCGCGTTGTACACACCAGGTTCGAATCTCCGCCATGACCCTACCCCATGGGCTTGCCCGGGTGTTGCTCGCCGAGCAGATCTACCGAGCCTGGTCGCTTGAAAACAATCACCCGTATCACCGGGCTTGATTCAGCCGGACGGACCCTAGCTTGGGTATGACACATCTTCAACGTTTAGAAGCGGAATCCATCGCCATCATGCGCGAGGTTGTTGCCGAGGCCGACAACCCCGTGATGCTTTATTCCATCGGAAAGGACTCGGCCGTGATGCTTCACCTCGCGGTGAAAGCGTTTTATCCAGCCAAGATTCCCTTTCCCCTTTTGCATGTGGACACCACCTGGAAGTTTCAGGACA
>CAYWPQ010000019.1:4568-29358 GCA_964460315.1 uncultured Bordetella sp. | reverse complement strand
CGTAAGCCAACAGATTTACAGTCTGCCCCCTTTAGCCACTCGGGCACCCCTCCGCAGAGAACCGACAAGTATCGCGTGAAGGGCTTAATCCGTCAAGTTAAGGGATTCTTGAGGGCCGTCTGTGTTAGGGGTTGCGCATGGTGATCATGTCGACCACTTGGCCACGAACCTCTTCAAAACGAATTCTCACCGGCAGGTGTCGGTCGGTTCGGTCAAGCCAGACATCGATCCGGCCGCTAAACCGGTCACTCTCACGAGTGCTGGACAGATGAATGGCGGGCACCAGAACCCCCACCGGGAGAATCAGGTACTGGTCGGGCATGACTTGGAAATTCACAACCTCGGACTTCTTTCGGCTTGCAATCGGCAGGCTGACGGTCGAACCCTCGGCAAATTGTTCGGGGTCGGTCCGCATCATCCAAGCCAGCTGGAGCATGAAACTTAGACGATCTTGTATTCCTTTTAGAAGAGGAAGAGGTTCTTTAGACGCTGTTGAGGATATTTTACCGTCTTGATAATCAAAGATGGCGGTCTCCTCTCTGCCCCTTGGCGATTGATGGGTGTAACGCTCAGGAATAAAGCCGCCCGCACCGATTCGGCCATAAGTTTCGGCAAAGAGCGGCTTGCTTGCAAACATCGTGACCCAGCCACGGGCCTCGGTCACGAGCCGAATCGAATAACGGCCAGGTTCAGGAAAGGTAAGCTCGATGGACCCTTCGGCAATCTGCCCGCCCTTGTCGAAGTCGCCCCAAAAAGCCTTCAGCCCGATGCTCCCGCCTTTGGCAAGCTCGTCGGGGCCGGGCACCCGGGTCGAGAAGTCCACAGGCCCCTTGGCGGTCGACGGGGAGGCTTCGTCCGGCTGCTCGAGCGCTGGCGCCTCGGCTTGGGGTTCATCGGTGACAGGCTGGAGAGCATCCTCACGAACAAGACCAGTGAATGACTGGACGGAATCATCGTTGGCCTGCGAGGAGGCCATTGGCAGGGGGGAAGAGGGGAAGCTCCAAACCTGGGCCTGGATGGCGGTTGACGGGGGAGGGTTAAAAACCGGCAGGCCCAAAAGCCCCTCAAGCACGGCAAAAAGGAGCAGGTGAGCAAATACCACGGCCCCAACGATGGCGAGTTTTCTTGCCGAGGCCGGCGGCGATCGGTTCGTCATTGGGCTATTCTGAGCGTCAGCGTTCATAAGAGGTCCAACCGAATGTCCAACTCACCGTTTAATCCTTTTGAGTTTCTCACAGCCTCCTGGGGCAACTTGGGAAACACCGGCTTCCCCCAGTCCGGACTCATGACCACCGATCCGGCCGAGCTCGACAAGCGCATCCAAGAAATGAAAGCCGTCGAACAGTGGCTCTCGCTGAATCTGCAGATTCTTAAGACCACCATCCAAGGGCTTGAGGTTCAGCGTGGGACCCTCGCAGCGATCCAGTCGTTCAGTGATTCCATGGGGAAAACCGCGGCAGCTAAGCCCGACACAGCAGAAGGATCAACCACCGAAAACCTGCAAGACCCCGCAATCCAATGGTGGGGAGCCATGCAGCAGCAATTCGGGCAAATGATGCAGGCAGCTCAGGCGAGCGGCCAGGCGATGGCCGCAGTCAACCCCAGCGCCGAGGGCCCAAAGCCCAACGACCCTTCAACAGACCGCTGATTCAGGTGAGCTTTACTGCGTTTCTCGATGAAACCGGTGCCGCCAATCAGAAAGCGCTGCTGCGAGGTCCGAGAACTCGGAGACCACTCGAATCTCAGGCGGTGGGCGTCGCAAAAGAATCGGGCACTTGCCACCCGCCCAGATTTCAACGGATCGGGGAAGCTTGGCCCGAAGCTCATTTAAGCCATCAATCACCTGATTGGGATTCATCACCGGCGAAAAGGAAAGGGCAACGACGTCGATTTCCTGAGCCGTCGCGGCAAGAACAATGTCCCAAATGGGAGTCTGGGTGCCCAAGGACACACAACGGCAGCCCTCTAAGGCGAGCAGGGCCTCGGCCATAAGAAGCCCCATCCCATGGGGTTCAGAGGGGAACGTGGTGAGCAGCACCCGAGGCCGGTTGCCCGGCTGAGGAATCGTACTGATGGCGTTTCGTAACACCACCTGCATGGATTCGGTGTAGAGGTGTTCTTCGTAGATTTCCATCTGGCCACGCGACCAGGCGTCACCGATCTTCTGGGTCAGCGGGGCGACAACCTCGGTGACGAAGCGGGCAAGGCCCAGGCGCAAAAGACGCTGGCCAAGCTGACGGCGAAGCTCTTCGATGTCTTGCGACTTCGACATGGCCATGAGTTCCAGGATGTCTGGGTTGTTGTCGCGTTCGGCATCACTTCGATTGCCGGACGCCGAGCCGGTGGAGGTGTCTGCCAAAGCCTGAAGCTCGGCCATTTCAAGACCAATGATCTTTCCAGGTCGGTGGCCGATGTCCATCAGCCTGCGAATTGCTCGCAGGCGGTCGACCTGCTCAAGGGGATAGATACGCTCGCCGAAGGCGTCTCGAAGGGGCTTAGGAAAACCGTATCGGCGCTCCCAGACCCGAAGCGTGTCCTTCGAAAGCCCAGTGTCTCGTTCGACTGCCGAGATGCTGAGCTGGACCGCTGTTGAATCAGGAATCTCCATTAAAACCCTTTTTGTCGTGGACAAATATTTGACGAATCACAGACACCCCCCTAGTATAAGACCGAACATCCTCAATGACTAGGACAAAACCTTATGGTTTTTAACAAAACACTTGAAGCGGCGAACTCTGCGGCTTCGCTCGGCTCGCCGAAACGCAAACTGTGGTGGCTTCGCTTCATGGTTGCGGCAAGTTTTGTATTTCTTGTGCTCGCCCCCCAGGTCTGGGCTTCACCCAAAGCAGCGGGTTCCACGGCGGGATCCATCACCGGACCGAACGCTGCCAGGGCTTCGTGCCCGACGTTGCTCAACCACACCTTCCCGAGGCTCCAAGACGACCTTCCTCAGAGCCTTTGTCAATATTCAGGAAAAGTTATTTTAATCGTGAACACGGCGAGTTTTTGCGGGTTCACACAGCAATATGAGGGGCTTGAGAAACTTTATGCCCGCTACAAGGACCAAGGCTTGGTGGTCTTGGGCTTTCCAAGCAATGACTTCGGCAACCAAGAGCCCGGTTCCAGTAAAGAAATTGCCGACTTCTGCTCAAACACCTTTGGGGTGAAGTTTCCCATGGTGGCCAAGACCTCGGTGAAGGGGCCCAAAGCCAACGCGCTTTTCAAGCAGCTGGCCCAGAAATCCGAATCGCCTGGCTGGAATTTTCACAAGTACCTCATTGATCGGGAAGGCCGGCTCGCTCGAAGCTTCTCGAGCCAGGTGCCCCCCTCCGATCGACGCCTTGTCTCTGAAATTGAACGAGTCCTGTCCGCCCAGCGGTCATAATCCATAAAGGAAACCATCACGATGAACGCTCCCGACAAACTCTTCGGCGCCCAGACTCTGCCCGACGTCCAGTCACACGCCGACACCCGCCAGCTCTCCATCCAGCGGGTTGGGGTGAAGTCTCTGGTGCACCCGGTCATGGTCCAAACGGCAAAAGGCCCACAACCCTCGGTTGCCACGGTCGATATGACCGTGGCCTTGCCCCCCGAGGTGAAAGGCACGCATATGTCGCGCTTTCTCGAGGTCTTCCAATCCCACGACGACGCGCTTGGTTTTCATTCGCTGCAATCTCTGATGGACACCATGCTTGAGCGGCTCGAATCCAACCGCGGCTACATCAAGGTGTCGCTCCCCTACTTTGTTCGCAAAGCCGCCCCGGTCTCGGGTGTGGAAAGCCTCATGGACTATCAGGTCACCTGGGAATGCGAGACCTTAACCGCAGCGCGCACCACCACACTCACCGTGGTGGTTCCGGTCACGAGCCTGTGTCCTTGCTCCAAGAAGATCTCGGAATATGGCGCCCACAATCAGCGATCGCATGTGACGATTCAGGCACAGATCAAAACACCCCTTGAAGTGGAAGAATTGATTGCCATTGCGGAAGCCGCGGCATCTTGCGAGCTCTGGGGTTTGCTGAAGCGGCCGGATGAAAAATACGTCACCGAGCGCGCCTATGACAACCCGAAGTTTGTCGAAGACCTGGTTCGGGATATTGCGCTTGAACTCTCTCGCGACACTCGCATTCAAGGCTTTTCAGTCGAGTCTGAAAACTTCGAATCCATTCACAATCACTCGGCCTACGCCAAGATCGATCACCTTTGTCACGTTTAAATATCGCAATTGTTGGCAGCGGCATTTCCGGATGCGCCGCCGCATGGGATTTATCCCGCTGGGCCAAGGTCACCGTCTTTGAGGCCGAGCCCCGCCTGGGTGGCCACACCCACACCCAAACCGCCCGTGTCGAAGGCGTTGAGTTTCCGGTGGACACCGGTTTCATTGTCTTCAACCATCGCACCTACCCGGGACTGAAGGCCTGGTTCGAGGCGCTTGGTGTGGAGTGCGCCCCTAGCGAAATGTCCTTTTCCGCCAGCCTCAACCGAGGCCAGATTGAATGGTGCGGCACCAGCCTTAACTCAGTCTTCGCCCAACGGAAAAATCTCGTCTCCCCGCGATTTATAACCATGCTCAAAAGCATTGTTCGCTTCAATCGCGAAGCGCCGCAAGATGCCGCTGCCTTTCGAGCCTCTGGACAAAGCCCTAGCCTGGGCGACTACCTGGATCAACGAGGCTATCGTTCGCTTTTCCTTGATGCCTACCTTCTGCCGATGGCCGGTGCCATCTGGTCATGTCCCACCGAACAGATGCGGGCGTTTCCAATGACCACCTTCACCCAGTTCTGCGAGAACCATGGTCTGCTGTCGCTCACCAATCGGCCGCAGTGGTACACCGTTCGTCAGGGCGCCCAGCAATACATTCGAAGGCTCATCGCGACTCTTGATCGCGAGAACCGTTCCGTCGATTGGCGGACAGGTTCGAAGGTTGAGTCGGTGCGAAGCATCGCCTCGGAGACTGGCGGTCGTCATTCGGTCATGCTCTCGGGCATGAATCCCGCGAGCCAGCCCTTTCAAGAGCGGTTCGACGCCGTTCTGCTGGCCTGTCATTCCGACCAGTCGGCCCAGATGTTGTCACCAGCCCACCCGGCACAAGAGGTGGTCGGCGCCATTCGCTATCAAGACAACACCGCCTACCTTCACACAGACACACGCCTAATGCCACGACGCAAGCTGGCCTGGGCTGCCTGGAATTACCTTCATGAAAATGACCGCGCCGACCTCGAGCAGGGCGTCAGCGTGACCTATTGGATGAATCGACTTCAGCCACTTCCCGTGACCACGCCGGTGCTTGTGACCCTGAATCCCCTCGACCCACCCGCAGCGGACCTCACGATCAACACCATGCACTATGCCCACCCTGTATTCGATGGCCCGGCCGTGGCGGCCCAGTCTCGACTTGATTCGGTTCAAGGGGCGGACAAAGTCTGGCTTGCAGGCGCCTGGACTCGCTACGGGTTTCACGAAGACGGATTCCAGTCCGGGATTCGCGCCGCGCAACGCATGGCGGCCGAGCTCGGTTCAATCGACGATGAACCAAGCATCCCCAAGGCAGCATGAACCGCGTCTGGTGCTTGGGCGGGTCTGGCATGCTCGGCTAAGGCCCTTTCATCACGCGTTTCGCTATCGCGCCTTCTATCTTCAGCTTCCTCTCAAGAGCCTTCATCGATCGCAAGCCAACGCCTCGAGGTCGTGGGGCTGGGGGGTGAATCGATCCGCGCTTTTAAGGGTTGATGACCGCGACCATGGCGATGGCCGCCCTCTTCTTGAATGGGCGGAATCCACACTCAAGGCCTCTGGAATTCATGATGTCGACGGCGAAATCTGGCTGCAGACCTTTCCCAAAATGCTGGGTTATGTCTTTAAACCTGTGAGTTTTTGGTTCTGCGAACGGGCCGATGGCAGCCTGCGTGCTGTCATTGCCGAGGTGAACAACACCTTTGGTGATCGTCATGTCTATGTTCTGCAGCCGCGGCTTGTGCCCCAGGGGTCGATTCGCAACGGTGAAACCCTTCGCGCCGACAAGGCTTTTTATGTCTCTCCGTTTTTTGAAATCCGCGGCGCCTATGCGTTTCGTTTCTTTAAATCGGGGCTTGGCGGCCAAGACCTTGCACGAATTGAATATCGTGATGAAAACGGCGCCCTGCTGCTCACCTCCATGAGCGGACGAGTCCAGACGCTCACCCATGCCTCAGCGGTGCGGGCCTGGCTTGGCTTTCCGCTCTTTTCAATGGGTGTTATTTTGAGAATTCACTGGCAGGCTCTAAGGCTCTGGCTGAAAGGCGCCAAGCTTGTGCCACGCCCGGAGCCACCTTCGGCCTGAGGTGCCGACCAAAAATCGAATACTCTCTTCTCTGTGATCGATTTCGCCTTCAGCCCACTGTCGTTATGAACAATCAAAATTCTTCTGCCTCCCTTGCCTCGAAATCAGGAAACGTTGCCCAGTTCGGCATCCGTGAACGGATGGTTCTGCGCATGCTGGAGTCCCTTGAACTCGGCGAGCTGGAGATGACCCTGCCCGATGGAAGCAGCCGTCGATTCATCGGCCGCAGCAATTCCGGAACCGTCGCGCCAGAGCACCAGGCGCAGATCACCATCCATGACCCTCAGGCTCTCTCGCTGGCGGTCTCTCGGGGCGACATTGGGTTTGGCGAAGGATACATGCAGGGCCTTTGGTCCACGACGAATCTCAGTCACCTGCTCCGAGTGATGGTGATCAATCGCGAGGTCATGAGCACACTCATCTATGGCCGTTGGTGGTCCACGCTCATGGATCAGCTGCGCCACCTGATGCGCGCCAATCGAAAAAAACAAGCGCGGAAAAATATCTCGGCCCACTACGACCTCGGCAACGATTTCTATCGCCTTTGGCTTGACCCAAGCATGACCTATTCCAGCGCACTCTTTGATGATCAACTGGCCAGCGGTCAGCGCCTGGACCTTCAGGCTGGGCAGCATCGAAAAATCGATCGCGCCATTGCCAATCTTGGTCTCGCCAATGTCAGCGGCCCATGCCAAGTGCTGGAAATCGGGTGTGGCTGGGGCGGTCTGGCCGACCGGCTGCTCAGCCAGACCCAGGCAAGCTATGTCGGTCTGACCTTATCGACCGAGCAGCAGGCCTGGGCCACCGGCGTGCTTACGCGGCACGGGAGCCATCGGTTTGAGTGTCGCCTGCAAGATTACCGGGACACGCCCGAACAATTTGATGCCATTGTGTCGATCGAAATGTTTGAAGCGGTGGGCGAAAGCTACTGGGACACCTATTTCAAAACCGTGGCCCAGCGCCTGAAGCATCATGGCCGTGCCGTGATCCAAACCATCACCATCGATGAGGCTCATTTCGAGCGCTACCGCAAAGGGACAGACTTCATTCAGCAGTACATCTTTCCGGGCGGAATGTTACCGAGCGCTGCCGAATTTCGTCGCCGAGCCCAAGCCCAGGGGCTCGTGGTTGACGATGCCTTCTTCTTCGGTAAAGACTACGGACGTACGCTTGCCGAATGGGCAAAAAACTTTGATGCCCAGAAGCCCGCAATCGAAGCACTTGGATTCGACCTTCGGTTCCAGCGCATGTGGCGTTTTTATCTGGCCTATTGCGAAGCAGGATTTGCAGAGGAGAGCCTTCATGTTGCCCAGTTCACCCTTCGTCACGCATAACCGACTTCACATGATTCACCGCGCTTTCATCCGTTCAAAGCTTGCCCTGCGCCATGGCTTTCTCGCAGCGCTATGCGCTGCGCTCATGGGGCTATTGCCCGTCGCGAGCCATGCCAATGCGCCGACCCCAAGCAGCATGCAGCTTGTCGGCGAAGGCACGCTGCGTTGGTTTGGCCTGAAGATCTACGACGCCAAGCTCTTCACAAGCTACGCCTCGGCTGAGGTCGATCTGTTCCGTCAGCCCTTTGCCCTGGAATTGATCTACGCCCGGTCGCTGGATGGCCAAAAGATTGCCGAGCGAAGCCTTGAAGAAATTCAAAAGCTTGGAATTGGAAAACCTGACGAGCACCAACGTTGGCTGGCTCAAATGATCCAGATCTTTCCAAACGTGAAGGAAGGCGACCGGATTCGCGGCATCTACACCCCCGGGAAATCCGCAATCTTTCTACTCAATGATCAGCCGATTGGCCGTGTCGACGATGCTCTATTTGCCAAGGCCTTCTTCGCCATTTGGCTCGACCCCAAAACCAGCGAACCCAAGCTTCGGCAGAGCCTTCTTGGGCCATTGCTGTCACGTCGCTAGGCATCCGCCAAGATGCTCGACATGACACCATGATCTCGTTGTCGAGCAGCCTGCGCTATGGTCTGCCAGGCTTCGCCCTGGCCTTTGCGGCGCTTCCGCTTTACCTTCTCACACCGGCGCTTTACGCCGAGGCTCTTGGTCTGAACCTAGGCCTGGTGGGGCTTGTACTCATGCTCACCCGGCTGACCGACGCCTTCGCCGACCCATGGATTGGTCGACGCATTGACCAGAGTCATTTGGGTCTTTGGGTCTGGCTGGCCGCGGGGCTTGCCGTCATGGGGATTAGTCTTTCACTGCTGGTGAATCCCCCGGCACAATGGCTGAGCGCCCAACACTCGGCATCATGGCTTGGCCTTGTGTGGCTTGGGGTCACCGCTTTGGCGGTCTCACTCTCCAACAGCGTTGCAACGCTTGCCCATCAGAGCTGGGCCGTCGCCTGGACAGCCAACGCCAACGAACAATCCAACCTGATTGCCGCCCGAGAAACCTGGTCGCTGGTGGGTGTGATCACCGCTGCCGCGCTGTCGGCCCAACAGTCGGGCGTTCTGATGGCTGGCGTTTTGCTCACCGTGGGACTGCTTGCCATTATTGCAACGCGTGGCCTGCAGAGATTTGGCGCAGGAGCCAGGCCGTCCAGAGCGGCCCACTCAGAATCAGGGTGGAAACATCTTTTGGCGGTACCGGAATTCCGAGCCCTGCTTTTGGCCTTCAGCGTCAATGCACTGGCCAATGCCATTCCAGCAACACTGGTTCTATTTTTTATGCGTGATCTTCTTGGGGCATCGGCCGATGTCTCAAGCCTCCTTCTTGGCGGCTACTTCGTTGCGGCAGCGGCCAGCGTGGCTTTTTGGTCATGGGCAAGCCGCAGGCTTGGGCCCATCGTGGTCTGGGTATTGGCCATGGGTATTGCTGTGGCCGCGTTCATCTGGACACTCACGCTCGGCGCGGGTGACATCACCGCCTTCACAATCATCTGCCTGGCTACAGGCTTTGCACTCGGCGCCGAACTCGTCTGCCCGCCGGTTTTGGTGGGTCGCATCATCGACCGTAAAGGGCATCGAGGGCAGCATGAGGCCAGCTATTTTGGAATCTGGAATCTGGTGATCAAGCTTGCGCTGGCGCTGGCTGCAGGCCTGGCCTTGCCCGCGCTCACCCTGATGAATTATGTGCCCGGTGAAACCATTGCCTCCCAAACGAATCTCACTGCTTTGCAATGGGCCTACGCGGGTGTGCCCTGCGCGTTGAAGTGCATGGCCATCGTCGCCCTCGCCCGGCTTCAGCGACAGCCTCTTTTTCAAAAGGAACCATCATGATCCGCTCACATGCTCTCGGCCATCGTTTGCAACCCATCCGTCAACGTCTTGTCTTGTGGCTTGGCCTATTCATCACCGCGGTTTTGGTTGCGGGCTGCGCAGGCCCCGACCCACTGCGTTATCAAAACGAAAAGCCTGCACTTGATCTCAAACAATATTTCAATGGCGAGATCACCGGCTGGGGCATGGTTCAAAACCGAAGCGGCGAAGTGGAACGACGCTTTGTCGTCACCATCAAAGCCAGCTGGAATGGCGATGAGGGCATTCTTGACGAAAGCTTTGACTGGTCCGATGGCGAAAAACAAAAACGCATCTGGAAGCTGAAATCCCTTGGCAATGGCCGTTACATTGGAACCGCTGATGATGTTGCCGGGCAGGCCATTGGCCAGGTCTATGGCAACACCCTGCGTTGGCAATACACCATGAACCTTCCATTTCGGGGAGGCACCATCGGCCTGGACTTCGACGACTGGATGCTTCTCATTGACGACAAGGTCATGCTCAACCGGGCCACCTTCAGCAAATGGGGCATTCGTCTAGGGGAAGTCACCCTGTCCTTTAAGAAGTGAAGGGGCCGGATCGTGTTTAAGCCCCTGAACCCGCCCATCACCCATTGGCCAGGCAAGAAGGTATGGGTGGTCGGGGCCTCCGCAGGGATTGGCCTGGCGCTCACTGAGCTGCTCATTCGAGAGGGTGCATTCGTCATCGCCAGCGCGCGACGTACCGAAAGCCTGACCCAATTAAACCCCAGCCCCGCCCATGTGATTGCCATGGATGTGAGCCAGCCGGAATCCATCGCTCAGGCTTTGGCCTTTCTTCAAGGCCAAGACGCCACACCGGATGTGGTGCTTTGGGTGGCCGGTGTCTATCACCCCATGGCCAGCGACGCGCTCAACCTCGATGCCGTTCGGGAAACCTTCGAGGTGAACACGCTCTCGGCCTATTCGGGGCTGGCGCAGCTTCTTAAGTCTTGGGCTGCTGCGCCCGATCGCCAGCGGCATTGGGTCTTGGTGTCCAGTGTGGCGGGCTACCGCGGCCTGCCTCAGGCAGCAGCCTATGGCGCGAGCAAAGCAGCGCTCACCTATCTTGCCGAAGTGAATTACCTCGAGCTGGCCAAACATCATGTTGCCGTTTCCGTGGTCTGCCCAGGTTTCGTGGACACGCGGCTCACCAAGAAAAACAGCTTTACCATGCCGGCCATCATTCGGCCGGAGGAAGCTGCGCGCGAAACCCTTCGCGGGCTTGCACGTGGAGAATTCGACATTCATTATCCCAAGCGATTCACCCGTTGGCTCAAGTGGCTACGAATCATTCCTTACCGCCTCTACTTCAGGCTGATTCGCAAAACGATCCCAAAGTAAGAGCCACTGATGACACACGCCTCGTTCGACTTTGCACTTTTTAAAACACTGGCCGAATCACTCACCGTCGATTCAACGTGCCAGCTTGCGCAGCGTTACTCGATTGACGCCACCTTCACCGACCCCTTTCAGACAGTCCGCGGGCGTGAATCCGTGGCGCAGGTGTATCAGTCCATGTTTCAACACCTTGAGAACCCGCGCTTCACGGAAGTCCGCCTGCTGGGTACGCCCGCTGTCAATGACAAAGAACTGGTGGTTGGCTGGAATTTTGAGTTCGCCATGGGGCCAGGCAAGCCGCGGCAATCCATTCCCGGGGTAAGCCTTTTAACCCTTAACCCACAGGGGCTGATCGATCGCCACGTCGATTACTGGGATGCCTCATTGCTTTTTGAAGCCCTTCCTTTGGTGGGTCGAATTGTCCGTTGGCTTAGACAAAGAATTGGGCACAGCGCAAAGTCTTGACCTTACAATATGGCCATCTGACGAGACGACCATGCGCACACCTCAAGCCACCGACATGCTCTACCCCGAACTCTTTCGTGCCTTTGAACGGGTGCGCTGGGATCTTGACAAAGACATAGACTGGCAGTCATTCGATGGCACGCTGCTCAGCGACGAGCAGGCGCAGACCATCAAGATGAATGCCATCACCGAATGGGCCGCACTTCCTGCAACAGAAATGTTTCTTCGTGAC
Organism: uncultured Bordetella sp.; assembly: GCA_964460315.1. Classification (GTDB taxonomy): domain Bacteria; phylum Pseudomonadota; class Gammaproteobacteria; order Burkholderiales; family Burkholderiaceae_A; genus Lacustribacter. Next base: position 17,754 of record CAYWPQ010000019.1, on the reverse strand, counting down.
AACCAGCACGACAGCGATTTTTCTGCCTTCATGTCCATCTGGTTTTACGAAGAGCAGAAGCACTCCTTGGTCTTGATGGAATACCTGCGACGATTTCGTCCCGACCTTGTCCCCACCGAAGCCGAACTCCATGCCGTGCGTTTCGAATTTGATCCGGCACCGCCCCTTGAAACGCTGATGCTGCATTTCTGTGGCGAGATTCGTCTGAACCACTGGTATCGCTGCGCAGCCGAATGGCACACCGAACCTGTGATCAAGCAGATCTACGAGACCATCGCCAAAGACGAAGCCCGTCACGGCGGTGCTTATCTTCGGTACATGAAAAAAGCCTTGGTCACCACCGGTGATACGGCCAAGGCGGCCTTCGCAAAAATTGGTGTGTTGATGGCCAGCGCGCGTCGTACCACCCAGGCTCTCCACCCCACCAATCTTCATGTCAACGAATCACTCTTTCCGAACGACACCGTTCAGAGCCGCACCCCCGAGCCGGGCTGGCTCGAGCGTTGGCTTGACCAACAGATTCGCTTCGATACCCAGTGGGAAGGCAAGGTTGCGGAACGCATCCTTCACAACTTGTCTCTGCTCTTCGAACAATCCTTTGCGAGCGTGCAAGAACTCAACCGCTTCCGAAAGTCGCTGGCCTAATCCGGCAGCCCGCGAGCCTTGGCTGTCGCCCCGGATTTCGAACAAAAAATCTGCTCACCCGACGATCTTGAGCGGCGGGTCCGACGGCTCGCCTTGCCGTGCGTATTCACCAATGGCGTGTTTGATCTTTTGCATCGCGGCCATGTGACCTACCTTGCGCAGGCACGTGCCGAGGGCGCTTCACTGGTCGTGGCCTTAAACGATGACGCATCCACTCGCCGTCTGGGTAAGGGCGCTGACCGGCCCATCAATGCGCTTGCTGATCGTCTTGCCGTGGTGGCCTCGCTTGAGAGTGTCTCCTTGGTCACCTGGTTTTCCGAAGACACGCCCGAAGCCCTGATTCACCTTGTTCGGCCACAGGTCCTGGTGAAGGGTGGCGACTGGGCGGTCGACAAGATTGTCGGGGCGGACTTTGTTCGGTCACTCGGGGGCAGAGTTCTCTCCATCCCCTTTGAGCACGAGCGCTCGACCACCCGCATGCTGGCAAAGATTCGTCAGGCCGACACAGCCTGAAGGCCGCGAAGTGACAGGTCGTGCACAGACACAGGCCTCATGGTTGCGCCCAGCTGAATCATTGCATCGCCAAGAAAATCGGCTGCACCGCCATGCAGAAGCATGGTTTCGGGCCGGATCTCTTCCAACAGACGAATCAGCGGTGCAGCCTGAGCCAAGGCCACACCCAAGCTGATGGCGGTTCGAGAATCGGTGGCTGGCCCAAGCTGCCGACTCAACACCGCGCGGTCAAGTTCGTATTGAAGATCGCGTGTGCCCGACTGAAGACTCTGAGTCATCAGTCCCAAGCCTGGCCATATCCAGCCGCCAAGAAACTTGGCCTCACAAGGCCCTGATGGCTCTTCCCTCTCCAGGCCGATGAGATCCACTGTGGTGGCCGTGCCCGCACTCACAATCAGATGACGAGACTCCCCCGCTTCGCGAGGCGCAAGCAAACCCATCGCCAGTGCCCCGACTGCCGAGATCCAACGATCAGCACCAAGCTGTTGGGGCTGGGCATAACCGTTACCCATTCGTATGGTTCGGTGTGGACCTTGAAGCGAATGGCCTTGCCAAAAGCTTTCTGAATGCACGCGTTGCCTTGGTGGTTTTCCAGCGAAAGTCTGGAAGGCCGAAGCCACGCAGTCGCTCGCTGCCGCAGGGCCCACTGAAAGCCAGGAAATTTCGATCTCCCGACCTGCCAGTCCGCCCAATGAATGGGCGGCATGGCGCCACTGGCTTAACAGCAACTCGACCGTGACTTCGGAATTGACGCATGAGACCACGTCTCCTGTCCGCCATCCATCCTGGCCACGGGCGGACTGACGAGTATTCATCAACACCCACTGCGACTTAATCGCCGAGTTGCCACAATCCACAAGCAAAAGCGCCTTCATGATCTTATTGTGATTCCTTAGGCCTGGGTTGGTCGGAGTGAGGCGTCACCGATTCGAACCGGCGTCAGCCCCGACGACGTGTCAAGCAAGAGCGTGCCATCAACCTTCATGCCGCGGTATACCCCTTGATGCAAAAGACTTCCAGAATGAGGGTGAACAATATTCACTGGCCGGTTCGCCAAGACATCATGCTTGACAAACTCTTGCGCCCATGACGCCTGATGAATGCAAGGGTCACGCTGATGAATCACTGCCTCATTCAAGGTGAAGAGAATCAGCTTGGCAAGCTCGGGGGCTTCGATCTTGCACCCCATCGATGCAAGGTCCATGATGGGGCGATCCAGTTCTGGGGCAGAACCTGGCCAACCAAGATTCATTCCAATGCCGGCCACCCACCATTCGGTGGCGCTCACTCGATGACGGGACACCAACACACCACCAAGCTTTCGGCCTTGGCCCATCAGGTCATTGGGCCATTTCAGACCGAACTCATGGGCCTTCTCAGGAAACCGTGCAGCCAATACCGACCGCACCAAAAGACTGATTCGGCTTGGCCAGCAGGTTCGATCAATGGTTTCCTCAGGCCCCCCGGGCCAGGCGACCGACAGGGCAAAGCCTTCTGGGCTGTCATGCCACCGGCGGCCATGACTGGCTATTCCTTGGGTTTGTTCAGTCGTCCACAGCGCAAAGGGCTGAGCCGCGAGAGCAAGACGTCGCACGCACTCGCGCTGGGTGGAATCAATCGAAGAAATTCGCTCGGCCGCCAACATGTTGGCATCATAGCCGCATGAATCGGGCCAATTCTCTTTTTCTTGCTGCTGCTCTCTATGCCACAGGAATTATGGTGATCTCTCTGTCGCCCTTCACTGGGTGGCGATTTATTCCCGAACTCCCTTGGGCATTCTTAAGCAAACCCTGGCCACGTTATTGGACACTTCTTGATCTCATGGTCAATATCCTGGCCTACATTCCGCTGGGGCTTTTGGTCAGTCGAGCCTTGAGTCAAAGGCTTGGACGAAACCCATGGGGGCCAGCCTGGGGATTCCTTCTTGCGGTTTTTGCTGGCGTGGTGCTCTCCACAGCCATGGAATCCATTCAGACTTATTTGCCAAGCCGCCGATCCTCGATCCTTGATCTTGCCGCCAACAGCATCGGCTGCAGCATCGGTGCATTTCTTGCCAGCGCCTATGCGCTGAACAAAAAACGACTGCATATCACCGAGTCCAGACCCACCGAGATTGGCGCCGTCATGTTGCTCGGGCTTTGGCTGGTCGCACAGGCCTCGCCCCAGCCGATGTGGCTGGCCATGGGAGACCTCCTTTCGCGCTCGGAGGAATGGCGATCCCTTCTGGCCTGGCTGTCAGGCTCCGCCGCCGACAGCGCCCTGGCCATGGAGAGTTTTGCTGCCCAACGAATCCTTGCGGAATCAATTGGCGTTGCCTCGGCCCTGCTGAGTTGTGCACTGCTTGGCCATCTCACGCTGATGGAAGCGCCCCGGTGGTTCTCGGGCTATGGGCCTCAGCACTGGGTTTACGCCATCGTCGGCGTCATCCTCTCAACGGTATTGGTTCGTGTCGTCTGGATTCTTCTTTTTCAGACCCCAGATGCGCTTGCAGCATGGTTCACCGCGGGGGTGCAGGCCGGAATTGTGCTTTCCCTTTTAAGTGCCTACGGGCTTGCGGGAATGAGGCCAAGCCATCAGCGCTGGGTGGCCATCATTGGCGTATTGATCACGCTTTTGGTTGCCAATACCCAACCCCAGAGCGGCTATCCGTCGCCCGCTTTGCTCGACTGGTTTAGCGGTCCATGGCTGAATCTCCAAGACCTTGCCAACATCTCATCCGTCATCTGGCCCTTTGCTGCCTTGACCTGGCTCCTGTTGGTTTTGAACCGCAAGGCGATGCGCAGCCTGGACCGTGAGATACGGCCTTTTCGGGTCGGCGATGAAGGATAAAATGAGGCCCATGAGCTATTTTGAAAAGCATGTTTTCTTTTGCGTCAATGAACGCGAAGACGGCGCCGAATGCTGCGCGGGTTGTGGCGCCAATGAGGTACAGGCGCATGCCAAACAGCGAATCAAAAACCTTCGCAAAAATGGCCAGGGAAAGATTCGAATCAACCGAGCCGGCTGCATGGATCGTTGTGACGAAGGCCCCGTGATGGTGATCTATCCCGAAGCGGTCTGGTATCGCTATGTCGATCAGTCCGATATCGACGAAATTATTGATGAGCATTTGCTCAACAACCGAGTTGTTGAGCGCTTAAAAATTTGAACCCCTCAACCCAACGTCTACAGATTCCTGGCCCCGCTGGAGCCATTGAAATCGCGATGGATTATCCGCCCGCAGAGCCCAAGGGTCTTGCGGTCGTTGCCCACCCCCACCCACTCTTTGGCGGGACGCTGGACAACAAGGTGGCGCAGACCATTGCTCGAGCCTTCATTGCCGAAGGAATGGTCTGCCTTCGTCCTAATTTTCGGGGCACAGGAAAAAGCGAAGGTGCGCATGACCACGGACACGGAGAGGTCGACGACCTCTGGGCCGCCTGGAAATGGTTAATTGATCAACATCCGGAAGTTGCCGGCCGCCGCTGGATGGGGGGCTTTTCCTTTGGTGGTGTGATGGCCACCCATCTCGCCCATCAATGGCCTCATCACTCGGTGGTTCAAGGTCAGCCAGAGCTTGAAAGGGTGGTGTTGGTGGGGCTAGGAATTTCTGACGATCGTCGGGCGCCCGAACCCCTCACAGCCGGTGCACGTCTTATTCACGGCGAAAATGACGAGGTGATTCCCCTGTCGGTGGTGACCCAGTGGGCCAAGCCTCAGCAGCAGCCCGTTTTGGTCATTCCCGGAGCAGGACATTTTTTCCATGGCCAGCTTCCGATGCTGAAATCCGCAATCCAATGGATGGTGCGCGCAGCATGAACGCATTCACTTTCAATTCATCCGCCGACGGAAAAGCTTCTTCCCGCTGGGCCAGCGTGATGGTGATGGCCGCTTTGTTGTTCAGCTGCATGAATTTGAATTCAGCCCGTGCCGCATGGCCAGCACCGCCCCAGATTGCGGCAAGCCACTGGCTTTTGGCCGACGCCACCACGGGACAGACACTGGCATCCAAAGAAGCTGAAAAACCTTTTGCACCGGGGTCGCTCACTCAGCTGATGACCGCCTACCTTAGCTTCTCCGCGCTTCGCGAGCGTCGAATTCGTTTGGATCAGAATATCTCGGCCCCCGGGGAGGCCGAGGTGCCTCAAGGCGCAAGAATGTTTCTCACGCCTGGACAGTCGGTGCCTGCCAGCGTTCTTTTGCAGGGGCTGGTCACCATTGGCGCCAACGATTCTGCCGTCGCCTTGGCCAAAGCCGTTGGAGGATCTGAGGCCGAATTCGTTGATGCGATGAATAAAACGGCTTTAAAGCTGGGCATGCAGAACACCCAGTTCAGGAATGCCACCGGCGCCGCTCACCCAGAACATCTGACGACCGCCGCCGATCTATCGAAACTGGCGCTGAGCCTCATCAACGAGTTCCCTGAGCATCTTCGGGAATTTGGTCGCCGCGAATTCACCCACAACGGAATTCGGCAGGTCAACCAGAATCGTCTCTTGTGGCTCGACAGCTCCGTCGACGGATTGTTAACTGGCCGTAACGACAAAGAAGGCTACAGCACGGTGATCAGCGGTCACCGCCCTCAGCCTTTGGGGCCGCGCGAACGAATGCAGCGACGTCTGGTCGCCATTGTTTCAGGAGCTCGCAGCGAAGATGCGCGATCGCAGGAGGCACTGAAGCTATTGAACTTTGGCTTTCAGCAGTTTGATGTCATTCGTCTCTTTCGTGCCAATGAGGCCAGCGAAACAGTACCCGTCTTCAAAGGGAACGTTGGCTCCGCTCGGCTTCACTTTCCCAAAGACGTTCTGCTCGCCGTTCCCCGCGGACAGTCCGATCGAATTCGAACCCAATTAGAGCGTCCCAACGCACTGCTTGCACCCGTCACCACCGGTCAGCCGGTCGGTCAGCTGCGCATCTGGGTGGACGGCGTGGAAGTGCATCAGGTGCCGGTGGCCTCGGCGGAAACCGTGAAGTCGGCTGGGCTTTTGGGGCGCGCCGTGGATACACTAAGGCTTTGGTGGCAGGCCTCGCAAGCAACGCGCTAGTGCGTTGGTCGATGTTGTTGAGTAACTTTTGATATTGGAACCATCATGATTCAAGGTGTTGTTGGCAATCCCACCGTCTACCTGAATGGCCAGTGGCTGTCGCTCTCAGAGGCGAAGATCTCCGTGCTTGATCGTGGCTTTATTTTTGGTGACGGCATCTATGAGGTCGTGCCCGTTTATCGTCAACAACCTTTTCGTCTTGCATCGCATCTTGCGCGGTTAGCGCGAAGCCTTGCCGCCATCCGAATTCGCTCCCCATTTGACGACAAGGGCTGGGAGCAGCTCTTTCGAGACACCATCGCCAAGAATCAAGGCGAGGATCAATTCATCTACATTCAGGTCACGCGGGGCATCGCCAAGCGAGATCATGCCTTCCCTAACCCGGAAGTGGCCCCCACCGTCTTCGCCATGTCAAGCCCATTCGTTCGCCCTGACGCCAAGCTTCGCGACCATGGCGTTGCCGTGACATCGCTGCCTGACGAACGCTGGCTTCATTGCGACATCAAATCGATTGCGCTTCTTGGTAACGTCTTGGCACGGCAGACCGCTGTGGATCGAGGCATGGCAGAAGCCATCATGTTCCGCGATGGCTTTCTAACCGAGGCCTCGGCCGCCAATGTCTGGGTAGTGAAAAACGGTGTTCTTTGTGCGCCGCTCAAAAATCACCTGGTGCTTGAGGGCATTCGTTATGGGCTCATGGAAGAGCTCGCCCAGAAGCATGGCATTGCCCTGCAGATTCGGCCCATTCGACAGGCCGAGGTCATGGAGGCCGATGAAATCATGCTGACCTCCGCCACCCGAGAAGTTCTCGCTGTCGTACGCATCGACGATCGTCCCGTGGGCAAGGGTGACCTCGCCGGAAAGGTGGGCCCGGTCTTTCGCCTGATTCGCCAGGCCTATGACGACGCCATCGCCGCTTGCGAGCAAGGCCAGTAAATTCAGATGGCCGATTCTCAGGAAACCCTGCTTCGCTTTCCATGCAGCTTTCCCATCAAGGTCATGGGCGAGCGGGTCGATGGCTTTGCGGACACCATCTGCGCGCTTGTGAAAACGCATGCACCCGACTTCGACCCCGCCACGGTTGAAATGCGCCCAAGTCGACAAGGTAACTATCTTGGTCTGACCCTGGTGGTTCGTGCTGAATCCAAAGCCCAGCTCGATGCGATCTACCATGCTCTCACCCGCCACCCCATGGTGAAGGTAGCACTCTAAAACATGATGGTTCGCCGGGAACTTCGAGGGGCCCCTTACATCGAGACGCTGGCGAAGATGAAAGGGTTCACCGAAGGGCGATCTGAAGACACCCCTGACGAACTCTGGCAGGTGGAACATCCGCCCGTGCTCACACTGGGTCAGGCCGGTCGTGACGAGCACCTGCTTGATCCGGGTGATCTTCCCGTGGTGCGCACCGAGCGCGGCGGACAGGTCACCTATCACGGTCCGGGTCAGGTGGTGGTCTACACCTTGATTGATATCCGACGGCTTGGTGTGCACGTGAAAGACACCGTCTGCAGGCTCGAGCAGTCACTGATCAATACCTTGAATCACTTCGGCCTTTCCGCGGCCACGCGAAAGCCCTCTGCCCCAGGCGTCTATCTGCCATACAAGCAAGGCGAGCTTGCGAAGATTGCGGCAGTCGGTTTGAAAGTCAGCCGTGGCCGCGTGTATCACGGGGTTTCACTGAACGTGGCCATGGATCTCGAGCCTTTTTCGCGAATCAACCCCTGCGGCTACCCAGGCTTGGTCACCGTTGACATGGCTACAATGGGATCCAGTCAGCCATGGTCGATCGTTGCCGAACAACTGTCCGACCAGATCGAGGCTCATTTTTCCTAAGGATGCAGCGGCCATGTACGACCCGTTGAAGAAACAAAAAGGCGCCGAGAAGACCTCGCGAATTCCCATCAAGGTGGTGGCTGCCGAGCCCTTGAAAAAACCCGAATGGATTCGTGTCAAAGCGGCAGCGGCATCGTCACGCTTCCTGGAAATCAAACAGATTCTTCGTGAACACAAGCTTCACACCGTCTGCGAAGAGGCCTCTTGCCCGAATATCGGTGAATGCTTTGGCAAGGGCACCGCCACCTTCATGATCATGGGTGACAAATGCACGCGGCGCTGCCCTTTTTGCGATGTCGGACACGGCCGACCCGACCCCCTCGATGTCAATGAGCCGCGCAACCTCGCCACGACCATTGCAGCATTAAAGCTTCAGTATGTGGTGATCACCAGCGTCGATCGAGACGATCTGCGTGATGGCGGAGCCCAGCATTTTGTCGACTGTATTCAAGAGGTTCGCCGGCAATCCCCGGCAACCCAGATCGAAGTCTTGGTGCCCGACTTTCGCGGACGCCTTGATCGGGCGCTGGCCATATTAAAGGCGGCCCCGCCGGATGTGATGAATCACAACCTTGAAACCGTTCCAAGGCTTTACAAGGAAGCTCGTCCAGGTTCCGACTATCAACACTCGCTGCTGCTCTTGAAGCAATTCAAGTTAGAGGTTCCCGGGGTGCCCACCAAGAGCGGTCTAATGGTGGGTCTGGGCGAAACCGATGATGAGATTCTTCAGACCATGCAAGACATGCGAGACCACGAGATCGACATGCTCACCATCGGGCAGTACCTGGCGCCGTCAAACAGCCATCTTCCAGTTCGTCGCTATGTGCACCCAGACACCTTTGCCATGTTCGAAGAAAAGGCCTATGCCATGGGCTTTACTCACGCTGCGGTGGGTGCCATGGTGAGAAGTTCCTACCACGCTGATCAACAGGCCCATCAGGCAGGGATTTTTAATCCCAGCTAGTTGAATCGCCCGATTCAACGGATAGATTCAAGAGCCTGATGACGCTGCTTTTTTAGCCAAGTTCCTTGGCAAGGATTCGACGAAGCTCTGGGAAGTTGGGTTCGCCCACATAACGCTTAATAATTTTCCCTTGGCCGTTCACCACAAAGGTGGTTGGCGTGACGGCGACATCCCCATAGGCCTTGGCCCAGGCATTGTCCTTGTCATGAATCACGGCGAAAGGCAGCGAACGCTCGGCAACAAAACGCTCGATGTAATCGGGCCGGTCATAGCTCATGGCCACCGCAATGGTCTGATACCCCTTGGCCGCAAACTCCTGATGGATGGCAGTGAGATCGGGCATTTCTTTGACACAGGTAACACAGCTGGTGGCCCAGAAATTCACCAGATAAGGCTTGCCTGAAAGCTGGGCCGGGCCCACCGCCTGTCCGCTAATGGTCACGCCGGTGACCGCAGGTGCGGGCTGAGCGCGAAGAAGAAAGGCTGTGGCGGCTGCCATCACTGCGACTGCCACAAGCACCACGAGCAAAGGCCTGCGCTTGGCAGCAGCCCCCGACGAGGACGAGGTATTCGAATTGGATGGTTTTGAATTCATAAGTGGCATTATAAGAAGATGAAGATTCTGGACCTTAGGATCGAGGGCATGACCTGCGCTGCCTGCTCAAGCCGCATCGAGAAGGTGTTGACGCGAATTCCAGGAGTGCAGGCCGAAGTCAGCCTGATCGAGCACCGAGCACGAGTTCAGGGGCTCACGGCTGACGAGGCGATTGCTGCGATACGCCGCGCCGGATATGACGCCTGGCCGATTCATCAACATTCCCGCGATTTTTTCATAAACGCTAAGACTCGCTCCACCAGCGAAGAGTTCCGGCTTTGGATGGCCATCATTGCTCTCATCCCCATGGTTGCTGAAATGGGCGCCATGCTTTTCGGCCATCACGGCCTGATTCCCTGGCCCATTCAGTGGCTATTGGCCACCGTGATGCAGAGCTTTGTCGCCTGGCCTTTTTATCGTAGCGCCTGGCGTGCTCTGAAGGCGGGTTCCGCCAACATGGAAACCTTGGTCAGCCTTGGGACTCTCGCAGCCTATGGCTGGTCCTGCTGGTTGACTCTCGGTGTCGGCTCGATGGATGGGCCGCTGTATTTCGAGGCCTCGATTGTGGTGCTGGCCATGGTGAAAATTGGGCGGCATCTTGAAGACCGTGCACGTGATCAAGCACTGGATGCGCTCGCCCACCTCTTTCAGCCGGATGATGCATTGATTGAGGTCTTGGATACTCCAACCCAGCAATGGTCAAGAGTGCCGGCTAATCAGGTGCAGGTAGGTCAAACGATTCGGCTCGCAATTCGTGAGGTGATTGCGCTTGATGGTGAAGTTGTGTCGGGTGAGTCTGAGGTGGATGAGAGCAGTCTGACGGGTGAGAGTATGCCGGCTGCAAAAACCGCGGGTGACCTCGTCTTCGCAGGCTGTACGAATCTCTCAGGTAGCCTGATCGTTCGGGTGCTTAAGCCGCAAAGCCAGTCAAGGCAGGCGCTCATTGGTGAACGTATTCTTGCCGCGCTTTCAAGCCGTGCGCCAATTTCCGCCCTGGCCGATCGAATCGCGGCCGTCTTTGTTCCTGCCGTCTTGGTGATCGCCTTGTTCACGGGGTTAGGTCACACCCTGGCCGCCGCCCCGTTGGGAGAGGCCATTGGCCATGCGATTGCCGTGCTGGTGATCGCCTGCCCCTGTGCCTTGGGTCTTGCAACACCCGCGGCCATTGCGGCGGGGCTGGCCTCAGCATCACGCCAGGGCTGGCTCTTTCGAAGCGCCGAGGCCCTTCAGCGCGCCTCTGAAATCAACCATGTCGTCTTTGATAAAACCGGAACGCTAACCTCGGGGCGGCCCACGGTCGTGGCGATTCACGATGGCATGTCCGAACTTCATTTGAGCCAAGCCAGCACGCCACTACCCAAATGGCTGTCGGCAGCAATCTCTGCCGAGCGTGGTGTTGAGCACCCCCTTGCCGGCGCGCTTTTATCCTTTGCGCAGGGTCGAAGCCTTCCCCTTGGTGAGACAGTCGACACACACCCTGGGCTTGGCGTACGGGCTCGCATCATGGCCGACGTTAAGTCGGATAGCCCTTGCGAAGTTCTGGTGGGCAAACCCGAATGGATCAAAAGCCAGGTTCGTAGCGCTTTCACCGCGCAAGACACGCTTGATGCACGACATCAAGACTGCTCAGCGGTGGATGTTGCAGTCAATGGAGATTGGGCTGGACGCATCTGGGTGGCGGACACACTTCGCAGTGATGCCCATCTTGCAATGAGCAGGCTTCGCGATGACCAGATCAATGTCAGTATTCTCTCCGGTGACCGAACCAGTGCCGTCGAGCGCATCGCGGGGTTTTTAGAAATTCAACATTTTTGGGGCCAACAGTCGCCCGAACAAAAGGCTGCGGTGCTTGATGAACTGGGCCGACAAGGCGCGAGGGTGGCCATGATTGGGGACGGTATCAATGACGCGGCTGCGATGGCCCATGCCAAGTTGGGTATTGCCATGGCATCAGGGTCCACGCTTGCCCTTGAAACGGCCGATCTGACCGTGGCCAGCCAGAATCCTTTGTGGGCATCGATTGAAAGCCTTCGGCTTGCGCGTGACGTGATGAAGCGGGTCCGGGAAAATCTTGCCTTTGCCTTTGGATTTAATCTCTTGGCCATTCCGCTTGCCGCGTTAGGGTTGTTATCCCCAGTCATTGCCGGAAGTGTGATGGCCCTGAGTTCAGCCGCCGTGATGATGAATGCCTCACGGATTCTTCAATGGAGACCACGACCATGACTCAGCCAAATTCATTACCAACCCAACGCCTGACGGTTGAGGGGATGACCTGCGGAGGGTGCGAGAAATCCGTGTCAAGGGCGATTGAAGCCCTTGGCATTGTTGATGTCACTGAAGTGGATCGACAGCGCAACCATGTTGCGGTTCGATGGAAGGCGCCGGCGAATCAGGACAGCGTTGACGCAGGCGTAAGACGAATCTGTGAGGCTGTCGAAGCGGCGGGGTTTGACTGCCGCCCATTCTCTTGAATTAGCGGATGGGGGTAACCAACGCAGGGGCCTCGCCGGTGGGGATAGTGGATGTGGTTGGCGTACTGAGGGTTTCGGGCGCAGCCACTCTTGAGCCTGCTGAGTTTGCGACTGAGTTTGCAGCGGAACCCGAGCTTGATGCCGTAGAAGCGGCCTGGGGTGTGGTTCCAGCGGGCACCGCCGCGGCGCCCGAGCCTGAAGTCTGCAGACGACGTTCAAGGTTTTGAAGATCGTTGTCAGAGATCACCTCGAATGCACGAACCACTCGGCGTACACCGGAAATTTTCGAAGCCGCCACTGCCGCGGCCCGGGCCTCGCGCTCCGACACAATACCCATCAGGTAGACGATGCCGGATTCAGTGAACACCTTCACGGTGTTGGCCTTCACCTCTTGCGAGCCAAGCAGCGCACTCTTCACGCGGGTGGTGATGATGACATCACCACTGTAGGTTGCTAACGATGGCTTGGGCCCCAACGTGACCTCGTTGAGCACCTCGCGAACATTTTCAATGCGCTTCACAATTTCAAGTGCTTCCGCCCGAGTGGCGGCATCAGGGGCGTAGCCCGTCAGCAGGGCAATGCGGTTAAAGCTGACCACGCTAAGCGAAGCCGCCTTGGTTTTGTTGTTTTCACGCAGCCGATTGAACGCCTTGATTTCAATGGCCTGGTCGTCAGTTTGTGCGCCCGTGGTTCGACGATCCGCAACTGACATGGCACCCACGACCACGCCGGTAGCAACCACAGGGAAACAACCCGTAAGGGTGGTGGCCATCAAGCCCAAGGAGCAAGCCACCATCGCCAACCAAAGCCTATGGCCCACCGCACCTGTTGGCCGCATGGAACTTGCTGCATGCAGCTCCGGGTGATTTGGCTTGGCGACGAAAGTGTTGAACGACAGCATGAATGAACTCCTTTGGTGACTAGGACCTTGGGCCCATTATAGAGTTCCCTCGAGCCCAAAGGCATTGGGAATCCAATGAATGGCGGTGCCGTCGATGGCCACCACATCGAATCGGCAGACGGGCAGAGTAGGCATCAACGCATGCCTTGAATGGCTTTGAAGCCAGCACTGAGCGGCACGAATCAGTCGCCGCCGTTTTCCGTAATTCACCGAGATGGCTGCACCTCCGAAACGGGA
>CAYWPQ010000019.1:0-4468 GCA_964460315.1 uncultured Bordetella sp. | reverse complement strand
GTATTCATCGGCCTCGCGGTGGTATCGCATCACTGCATGAACACAATGAATCCGAGGTCAAGCTGCGGGTGCTTGAAGCCCTTGCCCAAGATCAGTCGGTACTTCTTGTGTCCGATGCCGGCACACCGGCTATCGCCGACCCTGGATTCCAAGTGGTTCATGCAACATGGCTTGCAGGCTTTCGGGTCACGCCCCTTCCTGGCCCAAGCGCGGTGATCACCGCGCTAAGTGTCTGTGGATTCGCCCGCTGGCCCATGACGTTTTGGGGATTTGCTCCGGCCAAGCAGAACGCACGACTTGAGTGGCTACAAAAAATTCAGCATGTCGGCGGGCTTGCCGTGATCTTCGAAACCCCTCATCGTGCGGTGGAATCGATGGAAGACTGCGCCACGGTCTTTGGCCCAAACACCCCCATGCTCTTTGGCCGCGAACTCACCAAACAGCACGAGACCCTGATTCGAGATTCCATCGAAAAGGTGCAGGTTCAGGTAGCCCAACAGAAACTGCAGGACCCGGGCTCGGCCAAAGGCGAGATGGTCTGGGTGTTTGATCTTGGCGAACAGGCCCAAGCGTCTGCCCATGAGGCTCAGCTGAAGTCATGGGCAGCCCTGCTTGCAGCAGAAATGCCCGCTTCGGCGGCAGCAAAATGTCTAGTGAAAATGCTAGGCGTTGGCCGAGACGAGGCTTATTCCGCAGTTCTGGCCGCAGGAAAACACACCGAGAACGTCAAAGAATAAGCGGGGACTAAAAAACCGCTTTCATCCGTTATCGGCGACGCTTACGCTCAACATTCACCAGGTAATCCACCACCTGCAACGCGCGTGTATGGCTTCCGCCGACCATCGCGGGCGAGGTCACAAACCGGCCATTGATGCCAAACATGGGCACGCCATCAATTTTGTAGGCTGCGGTCAGAGCATTGGCACGCTTTTGCTGAGTCTGGACACCAAAGGAATTCCATAGCGATTCGAACTTGGCGGCGTCAAGGCCCTGACCCTTGGCCCACTCGGAAGCTTCCTTCAGCATACCCATGGCATTGCCACGCTGATGAATAGCCTCAAAGACTTTGGCATTCAAGGCCTCTGCCTTGCCCAGGGCTTCAAGCGTGTAGAAAATTTTCTGGTGAGTGTCGCCACGAAAGGCCACATGCACTTTCTTGAAAACGACATCAGCGGCAAGGCTGGCTTTCCATTTGTTTAAATGAGGCTCAAGATGAAAGCAGTGGGGGCAGGCGTACCAGAAAAACTCAAGCACTTCGATTTTCCCCGGCGCTGAGGTTGGCACCAGTTCACGAAGCACCCGGTAATCAATGCCTTCGTCAGGTTGAGCCTGCGCAAACGCGTTGGTGCTCACCATCGACTGGGCGGACAGGGCGGCAAGCCCCATGGAAAACTGGCGGCGATTCATCGACATGCTTCATTCCTTTATTGACAGCTAGCGCGAGGGTTCGCCAAGGTTCACCCGAACCACAGACGACTCAATGCCTCCCTCGGACACTCGTGCTCGGACACGGTTCAATTCATCCATCGATGCGTAAGGCCCAAGCCTTACGCGAAAAAGAGTGGTGCCCTCACGTTGCGTTTCGCTGACAACCGCCTCAAATCCAAGAATGGCCATCCGCGCTTTCATCTGCTCGGCGTCCTCAGCCGCCTTAAAGGCGCCCACCTGAATGAGATAAGTCATACCAGTGGGGGATACCGTCTTGCTGTCAGCCGGAGTAATCCCCGCTTCGGTTGCGGATTCGGTGATGCCGGCGTCTTTGGAGGCTAGGCCTTTGTTCGGGTCAATGAAATCAGGGTCAACCGTACTGGGTAAGGTTTTGGTGCTGCCTTGGCTTGGCTTGCCACCCAGGCGATCCACAAAAGGCAGCGATGACTGAGTGATGTAAAGCGCAAGAATGGCTGCGGCAAGAAGGCCCACCGCGATACCCGCCAAAAAAGGATTGGCCCAAAACAAAGAAAGTTTTGAGGGCTTACTGTTGGGAGTGGCGCCAGGTCGCATGATGCGAAAACTTTACCACTACATCCGGGTGGGTGCCGAGACGCCAAGCAAGGAAAGCCCTGACTTCAGCACTCGGGCTGTCGATGCCAAAAGCAAAAGCCTGGCCTGACGAAGTTTTGGGTCATCCACCAGCACCCGTTCGCTGTTGTAAAAACCATGAAAGTCGGCCGCCAGATCCCGCAAATAGAATGCCATCAGGTGGGGCGCAAGGTCGTCAGCACACGACTGAATCGTTGCGGGGAAATCCGACAGCCGGTTGATCAGCGCCTGTTCACGGGGGGCGCTTAAAAGCTCAAGAAGGCTCTCATCTATTCCACGTTGATTCAGTGCAGTCTCAAGCGTTAGCTCCGCCTGAGCAATCACGCTGCAGATTCGGGCGTGGGCGTACTGAACGTAGTAGACCGGGTTATCTTCACTTTTTGAGAGCGCCAGATCAACATCAAACACAAATTCGCTGTCGGCCTTGCGTGACACCAAGAAAAAACGAACTGCATCACGGCCGCGTTGCTCGTCCACAGCAATGGGTTCACTAGCCTCATTTCGAACCTCACCCGACCAGCTGATGAGATCACGCAGCGTGACGTAGCTGCCTGCACGCTTGGAGATCTTCACCTCGGCCCCGCCGCGCATCACGGTGACCATCTTATGCAAGATGTAGTCAGGAAAGCCTTGGGCAATGCCAATGTTTAATGCCTGAAGGCCGGCACGAACCCGGGCGATGGTCCCATGATGGTCGGAGCCTTGAATGTTGATGGCCTTGGTGAAGCCACGCTCCCATTTGCTGACGTGGTAGGCAACATCCGGAACAAAGTAGGTGTAGCCCCCTTCGGATTTGCGCATGACTCGATCTTTATCGTCGCCGAAATCTGTCGTGCGCAGCCACAAGGCGCCGCCTTCTTCATAGGTGTGGCCGCTTGCCACCAAGGCCTTGACCGCTGCGTCGACGCGTCCATCATCGTAGAGCGACGACTCCAGGTAGTAACGATCAAACTCAACACCAAATGCACGCAGGTCCAGGTCTTGTTCGTGCCGCAGATAGCTCACCGCAAACCGACGAATGGCTTCGAGGTCATTCACATCACCCGAGGCCGTGATGGTTTCGGTGTCGGCAGCCTTGGTCGTGGCCCGGGCCAGATAAGCCTGGGCAATGTCAGCAATGTAATCACCGCGATAGCCATCGGCTGGAAAGCTGGGATCGTCTGGCGTGAGCCCCTTGGCGCGAGCCTGCACCGAGATTGCTAGGTTATTGATCTGGGCGCCGGCGTCGTTGTAATAGAACTCGCGGGACACCAAGACACCTGTCGCCTCGAGCATGGCCGAAAGGGTGTCGCCAAGGGCTGCCTGTCGGCCATGGCCGACATGCAAAGGGCCCGTGGGGTTGGCCGACACAAATTCAATCAGCACCTTGGGCGCAATCCCTGCATTCGATGCGTCCGAGGCTGGCTTTGAGATGCCAAAGGCTTCGCCGTCTTGTGCAATTTGCATGAGCACCTGGGCGCGGGCCGAATGGGTGAGCCGCAGATTCACAAAGCCGGGACCAGCCACTTCCACGCTAGCAAGGAAACCCTGAGCTTCTTTCAATCCGCGCAGGGCCTGAGCAATCGCCTGTCCAATCGCGGCCGGGGCCATGCCCAAAGGCTTCGCAAGACGCATGGCAACGTTGGTTGCAAGATCGCCGTGTTCCGCCTGACGGGGTTTTTCAAGAGTGGCCAAGGCCGTGGCCAGCGTGAATTCGCCCAGCGACTTACCGGCCGCTGCCGCCAGTTCCTGTGCGGCATTCAAAAGCCACTGGGCAATCTGTTCTTTCTGGAAATTCAGCATGAGTGGGCGGGCTATTTCTTCTTTTTGGCTTCGTCGCTGTCGTCGTCACCTGGGGTAACCGCGTCCACTGCGGCCCCCACCACCTTGGCGGTGACTTTCACACCGGTGGCAACAACCGACACGGCAGCATCCGCCACGGTGTAGATGGCGCAGCCCGACAGCATCAAGGAAGCGGTAGTCATCAGCAGCACAATTCGTGCGCGACGAAGCCATGCCGCGAGGTTTTCTGCGGGCAGGGATGGATGTTTGCGAGGGCTAGTTTGCAATAAGAGATGTTTCAAGGGTGAGTCCATGGTTGCGCATCTGGGCTTTGGGCAACAGCTTTTTCCCACGCCGTAGGAACGAATTTTAGCGACTTCGCGATTAAAAAACCCGCCCGAGCCTTCCCGCATGAGAGGATTCGCCTTTAGACGGAATCCACACCACTTACTTTTTTGGCTTCTTCACCGTTCTTTGCCTGCTCTCAAGATGAACTCTCTCACGTTTAGCACCGCGATTAACCTCGTCGAAATCATTGGGGTGGTCGCCTTCGCTCTGTCCGCCATCATCGAGGCAGCTCGGCGCAAGCTTGATGCCGTGGGGGTCTGCGTGGTGGCAGGGCTTGCTGCATTTGGCGGCGGAACGCTTCGTGATGTGCTTCTTGATC
>CAYWPQ010000018.1:0-32210 GCA_964460315.1 uncultured Bordetella sp. | reverse complement strand
GTGGGCTATGAACCCACACACGCTTTCCAGGCGTGCGACTTAAACCACTCATCCATCTCTCCGCGAGATGACGACAAAGCCGCGGCCTGAAAAGCTCAAGCTTGGCTGTTAAGCGCGCCAAGTGTATCAGAAGCCAACGCTCGGAGTCAGCACCAGGGCGGCTGCCCCCGCGCTGACTCGTCGCGCCCTACTACCCAACCTCGTCAACCCGATCAGGTGGCCTGCTTCAGCTGATCAAGAATGGCGGGGTTTTCAAGTGTTGAGGTGTCTTGCGTAATTTCCTCGCCCTTGGCCAAGGTGCGAAGCAATCGACGCATGATCTTCCCTGAGCGAGTCTTCGGCAAGTTGTCACCAAAGCGAATCTCTTTCGGCTTGGCGATGGGACCGATTTCCTTACCCACCCAGTTACGAAGATCGGTTGCAATCTTCTTCGCATCATCACCCGCTGGTCGTGCGCCCTTCAGAACCACGAAGGCCACGATGGCTTCGCCCGTGGTGTCGTCAGGACGGCCCACCACAGCAGCCTCCGCCACCAGGGGGTTGGCCACCAAGGCCGATTCAATTTCCATGGTGCCCATGCGGTGACCCGAGACATTCAGCACATCATCGATTCGACCCATGATGGTGAAGTAACCCGTGTCTTTGTCACGAATGGCACCGTCGCCCGCCAGGTACAAGCGGCCACCAAGCTCTTCGGGGTAATAGCTTTTGACGAATCGATCCGGGTCACCCCAGATGGTGCGAATCATCGAAGGCCAAGGTTTTTTCACCACGAGAATTCCGCCTTGGCCGTTGGGAACGTCGTGACCCACCTCATCCACAATGGCCGCCTGAATGCCAGGAAATGGCAGAGTGCACGAACCCGGCACCAAGGGCGTTGCGCCCGGCATGGGGGTGATCATATGGCCACCGGTTTCGGTCTGCCAGAAGGTATCCACGATGGGGCAACGTCCGCCGCCAATATTGTTGTGGTACCACATCCATGCCTCGGGGTTGATGGGCTCGCCCACCGAACCCAACAGGCGAAGCGACGACAGGTTGTAATTCTTTGGCGCCGCCGCAGGTGTGGCCTCCGAGGCTTTAATCAACGAGCGAATGGCCGTGGGTGCCGTGTAGAAAATCGACACCTTATGGTCTTGAATCATCTTCCAGAAGCGACCTGCGTCCGGGTAAGTGGGCACGCCTTCGAACACGATCTCGGTGCCGCCGCAGGCCAATGGGCCATAGGTGATGTAGGTGTGGCCAGTCACCCAGCCAATGTCGGCCGTGCACCAGAAGATGTCGTCTGGCCGCAGATCAAAGCTGTACTTCATCGTCATGATGGCGTGAAGCAGATAGCCGCCGGTCGAATGCTGAACGCCTTTGGGCTTGCCTGTTGAACCCGAGGTGTAAAGAATAAAGAGCGGATGCTCGGCTTCAACCCATTCCGGCTCACAGCTATCGGGCTGGTCTTTGCAGATGTCGTCCATGTAGACATCACGGCCGGCGGTCATCGGCACGGCACCACCCGTTCGACGATAGACAATGACGTGTTTCACGGCCTCGCAGCCACCCAGGCTAAAGGCCTCGTCCACGGCAGGCTTTAAAGGAATGGCTTTACCGCCTCGGCACTGCTCGTCGGCGGCAATGATTAGCGTGGCGCCGGCATCGACCACACGTTCTTGCAGGCTCTTTGCGGAAAACCCGCCGAAGACCACCGAGTGAATCACGCCAAGACGCGCGCATGCCTGCATGGCCACCACACCTTCCACCGACATGGGCATGTAGATCAAGGCGCGATCGCCCTTTTTGTAACCCATCGCCTTGATGGCGTTGGCCAGTTTGCAGACGCGGTGATAGAGCTCTTTGTAAGTGACTTTGCTGACCTCGCCGCCATCGGCTTCAAAGATCAGGGCCACCTTGTCGGCGTTGCCGTTTTCAAGGTGACGGTCGAGACAGTTGTAAGAAACGTTCAGCAGGCCGTCATCGAACCATTTGTAAAACGGTGCCTTGCTCTCATCAAGGGCCCGGGTGAAAGGTTTCTTCCAGATAATTTCTTGTCGGGCATGCTTGGCCCAGTATTCGGCGTAGTTGTCTTCGGCTTCTTTGCACATGGCGTTGTAAGCCTCCATGCTGCCGAGGCGCGCCTTCGATGCGAAGTCTTTGGGTGGTGGAAAAACTCGGCTTTCCTGCATTACCGATTCAATGGCCATACGTGTGCTCCCCTTTGGAATTTTTAACGGGTTAGAATTCTTATGTTGCGCCGCCGCAAGGGCTGCGCGGTCGGACCTATATCTTTAGGTTCACATAAAATCTACCCCAAAAACGGGAGTTGTGCCATGACAGTCATCAAACAACAAGATTTCATCCAGAGCATCGCCGACGCGTTTCAGTTCATCAGCTACTACCACCCCCTCGATTACATTCAGGCGCTCGGCGCAGCCTACGACCGCGAACAAAATCCCGCCGCCAAAGACGCCATCGCACAGATCCTGACCAACAGCCGAATGAGCGCCGAGGGCAAGCGCCCCATCTGCCAAGACACCGGCATCGCCACCGTCTTTCTTAAAGTTGGAATGAACCTTCGCTGGGACGCCACCATGTCGGTGACCGACATGGTCAATGAAGGTGTTCGCCAGGCATACAACAACAAAGACAATCTGCTTCGCGCCTCAGTGCTAACTGACCCAGCGGGCCTGCGAAAAAACACCAAAGACAACACGCCCGCCGTCATCCACTACGAGATCGTTGCCGGTGACCATCTTGAAGTGATCTGTGCAGCCAAAGGCGGTGGGTCCGAAGCAAAAAGTAAGCTCGCCATGCTGAACCCCAGTGACTCCATCGTCGACTGGGTGCTGAAGACCGTGCCCACGATGGGCGCGGGCTGGTGCCCCCCCGGCATTTTGGGCATTGGCATTGGTGGAACGCCCGAAAAGGCTGCGCTGCTGGCGAAAGAGTCCCTGATGGACCCAGTCGACATCACCGACCTCATCAAGCGTGGCCCAAAGAACAAGATTGAAGAGCTTCGGCTTGAACTCTACGACAAGGTCAATGCGCTGGGCATTGGTGCCCAGGGCTTGGGCGGCCTGACCACCGTGGTCGATGTGAAAATTCTTGACTACCCCACCCATGCGGCCAACCTTCCCGTGGCCATGATTCCCAACTGCGCGGCAACACGTCATGTGCACTTTCATCTTGACGGCAGCGGCCCTGCAAAACTCGAGCCTCCCTCGCTGGACGACTGGCCGAAGGTTTCATGGACAGCCGATGTTGAGAAGTCTCAGCGGGTCGATCTCAACACCCTCACCCCTGACGAAGTCGCCTCCTGGAAGCCCGGTCAGACGCTGCTTCTGAACGGCAAAATGCTGACGGGTCGTGACGCCGCCCACAAACGAATCGCCGACATGCTGGCCAAGGGTGAAAAGCTTCCCGTCGATTTCACCAACCGCGTGATCTATTACGTGGGGCCGGTCGATCCCGTTCGTGACGAAGTCGTGGGCCCCGCAGGCCCCACCACGGCCACACGCATGGACAAGTTCACCGAGACCATGCTGGGTCAAACCGGGCTCATCGCCATGATTGGAAAATCAGAGCGTGGCCCCGTCGCCATTGAATCCATCAAGAAGCATCGCTCGGCGTATCTCATGGCCGTCGGTGGTGCGGCTTACCTGGTGAGCAAGGCCATTCGCAGCGCGAAGGTCATTGGCTTTGAAGACCTGGGCATGGAAGCCATTTATGAGTTCGATGTCAAAGACATGCCGGTCACGGTAGCGGTTGATTCGCAGGGCACGTCGGTGCACGAGACGGGCCCCCGCGAATGGAAGATCAAGATCGAAAAGATGAGAGCCTAACCCTGGGCGCATGGGCAAACGCCCTGCGCCTCAGGTGATTGGTGCGATCTTAAAGCGCAGCGATGCCAGCCTTCGCGATCTGCGCGTCTTCGAAGGACTTCACATTCGACACGCCCACGGCCCCAATGCAATGGCCATCCACCATGATGGGCACGCCACCTTCGAGCATGCCCTGAAGTTCAGGCGCCGAAAGAAAAGATGTTCTTCCCTGGTTGATCACATCTTCATAAAGCTTGGATTCGCGACGCCCAAGTGCTGCCGTTTTCGCCTTCTGGGGTGCGATGTAAGCTGAAATGGGTGGTGCGCCATTCAAACGCTTCAGCCAGAGCAGATGGCCGCCGTCATCACAGATGGCAATGGTCACGGACCAGTTGTTTTTACGGGCTTCAGCCACAGCGGCCTCGCCAATGCGTTGAACATCTTCTTCGGTAAGAACGGAGCGCTGAATCATGGGGTTTCCTTTGCTTAACTTAACTCTGCTTTGCTTGACTCTTCTTGAAAAACACGAAAAATAGCGACAAATCTTTGCTACTGTCGAAGGCAATGATACTCGACACCTTTTCAAAAACCACCTGGATCGCCATCGCCTCGCTGCTGTTGCTGACCGGCTGCGGCACGCTGAACCAACAAGCGTCTCAGTCACGCCCCGGCTGGAAATCAGACATCCCCATCGGCGGCACCATCCGGCTTCCTTCGCACCTCACCCCTGAGCAAGCCGCCGCGGAGATCACGTCTCGCTCTGTGCTCTTATTAGGAACGCCCTACCGTTTCGGGGGTAGCCACCCATCCGAAGGGCTGGATTGTTCGGGTCTGATTGCCCATGTGCTGCAAGACGCCTTTCGCATCCGTCCGCCACGCAACACCGAAGAGCAGTCGCTGGTGGGTATCCCCGTGCCAAGGCATCGACTTGTTCCCGGAGACCTTGTCTTTTTCAACACCCTGGGGAAATCGAATTCCCATGTTGGGGTGTACCTGGGCAACAGCCGCTTTGTGCATGCGCCAACGTCTCGAGGCGTCGTGCGCATTGAGTCCCTGCAAACGGATTACTGGGCCAAGCGGTTCGATCAGGCCCGCCGCTTAATTGCCCAGCTTCAGTAAACCTTCTAGCGGCCCAGTTTTTTCAGCAGCTGCGGCATGGCCGCGATGGCTGCTTTTTCGCCTTCCAAAATAGCCAGATTGCGGCCAGAGAAATCCGTGCTCCTGATGCGCTCAATGTCGGGCTGAATCACAACATCCGCCTGCTTGAGTTCATAGTCACTGATCTGTTTACCCATGATGGTGAAGGTCTGCATCAAGATGTCCCAGGTTCCTGAAATCGGACGATTCCCAGGCTTGGCAGAAATATCGACGGCAATCACCACATCGGCCCCAAGGTCTCGGGCCACACCCGCCGGAACGGGATGGGTCAGCCCGCCATCGACATAGTCGCGATCACCAATGCGAACGGGGCTAAATACGCCCGGCACAGCACTTGAGGCACGCACGGCCATTCCCGTGTCGCCCCGCTGAAAAACAATGGGTTCGCCCGACCGAACGTCCGTGGCCACAATCGCCAAAGACCGAGGCATTTTTTCAATGGGCTGATTCTTCAGCTGGGCATTCACATAGTTGGCCAACGCCTCACCGCGCAAAAGGCCTCTGCCCGTGATGGTCCAGTCGGAAAACGTGCTCTCTTCCAAGGCCAGCCCAAGCCGCTGCAGCTCAAAAGCATTCATGCCCGACGCATACAGCGCACCCACCAGACTTCCTGCGCTGGTACCCACAATCAGGTCGGGCACGATGCCATTGGCCTCAAGCACTTTGATCACACCAATGTGCGCAAAGCCCTTGGCTGCACCACCACCAAGTGCCAGAGCAATCTTCGGTTTTGACTTGGGTGCGGTGCTGCAGCCGCTCAGCAGTGAAGTGACAGAAAGGGCCGCCACCGAAGCTGCCGAAAGAAGGAAGGTTCGTCGTTGCATGGTCATGGTGATGAGGATAGAAACTGAGACACGACTTGAATCTGATCATCGTGCATTAGGCTGGGTGCATGGCCGACCCCGGCGAATGCCACCGAATGAGCACGGGGCCCTCGGTGGCTCATGGCCTCGGCCACCGCTTGCGTGCAGAGGTCACTCTGCGCCCCGCGCAGCAATAAGGTGGGACACTGAATGGCATCGTACACGGGCCAGAGTTCAAGGTTGGGAACCATGGCACCCATCGAATACGTCTGACGAAAAGGCTCGGCAATGGCGGGGTCGTAATGAACGCGGACACCTTTACCTTCGGCATCCGCCACAAGACCTGGGTCGATCAGATCGTGCCACTCGTCGTCCGAATGAGGGCCAAATCCGGAAAAGATCTCTCGCAGTGCTTTATGCGCAGTCTCTCGGTCTGGGAAATGAGTCACCAGCCCCACGTAACTCGCAATTCTGGCTAGGGCCTCACCCGAGAGGCTTGCACCGACATCATTCAGAATCAGCCGCTCGATGGGCGAATTCTGAAGCGACGCTAGGGTCATTCCAATGAGCCCCCCCATCGAGGTGCCCACCCATTTCACCTTGGGAACATTCAGCCGAGCAATCAGCGTGATCATGTCGGCTGCATACTGGGGGACGCCGTAGAGCATGGGGTTTTTCAGCCAGGACGAACGGCCCCGCCCCACCACGTCGGGGCAGACCACACGGTAGCGAGCGCTTAAATGCTTCGCCAAGACATTGAAATCCTGGCTAAGGCGAGTCAGGCCATGGACACAGACCACCGTGTCTGGGTTGGAAGGGTCACCCCATTCCTGATAGGCCATCTCGTGCAGGCCAGCGGGGCTGATGCAGCTGACACGAGCCCAGCGTGGCCGGGCAAGGTCATGTTCGGAAGCCTTTATCATTACCATTGAACGATCCTAACACCCGCAAGGAATACGCCATGTCGAAGCCTTTCATTCTCGCCAACAAAGTTGCACTTGTCACTGGGTCCACCAGCGGAATCGGTCTGGGCATTGCCAAAGCGCTTGCCGCCCAAGGGGCCGACATCATGCTCAACGGTTTTGGCGATGCCGATCTTGTGAAAGGCTTGATGAACGAAATCAGCCAGCGCTTCGGCGTTCGCGTGCTGCACCATGGCGCCGACATGAGCAAACCTTCGGAGATCGAAGACATGATTCGCGCGACGGAATCCAAGCTTGGTCGCATTGATGTGCTGGTGAACAACGCGGGCATTCAGCATGTTGCGGCGGTGGAAGAGTTCCCGGTTGAACGGTGGGACGCGGTGATCGCCATCAACCTGTCTTCCGCTTTTCACACCATTCGTTGTGCACTACCCGGCATGAAAAAGCGTGGCTTTGGCCGCATCATCAATGTCGCCTCGGTGCACGGGCTGGTGGCCTCGGCGCAGAAATCGGCCTATGTCGCCGCCAAGCATGGTGTGGTGGGTCTCACCAAGGTGGTCGCCCTTGAAAATGCTCAAACGCCGATCACCTGCAATGCCATCTGCCCGGGCTGGGTGCTCACACCCCTGGTTCAGAAACAGGTGGACGCTCGCGCCGTTGCAAAGAACATGTCCAATGACGACGCCAAGCGTGACCTCTTGATGGAAAAACAACCTTCGGGCGAATTCGTCACACCCGAACAGCTGGGCGAGCTGGCGGTCTTCTTCTGTTCGGATGCGGCAAGTCAGGTGCGGGGTGTGGCCTGGAACATGGACGGGGGATGGTTCGCTCAGTAACTGCATCAATAACTGAGTCAATGACTGAGTCAATGAGTGGGTCAGTGACCCAATCAGTGATCGAGCTTTCATGGGCACGCATTCATGCGGATGCGAAAGCCTTGGCGAATCAGCTGCGCCCTTTGGGCCCATGGCCGTCCATGGTGGCCATCACTCGCGGCGGGCTGATCCCTGCCTGCCTGGTGGCCCATGAGCTTGACATCCATTGCATCGAAACACTGGGCCTTCAAAGCTATTCCAAAGAAAACCAACCCGGTGACATTCAGATGGTGAAGCCCTTGCCCGCCAGCTTCGACCGCCAGGCGCGGGTGCTGGTCATCGATGACCTGGTCGACACCGGACAAAGCGCTCAGGCCATTCGCCAGCTTTTGCCTCGTGCGCACATTGCCACGCTTTATGCAAAACCCAAAGGCCTTGCCATGGTGCAAAGCCATGTGGCCAATTTCGCGCAAGATGCATGGATTATCTTTCCGTGGGAACAGACCCAGCACGCGGCTGTGTCTGCATCAAACAGCTGAGGGTTAGAAAAACTCCTTACTCACTCTGGTTCCCAGCAGATACATCTGCTCAAGGAAATGCTTTAAGAATTCATGAATGTCACGCTCGAAATCTTCGTCGATGCGCAGGTATTGAACATCCGCGCGAAGCCTTCCAGCCAGACGTTGCGGCTCGCCACCCAAGACGTCGGTCACCTGGTCAAGGTTGAGGCAGACTTCATTCAGGCAGGCCAGCAATGACCGTGGCATGTCGGGGCGCTGAATCAAGAGTTCCGCCACCCGCCGCGGCGTGATGACATCGCGATAGACCTTTCGATAGATCTCAAGGGCAGACACCGAACGCAGCACCGACGCCCAATAATAGTAGTCAGCCCGTCCATCATTGGCAGGCGCACGACCTTGGGCCTCGGCCACCTCTTCTTCCAGATCAAATTTAGCGTCAAGAATTCGAGCCGTGCTGTCTGCACGTTCAATGAAGGTGCCAAGCCTCATGAAATGGAAGGCTTCGTCTTTAAGCATGGTGCCAATGCTGACCCCACGAAACAGGTGAGATCGAAGCTTCACCCATTCAAACAAACTGGTGGGGTCTTTGTGCCAGCGTTGGTTGGCCAGAAGTGTTTTCATTTCCAGCCATGTGGCATTCACCGTTTCCCAGATTTCAGTATTCACCGAACCCCGAACAATGCGGCAGTTCTCTCGGGCTGCAGAAAGACAGCTCACAATGCTGGAAGGGTTCGACGCATCCGAGACCAGATCCAGAAGGGTCTGGGCATAGGCGGCGCTTTGCTCTGAAAAGGCGCTGGGCAGCAAAGACGCCTGCCTTTGAACATCTAGCATGCGGGCGGTGTTTTCGGCACGCTCAATGTAGCGAGACATCCAAAAAAGACTGTCGGCCGTTCGGCTAAGCATGGCTTAGTTTCCCTCCTGCAGAACCCAGGTGTCTTTGGTGCCACCACCCTGAGAAGAATTCACGACCAGAGATCCCTCGCGCAGCGCCACGCGGGTCAGCCCGCCGGGAACAATCGAGACCTCCTGGCCGCTCAAAACAAAGGGGCGAAGATCAATATGCCTTGGGGCAATGCCCGCTTCGACGTAGGTGGGTGATGTGGAAAGTGCCAAGGTTGGCTGTGCAATATAGGTTTCAGGCTTGGCCTTGATCAGCCCGCGGAAGCGCTCAATTTCCTCTTTCGTGGCCGAAGGCCCCACCAACATGCCATAGCCTCCGGCGCCATGGGTTTCTTTCACCACCAGTTCATCCAGGTGATCCAACACATAGGCCAGGTCATCGGGCTTGCGACAGATGAAGGTGGGCACATTGGAAAGGATGGGCGATTCGCCAAGATAAAAACGAATCATGTCAGGCACATAGGGGTAGATGGATTTGTCGTCGGCCACGCCCGTGCCCGGCGCATTGCACAGGGTGACACGCCCTGCACGCACCGCCGACATCAGCCCCGGAACACCCAGCGTGGAATTCGGGCGAAAGACCAACGGATCCAGGAAGTCGTCGTCAATGCGCCGATAGATCACATCGACACGACGCGGCCCGCGGGTGGTACGCATGAAGATCCGGTTTTCCGACATGAACAGGTCTTGGCCTTCCACCAGTTCCACACCCATCTGCTGGGCAAGAAAGGCATGCTCGAAATAGGCCGAGTTATAAATGCCGGGTGTCATCACCACCACCGTGGGGTCATCCACGCCAGCGGGAGCCACGGAACGCAGATGCTTGAGCAGCATGTCGGGATAGTGTTCAACAGGCGCCACCCGATACAGCGAAAAGAGTTCAGGGAAAAGCCGCATCATGGCCTTGCGGTCTTCAATCATGTAAGACACGCCGGAGGGCACCCGCAGATTGTCCTCAAGGACATAGAACTCACCCTGCCCCGCACGAACAATATCAATGCCACTGATGTGCGCATAAATGTCGCGCGCCACGGCAACACCTTTCATCTCGGGGCGATACTGGGCATTACGCAAAATGAGATCTTGCGGAATCAACCCCGCGCGGATGATGTCTTGGTCGTGATAGATGTCGTGAATGAACCGGTTCAAGGCCGTGACCCGCTGACGCAGACCGGCCTCCATGGTGCGCCATTCATCGGCGGGCAGAATGCGGGGAATCAGGTCGAAGGGAATCAGACGTTCAGTGCCGGCTTCGTCGCCATAGACGTTGAAGGTGATGCCCACCCTTCGAAAGAAAAGATCAGCCTCGATCCGGGCACGCTCCATGGTCTCTTCGGACTGGCCCTTCAGCCAATTCCAATACGCCTGGCAGTGCGGCCTTGGGTCGGATGTGGGGCCCGAAGCCGAATGGGCGAACATCTCGTCAACGCTGGTGATCTTTCGGTTCATACCCCCATTAAAGCAGAGACCGTGCCAGCCTTCGTGGGATCACGGGTTGATATCAGGCTGATGGCGCAATTTATTGCCGAACGCTGTGCCAGTAACGTCGATGACTGCCCCAGAAATCGCTGATCTGGAGCACACCTGCCGTCCAGCGCATCTGAACTGCACCCAAAAGATCGGTTCGAAGAATCTGGGCCGTGCCCTGTAAACGTGCCAAGACCTCGGGGTGCGGGTGGCCAAATCGGTTGCGATAGCCCGCCTGAATGACCACCCAGCGCGGTCTCACGGCGTCAAGCAGTGCCTGGCTGCTGGAGGTCTTGCTTCCATGATGGGGCGCCATGAGCACTTCTGATGCAAGGCTCGCACCAAAAAGGTGCGACTCCTCCACCGCCTTCGGAATATCGCCCGTGAGAAGAATGCTTCCTCCGTTGGATGCACGAACCTGCAGAACACAGGAATCCGCATTGCGGTCGGGGTTAGCTTTAATGGCATTCATGAACCGTGAATCAAAGCTTGGATGCAGCACACGAAACTCCACGCCATCCCAGATCCAGCGTTGCCCCGCCTCGCATTCGATTTTCGGAATTCGCCCGGCGGCAAGCATGGCTTCAGGCTTCATCTCCATGAACTCAGGCGCACGAAGTTCCATCACTTTTGACATCGCCAGCACCGAAGCCAGGCCACCGGAATGGTCGTCATCAAAGTGAGACACCATCAGCTGATCCATGCGGCGCAGATTCAAACCGCGCAGCGTCGGCATCACCATTCGCGCGCCAGCATCGGATTCCCCCATCGAAGGTCCGGTGTCATAAAGAAGCTGATGATGCTGCGTCTGAATCAGCACACTCGAGCCCTGACCCACATCAATGAAGTGCACGGTCATGTCACCGTGGGCAGGACGGTCGGGAGCATTTCCAAAAAGTAGCAATAAGCCCAGCCAGCCCACATGACGAAAGCGCGTCAGACGTGGCGGAAGCATTGAACTTAAAGCCATCATCAGAAGGATGGATGCCAAGGCTGTGCGAAAGACGCCGGGCGAAGGCCAGTCGATGGTGGCCAGAGGCAGGGATGCGCACCACTGAAGAAAAAGCATCACCAGAGACTGCCCCCAGGCCGCACCCATCAGAAACACGGGGCTGGGTAGAACCGAATCCACCAGCACGCCCAGCATGGCCAGTGGCGTCACCAGATAACTCACCAGCGGAATGGCCAGCGCATTGGCCATGGGCCCCACCAGAACAATCTGTTGAAAAAACATGACGGTGATGGGCAAAAGCCCAAAGGTGATCGCCAGCTGCGCACGACTGGCCTGCCGCACGAGATCAAGCGACTTTCGCCACAGTGAAAGCTTGTTGAATGAATTGTTATTTGATGCATCTTTATTCAGTGAAAAAAGAAACGCCACCGCCATGAACGAAAGCCAGAACCCCGGCGCAAGCACGGCCATGGGGTCTCGTGTCAGCACCACAATCAAAGCCAAAGCTAGCGACGCCCAAGGGTTGGCCTGAATGCCAACCACCCTTGAGGCACACACCGCGCAGACCATCCAGGCCGTGCGCTCGGCGGGAATGGCAAACCCCGCCAAGAGCGCATAACCTAAAGCACCGAACATGGCTGAAAGCGCACCCACCGATTGCACGGGCAGCCACAGCCCCACCTGCAAAGGCGTGAGGCAAAGCAGCCGCCAGACACCTGCACCCAGCCAGCCAATCAAGGCCGCAAGCATGGTCACATGAAGGCCAGAAATGCTCATCAGATGCGAGACGCCGGTCTTTTGAAAAAGCGCCCATTCATCCGCAGAAATCGCCCGTTGATCACCCACCACCAAAGCAGTGATCACCGGTCTTGATGGGTGGTCACCAAGCGCTGCATGAATGGTCTGACGAATGGCATCGCGGCGCCGATCAATCCAGACTTCAAATGATTGTTCTCGCCCAATTCGCTGGGGACGAATCGAATGCTTGTTCTGCTGAACACTGCCGCCGAAGCCCAGCCCTTTTTCAAGCATCCAGGCTTCGTAATCAAAGCCCCTGGGGTTGCGGGTGCCATTGGGTTTTCGTAGCCGAACCTCAAACCGCCAGATCTCACCTGGGGCGATGGCCATGGGCGAAGGATGACGATCACTGTCGTACCAATGCACCACACCGCGACGTGGAAAATTCTGAACTGGGCCACCCTGCCACTGCACAGCGCGCGCCTGAACCTCCATGCGCCAGCTGCGCTCATCCCGCGTGGGCAGATCCATCACCCAGGCTTCCATCAATACGGTTTCTCGATCCAGGCTGTCGACCAAACGCAGATCCAGCGCATGAGAGGCACGCCAATGAGTGGTCACGGCCGCACACGCTGCAACCGCGATCATCCAGGCGAAAAGAAATACCTTCTGGCGAAGACCAGAAGTGAGTTCCGAACTTAGCCCCAAACCAATCTGCATGCGCCAAGCCATCAAGGCCAGCATCATGGCCGCAACAGCCATCGATGCTCCACCCCAAAGCCATGGCGTGATTGAACCAAGCTCAGGCTGAAGCTGAATGACACCCACGCCGGCGAGCAGGCCCGCGGCCGTCCACAACAACACCACCGAGCGCGATTAGCCGAAGTGGCCGAAGGGCAAGCGGCTCAGGCCAGGAAGCACCCGATGAACATTGGCGGTGGTGGCCTCGTCAACCTGTTGACGATCCAGCCCGCGGAGTTCAGCAAGACTTTGCGCAATGCGCGCAACCTCCATCGGCTCGTTGGCCTCGCCTTTGCTTTTCCAGGCGGGCGACATGTCCGGCGAATCGGTTTCAAGCACGATGGCATGCAAGGGCAGATCCACCGCAAGCCGTCGAATCTGAAGTGCCCGCGTGAATGTCATGGCGCCGCCAAAGCCAAGACAAAGGCCCTGATCCACAAAGGCCATGGCCTGCTGCTGACTGCCGTTAAAGGCGTGGGCAATGCCCTGCCGAAGATTGAACTGTCGAAGAAACTTCAGCACGCGGTCTTGTGACTTACGCACATGAAGAATGACAGGAAGATCCAACTCACGTGCCATCTTGCACTGAGCCACATAGAAACGTTCCATCTTTTGCCTATCAAGACCCGGCACATAATGATCAAGTCCGATCTCACCCACCGCGATAAGTTTTGGGTCGTGCCGGTTGCGGATCAAGGCATTCTGAAGTTCATCCAGGGCTTCGTCGCCTAGCGTTTCGACATACATCGGATGGATACCCAGGGCGTAGACTACGCTTGGGTGCGCATGCGCCGTGCGAATCACCGCATCGAAGCGGTTCGGTGAGACGGCGGGCAGCACAATCGCCCCCACACCCACCGCAAGACTTCGGGCCACGGCGCCCGCAACACCCCCCGACACCGCAGGGGTGTCCAGATAATCCAGGTGGCAGTGACTGTCGATCAGCATGGCTAGAATGGAAGTCTATGGCGAAAAAGTTTCTTCAACGCATTCTGCCCAATCGGCAAGAGCTGGAACAGCACAAGCTCTTGCGCAAGCTTGGCCCCTGGGTCTTGCACCCGGGGGTCTGGACACTGCATCGGCGAAGTGTGGCCGGGGGTGTGGCCGCCGGGCTTTTCTGCGGCATGTTGCCCGCACCCTTTCAGATGCTGACCGCGGCACTGGCCTCGTTTCTCTTTCATTGGAATCTGCCCGTGGCCGTCTTTGCCACGCTTTACACCAACCCCATCACCTTCATTCCGCTCTATCTGCTGTCGCTGAAGATTGGCATTGTGCTTTTGAATGCGCTCTCGCCCAGCCATGGGCAAAACGGCGAGATCTTAGAATCGGCCTTTCCTCCCCCGCCTGATTTTCTCTGGGGTGCCCCCATTGAATCGTTTCTGGCCCTTGGCGAATGGGTCTTGGGCATGGGCTGGCCACTGGTGGTGGGCGTCTTCACCCTGGCCTCTTGCCTGGCCATCACCGGCTACATCCTCACGCGGCTGGCCTGGAATTTATGGGTGCGGCGTGAGGTCATGCTTCGAAAGAAACGTCGCGGCTAATCTTCCTTGCGAAGCGCCGGGAAAAGAATCACATCCCGAATGCTTGGGCTGTCGGTCAGAAGCATGACCAAACGATCGATGCCAATGCCACAGCCCCCCGCAGGCGGCATACCGTATTCCAGCGCACGAATGTAATCACCGTCAAAGAACATGGCCTCTTCATCGCCGGCGTCTTTGGCCTCGACCTGGGCATGAAAACGTCGGGCCTGATCTTCTGGGTCGTTCAGTTCCGAAAAGCCGTTGGCAATTTCACGGCCGGTAATGAAAAGCTCAAAACGTTCGGTGATCTCGGGGCGGGTGTCCGAGGCGCGCGCCAAAGGCGAGACCTCCACCGGGTAGTCGATGATGAAGGTTGGGTCCCAGAGCTTGGATTCCGCAACCTCTTCAAAAAGCGCGAGCTGCAAGGCGCCCAGACCGGCATGCTTCAGGTTGGGTGCAGCCACATCCACCCGCAAGGATTTCAATGCCGAACGAACAGCATCCACGTCGTTGAGCATGGCGTCCGTGTATTGCGGCGCATGACGGGTAATGGCCTGGGTGATGGTGAGTCGCTCAAAGGGTTTTGAAAAATCAAGGGTCTTGCCCTGGTAGCTCAGCGTTTCAGCACCTGTGGCGGCCTTGGCCGCATGACGAAGCACCGATTCGGTGAAGTCCATCAGCCAGTGATAGTCGGTGTAGGCCGCATAGAACTCCATCATGGTGAACTCTGGGTTGTGCCTTGGGCTTAGCCCTTCGTTACGAAAGTTTCGATTGATTTCGTAAACCCGCTCAAGCCCGCCAACAATCAAGCGCTTTAAAAAAAGTTCAGGCGCAATGCGAAGGTACATCTCTTGATCAAGCGCATTGTGATGAGTAACAAAAGGCTTGGCCGCGGCACCACCGGGAATCGGGTGAAGCATGGGCGTTTCGACTTCAAGAAATTCATGGTCATTCATGAAATGCCGAATGGCCGAAAGTGTTTTCGAGCGCGCCAGAAAGACTTCACGCGATGGCCCATTCACGATCAGATCAACATAGCGTTGGCGGTACCGTGTTTCGGTGTCGCTCAGGCCATGGAATTTATCCGGCAGCGGACGAAGTGACTTCGACACCAGGCGAACCTGCTGACAGCGCACCGAAAGTTCGCCCTTCATGGTCTTAAAGAGCACACCCTTGGCAAAAACCAGGTCGCCCAGATCCCAGTGTTTGAAGGCCTCGTGCTGGGCCTCGCCCACACCTTCGTCGTTCAGATAGATCTGAAGCCTGCCCGTTGCGTCTTGCAGGGTGGCAAAGCTGGCCTTGCCCTGAATGCGTTTGAGCATCATGCGGCCAGCCAGGCTCACTTCCACATGTTCGGATTCCAGCTGTTCGCGGCTGTGTGCCTCATAGCGTTGATGCAAAGGCAGTGCGCGATGCGCAGGCTTCACATCATTGGGAAAGGCCGGCTGACCCTGGCCGCGCAGGGCGTCGAGCTTGGCACGACGCTCGGCCATGATTTGGTTTTCATCAAACCCGCTGTGTTCGTCCATGGGTTGGCTCATGTCAGATACCTTGTTTTAGGCTGGCTTCAATAAAAGGGTCCAGGTCGCCGTCAAGCACCCGCTGGGTGTTGGAGATTTCAACCTGGGTTCGCAGATCTTTGATGCGGGATTGGTCAAGCACATAGCTTCGAATCTGGTGCCCCCAGCCCACATCGGTCTTGCTGTCTTCAAGCTTTTGCTGCTGCTCCATTCGCTTACGCATCTCGTGTTCATAGAGCCTTGACTTCAGCATGGTCCAGGCTTCGTCACGATTACGATGCTGGGAACGGTCGTTCTGACACTGCACCACAATGCCCGTGGGAATGTGGGTGAGTCGCACGGCGGAGTCGGTCTTGTTGATGTGCTGACCACCCGCGCCCGACGCCCGGTAGGTGTCGGTACGGACATCGGCCGGGTTGATATCGATTTCAATGGAATCATCCACTTCGGGGTAAACAAAGACCGAAGCGAACGATGTGTGACGCCCGCCGCTGGAATCAAAGGGTGACTTTCTCACCAGCCGATGCACGCCAGTTTCGGTGCGCAAAAAACCAAAGGCGTAATCGCCATTGATCTTGATGGTGGCCGATTTAATTCCGGCCACATCGCCTTCGGATTCTTCCAGGAGTTCGGCCTTAAAGCCTTTGCGTTCGGCATAGCGCAGATATTGGCGCAAGAGCATGGACGCCCAGTCGCAGGCCTCGGTGCCGCCCGCCCCCGCCTGGATGTCCAGAAAGCAGTTGGCTGGGTCTGCGGGGTTGGAAAACATCCTACGAAATTCAAGGTCGGCCACCTTGGATTCAATCGCTTGGGCGTCCGCTTCAACGGCAAGCAAGGTGGCCTCGTCGGCCTCTTCCCTGGCCATCTCAAGCAACTCAATCGATTCGGAAATGCCCGAAGTCAGCGTCTGAATGGATTCCACCACCGATTCGAGTGACTTCTTTTCGCGGCCAATTTCTTGCGCGCGTTTGGGGTCGTTCCACAGCGCTGGGTCTTCGACCAGCCGGTTAACCTCTTCTAGACGTCGTGCCTTGGCATCGAAGTCAAAGAAACCCCCTGAGTGCGTCCACTCGTTTACGCAGCGACTGCAGCGAGGTTTCAATCAGGTTAATGCGTTCAACTTCCATCATTTGGGCGCCATCAATTCGTGTCAAAAGCCCGATTTTACGCGACTCCAACCACTTCAAGCTGCACCGACGCGCGACCCTGCCATTCGTTGCTTGAAAGCCGGTAAGCCAGCCTTGCTCGCCCGGGGAGATCGGCGGCGGCATTAAACCAGATGGCCTCAACGCCGGCGCTTTTGGTCTCGCCCTCAAGCGCCAAAAGAAGCTTCAGGTGACGCTCTTTTAAGCGGCGCTGGCTGATCACCCGAAACTCGTTCACAAAGACTGGCGCCGGAAAGCCCTGCCCCCAGACCTGCTCGGCAAGCAAATAGGCCAGATCAAGGCGCATGTCCGTGGCCGCGAGCGGGCCATCCATGTCCAGAGTCTGCTGCAGGGTTGCGGCATCCACGGTGCTGGACAACACCTTTTGAAACTCTTCGGTGAAACGCGAAAGATCCGCGGCCATCAGGCTTAAACCGGCGGCCATCGCATGGCCGCCAAACGCCAAAAGCAGGCCTGGGTTTAAGGTATCAACGCGCTCAAGCACATCCCGAATATGCACGCCAGGGATGGATCGACAGGACCCCTTCACACGGCCCGAATCACCGTCATTGGTCAGCACAATCGTGGGCCGATAAAACTGCTCTTTCAGTTTTCCTGCAATCAGACCAATCACCCCCTGATGCCAGTTGGCGTCGTGAAGAACAATGCCCAAACCCGGGTTTTGTTCAAGCTGCGGCTCAAGATCTTGAAATCGTGCCAAGGCTTGTGCGGCAGCCTCTTCTCGCGCTTGGGATTCAATCTCGCGGCGTTCCTGATTCATGGCGTCGAGTTCCGAAGCCAGTGCCATGGCCTGGTCAAAGTCATCTTCAATCAGACATTGAATGCCCACGCTCATGTCCCCCAGCCGCCCTGCCGCATTGATGCGCGGCCCAATCGAAAACCCAAGATGGCTGCTTGTGGCCTGACGAACATCCAACCCAGACACCGCAAAGAGCGCGTTTAACCCAGCAAACGAATTGCCCTTGCGCAATCTCTGCAGGCCCTGGGCCACAAGCCTTCGATTGTTGGCGTCCAGTGTCACCACGTCAGCCACCGTACCCAAAGCCACAATGGGCAAAAGATCATCCAGCCTTGGAATCTTTTCGGCGGGCCATTGCAGTTCGTCACGCACATGGGCACGCAAGGCCATCAGCACATAAAACATCACACCCACTCCAGCAAGATTCTTGCTGCCAAAGGGGCAGCCCGGAAGGTTGGGATTCACAATCAGGGTGTTGGGCAAGGTCTTTCCAGGAAGGTGGTGATCGGTGACCAAGACCTGCATGCCCAACGCCTGAGCGCGCTCGACACCCGTCACGCTGGAAATCCCGTTGTCGACCGTGATGATCCAGTCCACTGGGTCGTGCTCATAAAGGCGGTGGGCATGGTCCACCAATGCCGGGGTTAATCCATAGCCAAAGACAAATCGATCAGGCACCAGAAAATCAACTCGGGCACCAAAGCGGCGCAGCCCCCGAATGGCCACTGCACACGCGGTTGCGCCATCGGCATCAAAATCCGCCACCACCAACAAATGCTGACCCTGCCCAATGGCCCTGGCCAGCGCCGCCGCGGCACGTTCAATATTGCTCATGGGCTTGGGGTTCAATAGCGAAGCCAGGGCGTTGTCGAGCTCGGTCTTCGAGTGAACACCGCGAGCCGCAAAGATTCTTGCCAGCAAGGGATGCACCCCGTCTTGAATCAACGCAGCCACCCAAGCAGGGTCCGCCTTACGCTGCCGAATCACTGGGGGGGTCAAGGGTTGGCGTGGAGAACTCATGGGCGAAGTGCTGGGCGAAGTGCTGGGCGAAGTGCTGGGCAAATTCATGAGCCTAGTATGGCAAACTCTGCGCATGCTTCCCTATGAAATCATGATTGGTTTGCGCTACACCCGCGCGGGGCGGCGCAACCGTTTCATCTCGTTTATTTCAGGCCTAGCCACGGCGGGTATCGCCCTGGGCGTGGCGGCTTTAATCATCGTGCTGTCGGTGATGAATGGCTTTCAAAAAGAGGTTCGTGACCGCATGCTGGGGGTTCTTTCCCATGTGGAGGTCATTAGCCCAGGCGCCCGTCTTGAGGCCATCACCCCCCTACAGCCCACCATCATGATGCACCCAAGGGTGAAGGCCAGCGCCCCGTTTGTGTCGTCGCAGGCCATGCTCTCCACCGACGGACAGATGAAAGGCGTGATGGTTCGCGGCATTGACCCCGCTCAGGAACCTGCCGTGAGTGAGGCTTTAGCCAAACTGGTATCGGGGCAGCTGGGCTCGCTTGAGCCGAAGTCCTTTCGAATTGTGTTGGGCCGCGAACTGGCTGCGAACCTTCGCGCTGGCATTGGCGACACCCTGGTGATGATTGCCCCCGACGGCGTGGTCTCGGCAGCAGGCATTACCCCCAGGCTTCGTCAGTTCACGGTGGCGGGCATTTTCGCTGCGGGCCATTTCGAATACGACAGCAACCTGGCCTTCATTCACGCGCAAGACGCGGAAGTCTTCTTCCGCGACCAATCGCTGACGGGCATTCGGGTGATGTTGGATGACATGCAAAAAGCACCCGAAGCTGCGCTTGATCTCACCGGAATGCTTCCGCCTTCAGTGATTATTCGAGACTGGTCCTATGAAAACCGAAACTGGTTTGCTGCGGTCCAGGTTGAAAAACGCATGATGTTCATCATTTTGATGCTGATCATTGCCGTGGCCGCCTTTAATCTGGTCTCGATGTTGGTGATGACGGTGACCGACAAGCGTGGGGACATCGCCATTTTGCGAACGCTTGGCGCACAGCGAAAAAGCATCATGACGGTCTTCGTGGTGCAGGGTGCCTGGCTTGGTTTTCTTGGTGTGCTGATTGGTCTTCTGCTGGGCGTGGTAGTGGCCTTGAACATCGACGGCGTGATGGCAGTGATTGAAGCGGTCTTTGGTTTTCAGGTGCTGCCAAGCGGCATTTATTTCATTGACCAGCTGCCCTCGGATCTTCGCCTGCCGGATGTCATTCAGATTGGTATCACCGCCCTGGTGCTTTCACTTCTGGCCACGCTTTACCCAAGCTGGAAGGCCTCCAAGCTCGAACCCGCCGAGGCGCTGAGATATGAATAAGTCCGAAGGCTTCAATGACAAGGCCAAGCTGCTTGAAGCGCGCGGCTTATCCAAGATCTACAACGACGGCTCAGGCGCCATCACGGCCCTGCCCGCCACAGACCTTGATCTTGCCGTGGGCGAAACCCTTGCCGTGGTGGGTGCCTCTGGTGCAGGCAAAAGCACCCTGCTGCATCTTTTGGGTGGGCTGGATTCCCCCAGCAGCGGCCATGTGCAATTTCAAGGAAAACGCCTTTCGTCAATGAACGACGCCGAGCGAACCCATGTGCGCAATCAGTCCTTTGGGTTTGTCTATCAGTTCCATCATCTGTTGCCGGAATTTTCGGCTGTTGAAAATGTGGCCATGCCACTTTTCATTCGCCGGATGGATGCCGCACGGGCAAAATCCGCCGCCGAGGCCATGCTGGCCAAGGTTGGGCTGGCGCATCGGCTGAATCACACGCCGTCCATGCTGTCGGGTGGTGAGCGTCAAAGGGTGGCGATTGCCCGCGCACTGGTGACCGAGCCCTTATGCGTTCTGGCCGATGAACCCACCGGCAACCTGGACCGTGGCACGGCCACCATGGTGTTTGATCTTTTGATTGAACGGGTGCGGGAATCGAAAGCCGGCCTGGTGGTGGTCACGCATGACCTGGAACTTGCCGCACGCTGCGACCGAACGCTGCGCCTTTAAAGCTCCATCAAATTCTATTCAGCCTCGTCGATCCAGTTCATCTGGATGGACTCAAGAATTTTTTCATTCGAGCGATTCGGCTCGTCATCGAACTCTTCCAGTTCCGTCACCCAACGATGTAGATCCGTAAACCGAATGGTCTTTGGGTCCACGTCGGGATGACGATCCGCCAATGCGATGGCGATCTCCAGGGTGTCGGTCCATTTCATATCAATGGTTCTCACGAGCGTGGTTGATGGTGTAGCGTGGAATCTCAACGGTGAGGTCAGTCTTGCCCACGGCCACCTGACACGACAGCCGAGACAACGGCGTGAGCCCCCAGGCGCGGTCCAAGAGATCATCTTCGTCTTCTTCAGAAGGTTCCAAAGATTGGAAGCCCTCGCGCACCACCACATGACAGGTGGTGCATGCGCGAGACATCTCGCAGGCGTGTTCAATCTCAATGCCATGAGCCAGCAGCGCACGGCACAGGTTATCACCCGTGGTGGCTTCGAAGGCTTTGCCCTCAGGGCAGATGTCTGGGTGAGGCAAGACTTTAATGTGAGGCATTCAAAACTCCATCAATCGATTGGCCAGCCAGGGCACGCTGCACGGCGCGGTCCATACGCCTTGCCGCAAAATCATCAGTGAGCGCAGAAAGCGCCTGAGTTCGATCACGCAGGCCATCAAGATCATGGCCGCCACAGGTGGTGCGCAGATCATTCATGGCTCGGTCAACCGCTTCGCGTTCTTGGGTATTGAGAAGATCGGCATCTTCAGAAAGTGCCGAGGCAATGGCCTCAAGAAGACGCTGGGCATCCACCTGGGCTTCACGCAGTGCGCGAAGATGCATGTCTTCCTTGGCGTGAGTGAAACCTTCTTGCAGCATCTGGGCCATCTGGGCGTCGGTGAGGCCATAGGAGGGCTTCACAGTGACCGAAGCCTGCACGCCCGAGCTCTGCTCTTTGGCGGTGACTGATAAAAGCCCGTCGGCGTCCACCTGAAAGCTCACAAGAATTCGGGCAGACCCAGCCACCAAGGGTGGAATACCGCGCAACTCAAACTTTGAAAGGGACCTGCACTGCGTCACCAGTTCGCGCTCGCCCTGAACCACATGAATGGACATGGCCGTTTGGCCGTCCTTGAAGGTGGTGAACTCTTGGGCCTGGGCCACGGGAATGGGCGTGTTGCGGGGAATGATTCGTTCCACCAAGCCACCCATGGTTTCAAGGCCCAGTGACAAGGGCAAGACATCCAGAAGCAGCCAGTCATCGCCACTGGCTTTATTGCCTGCAAGAAGGTTGGCCTGAAGGGCGGCACCAATGGCCACCACACGATCTGGGTCCAGTTCGATCTTCGGCGGCTGACCAAAAAACTCTTCCACCCGCTGACGCAGGCCCGGCATGCGGGTGCTGCCGCCCACCATCACCACCCCTTTTAATTCGCTGTGGCTCACCTGGGCGTCGGTCAATACGTCACGGGCCACCAACAGGGTTCGGTCCACAAGGTCGCGCGTGAGCACATCAAAGTCTTGCCGCGAGATGCTGGCCTGGAATTCTTGCCCATCATCGTTGGTAAACGACTCGCGCACCACAGCCAAGGCATCAGTCTCTTGTGTGAGTCGCTCTTTACAGAAACGTGCCAGCTTCGAGAGCCTTCTTTTTTCGCCAGGTGTGAGTGTCTGATAGGCGCCCAGCCCCCAGGATTCAAGCCAATGGCTAGCCAGCGCACGGTCAAAGTCGTCACCGCCAAGTGCAGTGTCACCACCGGTGGCCACCACTTCAAACACACCTTTGGTGAGCCGCAACACGGAAACATCAAAGGTGCCGCCACCCAGATCAAAAATGACATAAAGACCTTCCGCACCCTGATCAAGACCATAGGCGAGCGCTGCTGCCGTGGGTTCATTGATCAGGCGCAACACCTCAAGGCCAGCCAGTTTGGCCGCGTCTTTGGTGGCCTGACGCTGGGCGTCGTCAAAATAGGCGGGCACCGTGATGACCGCGCCCGCAAGTTCGTCGGTCACGCCAAGGCCAAAGTGGGCTTCAGCACGCGCCTTCAACACGCGAAGAATCTCTGCCGACACTTCCACGGGTGAACGGTCACCGGCCAGGGTGCGAATTCGAACCATGCCGCCGTCTTGGTCGGCATGAAGTTGGTATGGCGTGGACTGCGCCCGAGCGTCGTCCATGCCACGGCCCATCAGACGCTTCACGGACACAATCGTATTTTCGGGATCTTCGGCTGCAGCCTCCATCGCCTTATTGCCCACGGCCAGCACGCCATCCGCCCCGTAACGCACCACCGAGGGCAGCAGCATGCTGCCGTCTGCGTCGGCAAGAACCTCGGCGCTGCCACTTTTGACGGCCGCCACCAGGGAATAGGTGGTGCCAAGATCAATGCCCACCGCAATGCGGCGTTGATGGGGTTCGGTGGCCTGACCTGGCTCAGCGATTTGTAAAAGCGCCATCCGACAACCTTTTCTGTTCGCTACGAACCTGTTCGCTGAACTTGGTAAGAAACATTAAACGCCGAATCTCATCCGATGCACGCGTGAGATCGGGTGTGGGCTGATCCAACAGATGTTCGATCAGCACTTCTGATTCCGCCACGGCGCCGGCCACTTCAAGGCCAAGTTCAGCCATGGCTTCCACATTGCCGGCCTGGGCGGCGTCTTCCAGGGATTCACGCCATTCCATCTGCTGCACCAGAAAATCAGCAGGCATGGCCGTGTTGCGTTCTGGGTCGATGGCGACACCATGAAGCTTGCAGATGTAGCTTGCCCGCAAGATTGGGTTTTTAAGGGTCTTGTGGGCTTCGTTGATCTGGGTCGACATCTGCAAGGCCAGCAGCTTTTGAGCGTCATTCGCAGCCACAAATTTGTCAGGGTGCACCGCACCCTGAACCGCACGCCAGGCCGATTCCAGCGCCGCCAGATCAATGGCAAAGCGCACGGGAAGGCCAAAGAGAGAGAAATAATCCCGCGAGGCGAAGGACGCCATCGAGCTCGCCTCAGCCATGACCTGATCAGACCTTAAAGGATTCGCCGCAGCCGCATTCGCTCTTCACATTGGGGTTGTTGAACTTGAACCCCTCGTTCAGACCTTCACGCGCGAAATCAAGTTCGGTGCCGTCAATGTAAGGAAGGCTTTTCGGGTCGACCACCACCGTGACCCCGTGGCTTTCAAACACGGCGTCTTCGGCTGCCGCGGTGTCAACGAACTCAAGCTTGTAGGCCAAGCCCGAGCAGCCCGTGGTTTTCACCCCAAGCCGCACGCCAAGACCCTTGCCACGCTTCGCAATGAACTGCGAAACATGCTGGGCTGCTTTTTCAGTCAGTGTGACTGCCATGAATCAGTTCGCCTTGTGCTTGTTTTGATAGTCTTCGATCGCCGCCTTGATGGCGTCTTCGGCAAGAATCGAGCAGTGAATTTTAACGGGTGGCAGAGCCAGCTCTTCGGCGATCTGGGTGTTTTTAATGGTGAGTGCCTGGTCAAGGGTCTTGCCCTTCACCCATTCGGTCACCAGAGACGACGAGGCAATGGCCGACCCACAGCCATAGGTCTTGAACTTGGCGTCTTCAATAATGCCTTGATCATTGACCTTGATCTGCAGCTTCATCACGTCGCCACAGGCCGGTGCACCGACCATGCCGGTGCCCACGGAGTCGTCAGATTTGTCAAAGGCGCCCACATTGCGTGGATGCTCGTAATGGTCAATCACTTTTTCGCTGTATGCCATGTTGTTGCTCCTAGTGTGCAGCCCACTGCACGGTGTTGAGATCAATGCCTTCGTTGAACATCTCCCACAGGGGTGACATCTCACGCAGCTTGGCGACTTTTTCTTTCAAAAGCGCCACGGTGAAGTCAATGTCCGCCTCGGTGGTGAAACGACCCACTGAAAAACGAATCGACGAATGGGCAAGCTCGTCCGAACGGCCCAAGGCCCGAAGCACGTAGGAAGGCTCAAGGCTTGCCGATGTACAGGCCGAACCGGAAGACACCGCCACATCTTTGATGCCCATCAGAAGCGACTCACCTTCCACAAAGTTAAAACTGATGTTCAGGTTGTGGGGAACGCGGTGATCCATGTCGCCATTCAGAAAGACCGCTTCCATTTCCGAAAGGCCTTTCCACAAACGGTCACGCAGGGCACGAATGCGTTCATTTTCGGTGGCCATTTCAAGCTTGGCCAAACGAAAGGCTTCACCCATGCCCACAATCTGGTGGGTGGGCAGCGTGCCCGAACGCATGCCGCGCTCGTGGCCGCCTCCGTGGATCTGTGCCTCAATGCGCACGCGGGGCTTGCGTCGAACATAAAGGGCGCCAATGCCTTTCGGACCATAGGTTTTGTGGGCTGAAAAGGACATCAGATCCACCTTCAGGGCCGCCAGGTCAATCACCACCTTGCCTGTGGCCTGGGCAGCGTCCACATGAAAAATAATGCCCCTCTCGCGACAGAATTCACCAATGCGCGGAATGTCCTGAATCACGCCAATTTCGTTATTCACAAACATCACCGACACCACCACGGTGTCTGGGCGAACCGCCGCCACAAACGTGTCCCAGTCGATCAGGCCATTTTCTTTGACCTCAAGATAAGTCACCTCAAAGCCTTCGCGTTCCAGTTCGCGGCAGGTGTCGAGCGTGGCCTTGTGTTCCGTTCGCACCGTGATCAGGTGCTTGCCCTTGTCTTTGTAAAAGTGGGCCGCACCCTTCACCGCCAGGTTGATGGATTCGGTCGCACCGGACGTCCAGACAATTTCTTTCGGGTCACAGTTGACCAAAGCGGCCACATTGGCGCGGGCTTCCTCCACGGCCTCTTCGGCCTTCCAGCCGTAGGCATGGCTTCGGGAAGCAGGGTTACCAAAGTCTTCACGCAGAAAAGGAATCATCGCGTCAACGACGCGAGGGTCCACCGGTGTGGTGGACGAGTAATCAAGATAAACAGGTTTTTTCATTGTGCTTGGGGCCTTAGGCAACGGGTGAATCCGAGACCGAACGGGGCTCTTGGAACATGACATGACGGCGCACGGCCACAGACTCTGAAGCCCCACCTCGCTTGGTGCGCTGCTCTTCGACCAGGTCATGCAGAGAGACGGAATCCAGGTAATCCACCATGTGACGGTTCAGGCTGGCCCAGAGCTCATGGGTCATGCACTGCTGCTCTTCGTGGCAATTCTGTTTGCCGCCGCACTGGGTGGCATCAATGGGCTCATCCACCGCGTAAATGATGTCGGCCACGGTGATGTCCTTGCCGCCACGGGCAAGCTTGTAACCTCCGCCGGGGCCGCGCATGGATTCCACCAGCTCGTGGCGGCGAAGCCGTCCAAAGAGCTGTTCCAGGTAGGACAGAGAAATTTTCTGGCGCTGGCTGATGGCCGCCAAGGTCACCGGACCCTTGTCCTGGCGAAGCCCCAGATCAATCATGGCGGTTACTGCAAAACGGCCTTTGGTCGTCAGTCGCATTCGATCCTCCGAATAATTGAGTAAATTAGTCGGAAGTTTAGCTTGCCCGAACGATTTACTCAACTATTGGGGAAATAAACCCCTGCATTGCACAAGGGCTTGAAACCAGGCCTTCGCCGCGTTTTAGG
This sequence comes from uncultured Bordetella sp., assembly GCA_964460315.1. Lineage (GTDB taxonomy): Bacteria > Pseudomonadota > Gammaproteobacteria > Burkholderiales > Burkholderiaceae_A > Lacustribacter. The sequence continues at coordinate 5,852 of CAYWPQ010000018.1, read as the reverse complement.
CGGCAGCCACCATGGTGGCGCGGCGGCGAACCACCTCCATCAGGCCGTTGCAGGCGTCTTCGATGTAATCCAGTGCCTGCTCAAAACCCTGGGGGCCACCGTGATAAGGGTCATTGATGGTGGCCGCTTCAAATTCCGTGGCAAAGCGCATCAGAAGCTGAAGCTTGTGCTGCAGGGGACGGGGGCACATGCGCTGCAGCAGCGCCAGGTTTTCCCAATCCATGGCCAGGATGTAATCAAAGTTGGTGAAGTCGCTGGGCTCGATCTTGCGGGCCACCGTGGTGGACAGGTCATAGCCACGCTTGGCTGCGGCATTCACGGCGCGCTGATCTGGCGCCTCGCCCACATGAAAGTCATGGGTTCCTGCGGAGTCGCTCATGACGAAGTCTTGCAGGTTGCCGGTCTTCACCAGGTTCTGAAATACGCCATGGGCGGTGGGCGAGCGGCAGATGTTGCCCATGCAGACGAACAGAATCTTCGTCTTCATGCCAATGGGTACTTCGGCTTTCTTGGCTGGCCGATTGGCCTTCGGCTTGCCTAATGACATCGCCGAATCGAACGCCGTTGATTCAGTCATTTCTTGTTCTGATGTGCTGTCAAAATTTGTCATACAAACGCCTTTTCTATTGAGTCTTGCAACTTGTCAACGCCAAACACTTCTTCTTTTAAACGCGCCAGCTGATCTCTCAGCTGGGCAGCCTTTTCAAACTCCAAATTCCTTGCATGCTCATGCATGGCTTTTTCTAAACGCGTGAGTTCCCGCGCGAGATCTTTCGGTGAACGTTCGCCCGCGGCGGCCAAACCAGACGAGGCCGCGGCATTGGCCAGCAGGGCCTCGGCGGCTTGAGGGTCGACCACGCCGTCGATGAGGTCACGAATCTTTTTGAACACGCCCTTGGGCGTGATGCCCTTTTCGCTGTTAAACGCGATTTGCTTATTGCGCCTGCGCTCCGTTTCATCGATGGCTCGGCGCATGGAGTCAGTCATGCGGTCCGCATAAAGAATGGCCCGGCCATTCAGGTGGCGCGCCGCACGGCCGATGGTTTGAATCAGGCTTCGCTCGGAACGCAGAAAGCCCTCTTTGTCGGCGTCCAGAATGGCCACTAAAGAGACTTCCGGAATGTCCAAGCCTTCACGCAAGAGGTTAATGCCCACCAGGACATCAAAGGCACCCAGGCGAAGGTCTCGAAGAATTTCGACCCGCTCCACGGTGTCGATGTCGGAGTGCAGGTAGCGCACCTTAATGCCGTTGTCGCTGAGGTAATCCGTCAGGTCTTCCGCCATGCGTTTCGTGAGCGTGGTGACCAGCACACGTTCTTGCTTGTCGACACGAAGCTTGATCTCGCCAAGAAGGTCGTCCACCTGAGACAGCGCGGGGCGAACCTCAATTTGAGGGTCCACCAGGCCCGTGGGCCGCACCACCTGCTCCACCACGGCGCCGCCGCTTTTTTCAAGTTCGTAAACCGAAGGCGTGGCCGAAACAAAAATGGCCTGACGCATCTTGGGTTCGAACTCTTCGAATTTCAGCGGCCGGTTATCCAGTGCCGAAGGAAGCCGAAAGCCAAAGTCAACCAGGGTCTGTTTGCGCGAACGGTCACCGCGGTACATTCCACCCAGCTGGCCAATGGTCACATGGCTTTCATCAATGAAGATCAGGGCGTCTTTGGGCAGGTAATCCACCAGGGTGGGCGGTGGCTCACCAGGCTGGGCGCCCGAAAGGTGGCGGGTGTAATTTTCAATGCCCTTGCAAAAGCCCAGTTCCGCCAACATTTCCAGATCAAAGCGGGTTCGCTGCTCAATGCGCTGGGCTTCCACAAGCTTGTTCTCGTCAACAAAGAACTTGGAACGCTCAACCAGTTCCGCCTTGATGGTTTCGACCGCACGCAAGACCACTTCCCGGGGGGTCACGTAATGGGAAGAGGGATACACCGCAAAGCGGGGGATCTTTTGCCGAATGCGTCCCGTCAGTGGGTCAAAAAGCTGAAGGGATTCCACCTCGTCGTCAAAGAGCTCGACCCGCAGGCCAAGCTCGGCGTGTTCGGCGGGAAAGATGTCAATGGTGTCGCCGCGAACCCGAAAGGCGCCGCGTGAGAACTCAATGTCGTTGCGCTGGTACTGCATGCGCACCAGCTGGGCGATCAGGTCTCGCTGGCTAATTTTGTCGCCCTGGCGAACGATCAGCACCATCTGGTGGTAGTCCGAGGGGTTGCCAATGCCGTAGATGCAAGACACCGAACCGACAATGACGGTGTCGCGGCGCTCCAGCAAAGACTTGGTGGCCGAAAGCCGCATCTGTTCAATGTGCTCGTTGATGGCGGAGTCTTTTTCAATGAACAGGTCCCGGTGGGGCACATAGGCCTCGGGCTGGTAGTAGTCGTAATAGGAGACGAAGTATTCCACCGCGTTACGGGGGAAGAATTCGCGCATTTCGGAATAGAGCTGGGCGGCCAGGGTTTTGTTGGGCGCAAGGATCAATGCCGGGCGGCCAAGCCGGGCAATGACATTGGCCATGGTGAAGGTCTTGCCCGAACCCGTCACACCCAGCAGCGTTTGAAAGGCCAGCCCGTCTTCCACCCCCTGCGTGAGGCGTGCAATCGCCTCAGGCTGATCGCCTGCGGGCTCAAACGGCAGAGCCAACTCGAACGGGCTTCCGGGGTACTGAATCACCCCCGGGGTTTCACGGACTCCCATGCTAGACTTTCGGGTGCGGTTAGTTGTGACAGAAAAATTTGTGCAATCGCGCATTTTCGCTGTTTAGGCCCTGAATTTCCAGACTTTTTTCTTTCGCCGAGCCCTTGACAAATGGCCCATGAAGGCCTCAAGACCACCTCAAAATCACCCCCATGACCACCCAAACCACATCCCTGTTTGCCGCCGTCGAAATGGCCCCCAAAGACCCCATTTTGGGTCTGACCGAAACCTACCTTGCTGACCATCGCGCCGAAAAGGTCAACCTTGGCGTTGGCGTTTATTACGACGATAACGGCAAGTTGCCGCTTCTTAGGGCCGTGAAGCAAGCAGAAGAAGACAGAATTAAAAAAGGGCTTCCCCGCGGCTATCAGCCCATTGACGGACCCGCCTTTTACAACAAGGCTGTTCAGAACCTGCTGTTTGGCGAACAAAGCCCAGAGGTTACTGAAGGCCGGGTCATCACCATGGAGACCCTGGGCGGCACGGGTGCGCTGAAGGTTGGGGCGGACTATTTACGCCGGCTTTTGCCAGCCAGCCAGGTGGCCATTAGCGACCCCACCTGGGAAAACCACCGCGGCGTTTTCGAAAACGCTGGTTTTCAGGTGAATGCCTACACCTATTACGACCCCAAAACCCACGGCCTTGATTTCGCGGGCATGGTCACCAGCCTGAAGGCCATGCCAGACCGCAGCGTCGTGCTTTTACACGCCTGCTGCCACAACCCCACCGGGGTGGACCTGAACCAGCACCAGTGGGAAGAGATTGTCACGGTCTGCAAGGTGAAGAATTTTGTGCCGTTCCTTGACCTTGCCTATCAGGGCTTTGGTGATGGCATCCAGGAAGACGCCTTGGCCGTTCAACTCTTTGCCAAATCGGGCATGCCCTTTTTGGTGGCCAGTTCGTTTTCGAAGTCGTTTTCGCTTTACGGCGAGCGCGTGGGTGCGCTTTCCATGGTCACCGCCAGCAAAGACGAGGCCGCCAAGGTTTTAAGCCAGGTGAAGCGCATCATCCGCACCAACTATTCCAACCCCCCAACCCATGGCGGTGCCATTGTGGCCGAAGTTCTGACCAACCCCGAACTGCGCAAGATCTGGGAAGCGGAACTCACCGAGATGCGTGAACGCATTCGCAAGATGCGCCTTGAGATGGTGGAAAAACTTAAGGCCCTGAATGTCAAGCAAGACTTTTCATTTGTGGCCAAGCAACGGGGCATGTTCAGCTATTCGGGCCTGACACCCAGCCAGGTGGATCAGCTTCGCGAAGAGTTCGCTGTCTATGCCATCAACTCGGGCCGAATCTGTGTGGCTGCGCTGAATTCCGGAAACATTGACCGGGTGGTGAAGTCCATCGCCGCTGTTCTTTAGGCGTTACACCTTAAGGACTTCCCCCGAGTGACTTCGGGGGACACCTTATTCACACTAAGGCTCTGACTCAAGGGGGCCTTTTCATATGTTGTTCAATCTGCGGGTTGCAGGCTAGCCATGCCGACACCGCTGCGCATCGCCGTTTGTGACGACTGGGAACAGTCGGCCTTGAATTGCGCCGACTGGACCGAGTTGCAGCTTCGTGCAGAGGTGCACTTCTTTTCAAGCCCCTTTCAGTCCCAGCAAGACGCCATTGAACAGCTGGCGGAATTTGACGCCATCTGCCTTATGCGGGAACGAACCCCCTTCCCGAAGGAAGTCATCAGCCGTCTGCCAAGGCTAAAGCGAATTATCTTCACTGGTGAGCGCAATGCCTCGGTGGATTCCGAATTCGCCAAAAGCATGGGCATTACCGTTTCGGGCACACCAGGCGGGCCGAATAAGGCGTCTACGGCCGAACACACCTGGGCGCTGATTCTTGCTGCTACCCGCCGAGTGGTGCCCTCCATGACGGGCATGGTGGCCGGCCACTGGCGCGCCAACCCCCAGGGCGAAGCCTACGCCCTGCCCGACACCCTTAGCGGAGACCGTTTGGGCGTGATTGGCCTGGGCGATATTGGCCAGCGTGTGGCCCGAATGGGCCAGGCCATGGGCATGGATGTTGTGGCCTGGAGCCAGAATTTGTCTGACGAAAAAGCCGCGGCCTTCGGCGTTCGCCGGGTGGAGAAAAACGAGCTCTTGGCCACGTCAAAAATTGTGAGCCTGCACCTGGTGCTTTCGGAGCGAACCCGCGGCATTTTGGGCCCCACGGAATATTCTCTGATGCGGCGCGACTCCATCCTTGTGAACACGTCCCGCGCGGGATTAATTGACGAAGCCAACCTGCGCCATGCGCTGGATTCCGGAAGGCCTTCGCATGCCGCACTGGATGTTTTCTCTGTGGAACCCACGCCTGCTTTGCACCCCTTGGTGGGGCACCCCGCCGTGACCATCACCCCTCACCTTGGGTTTGTGTCCACCCCGGTCTATGAGATGTTTTTCAAAACGATGGTTAACGACCTTGGGAAGTGGGTACAGGAACAGGTGGGTGCGCTTCGGGCGTGACACCCAGCGCAATTAAAAACCGCGACACCATGTTGTAGGCGGCCACCACACCCACCAGTTCCACCAGCTGGGTGTTACCCAGTGATTCCTGCAGCGACTGCATCACCCCTTTGGGAACCTCAATGTCACGCGTCATGTGAAGCGTGAGCTCAATGGTGTTGCGTTCGATGTCATCAAACATCGAGAAATTCGCATTGGATGAGCCCATCATGCGAAGCGCGTCCACCTGAGCCTGCGTGCCCCCGGCGGCCAAAAGCTCTGGCGCATGGTGAAAGAATTCATATTCCGCACCGTTGAGCACCGCCACGCCACACATGGCAATTTCACGAAGCTTGGGCGAGACACTCAGGTTTCTGCGAACCTCCCCAAGAAAGGCATTCCAGCCGCGGGCGTAAGGGATGCTGTGCAAAAGCATGCGGTCAAGGTTGATCAGATGCCCACCCCGGCGGGCACGAATGGCCGCCACAATGTCAGCGGGTTCGGCAAGGTCGGCGGGAACATAAGGCACCACCTGCGTGGCTGACTTCAGGGCCTTTGGGCTTGATTCTTCAGACATGACGGACACCTTGTGTGGCAAGCAAAGCGAAACTTTAACCCGTTCTGCGGGTGCAAAAAACTTGATGTAAAATGCGTCTGCTTTCCTCGATAGCTCAGTTGGTAGAGCACCGGACTGTTAATCCGTAGGTCCCTGGT
>CAYWPQ010000017.1:0-33262 GCA_964460315.1 uncultured Bordetella sp. | reverse complement strand
AAAAAATGCAAAGGACCATCGACAACTTCAAGGCCAATCTGGCGAAGGTGCGAACGGGTCGAGCCCACACGGGTCTTTTGGATCACATTCAGGTCGATTACTACGGCGCACCCACCGCGCTGAGCCAGGTCGCGAATGTGAACCTGGTCGACAGTCGAACCATCGGGGTCCAGCCCTACGAGAAAAAGATGGTCGCGGTGGTGGAAAAGGCCATCCGGGATTCTGATCTTGGCCTGAACCCAGCCACATCGGGCGACCTCATTCGGGTGCCGATGCCGGCATTGACCGAGGAGCGTCGTCGTGAGTTAACCAAGGTGGTGAAGCACGAAGGCGAGGAGGCCAAGATCGCCATTCGCAACATCCGACGGGATGCCAATGAGACCCTGAAAAAACTGGTGAAGGACAAGACCATCTCGGAAGACGACGAGCGCCGCGGACAGGACGAAAGTCAGAAGCTCACCGACAAATACATCGCGGAGGTCGAAAAGCTGCTCACTCAAAAAGAGGCCGAAATCATGACGGTCTAACCACCGTCAATGGATCACCCCATGTCGGATCAAGCCACAGCATCCCACGCAAGCTCGACCTTGGAGATCCCAAGGGCGTCGGATGTTCCTGTGCATATCGCGGTCATCATGGACGGCAATGGCCGTTGGGCGGCCAAGCGTTTCATGCCACGTCTTGTGGGGCATGAGCGTGGGGTTGCCGCGTTACGCGAGGTTGTGGAAGCCTGCATGCGTCGCGGCGTGAGATACCTCACGGTCTTTGCGTTCAGTTCGGAAAATTGGCGTCGCCCAGAGGATGAGGTTTCGTTTCTTATGAAGCTCTTCCTCAAGGCCCTGGAGCGAGAGGTGAAATCCCTCAAGGAAAATGGTGTGCGCCTTCGGATCATCGGAGACCTTTCTGCGTTCAATCATCAGCTTCGCGAAAAGATCCAAGAGGCTGAGGCCACCACCGCGGACAACGACGCGTTTCATCTGACCGTTGCGGCGAATTATGGCGGCCGCTGGGATCTTCTTCAGGCCATGCAGAAAATGATCAGGGTTCAGCCCGAACTCCTCGGCGCGGATTCGGCCCCAACAGAGGAGATGCTGACACCTCATCTGGCCATGAGCTTTGCGCCGGAGCCCGATCTCTTCATTCGTACGGGTGGTGAACAACGAATCAGTAACTTCATGCTCTGGCAGCTCGCCTACACCGAACTCTACTTCACCGACTCGTTCTGGCCTGACTTCAACACCGAAGCGCTCGACCTCGCGATTGCCTCGTATCAGAGGCGCGAACGACGGTTTGGCCGAACGTCCGAACAGCTGCACGCATGCTCCGAACCCGCCTCATAACGGCTGTCGTCGCGCTCGCACTGCTTGTTCTCTCAGCATGGCTTGCGCCAGCCTTGGTGTTTGACCTTCTCTTGCTTGGCATTGCCTGTGTGGCCATGTATGAATGGCTGTCGCTCCTTTCGACAGGTCGCATTCGCAGCGCGGCGATTTCCGCGGGCAGTTTTATTGGCGGAGGCGCCTTGCTGTTGAGCCATCCGTCGGTGGTGGCTGCGACCGAGGGAAGCGGAGCGCCGCTTTTACCCCTCTATCTTCTTTGCACGGTCATCTGGATCATCGGCGTACCGCTGGCGATCTCCCGGTTTGTCTTGATTGGCGGGCACCGTTGGGTTGGCCGCTTGCTGGCGGTGGTGTTGTGTCTGGGCATGTGGCTGGCCCTTCTTCAGGCGGATGGTCTGGGCAAGGGATTCCTGCTCTCCGTGCTCTTGATTGTCTGGGTGGCCGATACGGCCGCTTATTTTTCAGGAAGGGCCTTCGGGCGAACGAAGCTTGCCCCAGAGGTGAGCCCGGGGAAGACCCGAGAGGGGGTTGTGGGGGCCGTGCTTGGAAATCTCATCGTTGCGGCAGTCCTGAGTCATTGGTCGTGGTCGTCTGCGGTGAATCCCGCAGGCAATATTTTTTATTGGATGACGGAATCCATCGGTCTTTCTCTGATGCTGGCCGTCACCATTCTGCTCACGCTCCTGAGTGTGATGGGGGATCTCTATGAATCACTGCTTAAGCGGATTGCCAAGGTCAAGGACTCCGGGTCGATTCTGCCGGGGCATGGTGGGGTACTTGATCGAATTGATGCCGTGATTGCGGTCTTGCCCGTGGCCATGACCGTGATGACTCTGATTCAGATCGGGGCGATTGGTGGAGGGAAATCATGACGCCCCCGACGTTGGCCGCCATGCCTTCTGCCCAGGCATCGAACGGGATCACCCGTGTTGCTGTTCTTGGAGCGACGGGCTCGATTGGTGAAAGCACGCTCGATCTCATCTCACGTCATCCGCAGCGGTTTCGGGCCGAGGTTCTGACCGGGCATTCCCAGGTCCAGAAAATGCTTGAGCTCGCCTTGCGTTTCCAGCCCAAGCAGGTCGTGATGGTTGATCTGCAGGCTGCGAGGACACTTCGCGAGGCACTCTCTGGCGCTGGTTTGTCGCCATCCGTCGAGGTTCTAGACGGCGCGGACTCCCTGTGCGAGATCTCCCAGCAGCCCGATATTGACCTTGTCGTTGCGGGTATTGTCGGTTCGGCAGGCCTTGGCGCAGCGCTTGCTGCGGCCTCTGCAGGAAAACGCATCATGCTTGCGAACAAAGAAGCGCTTGTCATGGCCGGCGCGTTGATGGTGAATGCGGCCAAGAAGGGTGGCGCGACCATCCTGCCAATTGACAGTGAACACAATGCCATTTTCCAGTGTCTTGGTCCGAATTACCGATGCTTTGAAAGGCCCCTGGGGGTGACGCGGATCTTACTCACCGCATCCGGAGGCCCGTTTCGTCGCTGGTCTCATGCAGACATCGATCAGGCGACCGTCGCTCAGGCCATTGCACATCCCAACTGGACGATGGGCCGAAAGATATCGGTGGATTCCGCCACCATGATGAACAAGGGACTGGAACTGATCGAGGCGCATTGGCTGTTCGCCATGCCAGAAAGCGACATCGACGTCGTGGTTCATCCCCAGAGCGTGATTCATTCCATGGTTGAGTACACCGATGGCTCGACTCTGGCCCAGCTTGGCTGCCCAGATATGCGCACCCCGATCGCCTCGGCCATGGCCTGGCCTCTTCGAATGGAGACTCCGGTCGCTCGTCTCGACTGGCGAACCCTTGGCCAGCTTGATTTCGAGCCTCCGGACGACGAACGCTTTCCCTCGCTTCGAATGGCCCGGCAGTCACTCAAGCAGGGCGGCACCGCGTCGGCCGTGATGAATGCCGCCAACGAGGTCGCCGTTGAGGCTTTTCTTGGCGAACGAATTCGTTTTGGTGATGTCTTTCGTGTGGTGAGCGAGACCTTGAATGGATGCCCTGCGGTCCGCTCGGTCGTTCCCGAAAGCCTCGAAGCATTGCTGGCGATCGACGATGAGGCGCGTCGGTTTGCATCAAACACATTGAAAACATTCAGCGTATGACCACTTTGCTATCTTTTTTGGCGGCGATTGCCATTCTCGTTTTCGTTCACGAAATGGGGCACTACCTCGCCGCCCGCCAGTGCGGAGTGCAGGTGTTGCGTTTTTCGATTGGCTTTGGCAAGGAACTCCTTCAATGGACGTCCAAAAAAACCGGCACCCAGTGGGTTCTCGCTGTGATTCCGCTCGGCGGTTACGTCCGAATGCAGGATGCCTCATTTGAAGAAAAATCACTTCGCGCACGGGCTTGGATTGTGTTTGCGGGACCGCTGGCGAATCTCATTTTCGCAGCGGTGGCATACGCAGCACTCGCCATGATGGGGCGTCAAGAGGCTCTGCCCGTGCTTGGTCAGCCACAGGTCGCGTCACCTGCGGCGCTATCGGGTCTCGTTGCCTCCGACCGAGTCCTCGCTGTCGACGGCAACGACGTTCGGAGTTTTTCAGACATTCGTTGGCGTCTGACGCAGGCGTTGATTGGCGAAGGGCTTGGTCAGGTTGAATTAACGGTTGAATCGGTGAGCGGCGCACGCCGGGACGTGACCCTTCGTGCAGCGCCACTGGACGATGCCTCATCGGCGGCCGCGCAGAGGGATCCCGCACGAGTGATTGAGGCCCTGGGTCTTGTTCCCTTGAGCCGATCGATCAAGATCGCCAGAGTCCAAGAGGCGAGCCCAGCCCATGCCGCCGGTCTTCGCTTGGGTGATGTGATTATTCGCGTCAATGGGCAAGAGGTCACCCAGCCCTCGGCACTGATCCAGGCTGTCCAGCAGTCGAAAGGTCAGCCTGTCGAACTGACTGTGTCGAATGGCAGCATGCTGGAACGGGTGGTCCTAACCCCTCAGTTAAGTGCGGACGGTGTTTACCGAGTGGGTGCGGTGTTGGCTGCCGACGTTGAAACCGTTCAGATTTCGGACGGCCCATGGCAGGCTTTCTTGCGAGGGACGGCGCGAACTTGGGAGATGACCGAACTCACCTTTCAGGCGCTCGGGCGAATGCTCATGGGCGACCTTTCTTGGCGCCAGATCAGCGGACCGGTGACGATCGCTGATGCGGCCGGACAGTCGGCGCAGAGTGGCCTGCAGTCGTTCATCGGCTTCCTGGCCCTGATCAGCATCAGTATTGCGGTCTTGAATCTCTTACCCATCCCTATGCTTGATGGTGGGCACCTCTTGTATTATCTGTGGGAGCTTGTCCGGGGCCAGCCTTTGCCGGCCGAAGCACAAGAGATGGGTCGAAGGATGGGTATTGGCTTGATTGCCATGCTCACTTTTGTCGCGCTGTTTAATGACTTTTCCCGCCTCGCGGGTTGGTAGGGTTCAGGGTGTTAAAACAATCACTTTCGGTTTCTGCATGCGTTCTGGGCTTGTCCGTTGCGCCCGTTTCAAATGTTCACGCGCAAGAGGCGGCATCGCCAGCGCCCGAGCCCTCGGTGCCCGAGAGTGCGGGGCAGGGCAGTCCCGTTCCGGCCGCGCAGCCCAACGAAGCGCCCGCAGTCCAGGTGGACCCACCACCGGCGCCGCGAGTTGTCACGCCACCACCGATCATTGGTACGGTCATTCGAGACGTTCGAATCGAAGGCTTGCAGCGAATCGAACCCGGAACGGTCTTCTCCTATCTTCCCATTCAGATTGGTGACCGTTTGACGGAGCAGGGCACCGCCGAGGCTGTTCGTGTCTTGTTTTCGACAGGGTTTTTTAAAGATGTTCGGGTTGAGCTGGAGGGGCAGGTCCTGGTGATCTACCTCGAGGAGCGGCCGGCCATTGGTGTGGTGGAGGTCAGCGGCTCGAAAGAGTTCGACAAAGAGCAGCTGCTGAAGGCGCTGCGTGACAGCGGCTTGGCGGAATCACGAATTTTTGACCGCGCCTTGCTGGATCGTGCCGAACAAGAGCTCAAGCGTCAGTATCTGGGCCGTGGCAAATACAACGTGAAGATCGTCGCCACGGTCACTCCGCTTGAGCGCAACCGTGTGGCCATTCAGCTCGCGATTGACGAAGGTCAGGACGCTCGAATCAAGGAGATCAAGATTGTCGGGCTGAAGGCGTTCACCGAGAAGAAAATTCGGTCGGAATTCAAGCTCTCCACGCCCACTTGGATGTCCTGGTACACCAAGTCCGACCAGTACTCGCGTCAGAAGCTCACGGGCGACCTTGAAACCCTTCGATCGTTTTATCTCAACCAGGGTTATCTTGAGTTCTCGATTGATTCCACTCAGGTCTCCGTGTCCCCTGACCGAGAAGATGTCTTCATCACCATTGTGCTGAACGAGGGCGAGAAATTCACGGTTAAAAACGTAGCCCTTGCGGGTGACATGCTGGGCAAAGAGGCCGAGTTCAAAAAACTGGTTCAGATCAAGCCTGGCGAGGTTTTCAACAATGAACGCCTGCAAGATCTGAGCAAGGCCATCAACGACCGCCTCGGTGAACTGGGTTATGCCTTCTCGAATGTCACGCCGATTCCTCAGATTGACCGGGAAAAGCAAGAGGTTAGTTTTGTGATGCAGGTGGACCCAGGCCGCCGGGTCTACGTGCGGAATGTCAACATTAGCGGCAACGCCAAGACCCGAGATGAGGTGATTCGCCGTGAAATGCGACAGCTCGAAGCTTCTTGGTACGACGCGGACCGTATTCGTCTGTCACGCAACCGAATCGATCGTCTCGGTTACTTTAAAGATGTGGCAATCGACACGGCCCCGGTGCCTGGCAGCCAGGACCAGGTGGATGTGAATGTCCGCGTTGAGGAGCGCCCCTTGGGTGCCCTCACGCTGGGTGTCGGTTTTTCAAGTACCGACAACCTCGTCCTGTCCGGCTCGATTAGCCAGCAGAACTTTCTGGGTACTGGAACGAACGTTGCGCTGGAGATCAACAGCAGTAAGCTTCGTCAGACCTTTGCCGTGAGTCATGTGGATCCCTACTGGACAGAAAACGGCGTCAGTCGGTCCATTGATCTCTACACGCGTCGCTTCCAACCGGACGAGCTGGATGCGGCCAACACCTATTCGGTTGCCTCGCAGGGAGGCGGCATCCGATTCGGCATACCCTACACCGAGATCGATCGGTTCTTCATTGGCGCCAGTATCGAACAAAACAAATACAGCGGGAATAATCTACCCACGCGAATTCAGGCCGAGGTCGACAAGTACGAGACCAACAACCTTGACGCTTACGTTTGGACGATTGGCTGGTCCCGAGACACGCGAGACAGCGGCCTTGCGCCCACCCGGGGTCGGCAGCAGTACCTGTCCATCGACTATTCCACGCCCGCCGGCGCCCTGCAGTACGCTCGTTTGAATTACGGTCATCAGTATTTTTATCCGCTCACGCGCAGCATCACCTTGGCTTTGAATGCGGATATCGGATGGGGTGTGGGTTTGAATGATCGAGACTACCCCCTGTTGAAAAACTACTACGTGGGCGGTATTGGTTCCGTCCGGGGTTTTGCGGGCGCAGGTATTGGGGGACGTAGTCCGATCGACGGCGCCTCTCTCGGAGGGAATCGAAAAGCGGTCTTCAACAGCGAGCTGCTTTTCCCGCTGCCCGGCATGGCGCAAGACAAGACCATTCGCCTCTTCACATACGTCGACGCTGGCGCCCTCTGGCAAGAGGATGACAAGGTCAACGGCCGTGATTTCCGGGCCTCAGTCGGGTTTGGCCTCTCTTGGCTGTCACCGGTTGGCCCCCTCAAGCTAAGCGTGGGTAACGCCCTGCGAAAGCAGCCTGGCGACGAGGTTCAGCGGCTTCAGTTCCAGATTGGCACAGGGTTCTAGGGTCTCTGCTGTCCCTCGGCCGCAACGAGTCAGGGGCCTCTGGGGCATTCATGACGTTTCGTGAGAAAATGTCGCTTTCAATGATTGGAGTTGTCGGTTGAGCATGAATTCGAAAAGCATGACCCATTTCAAACCAGAGTCATCCGTGGCAAAAAACCATCCTTGGACGAGAACCGGGCTTTTGTCGGCTCTGGCAGGCGTTCTCGCCTTGACGGTGGGCGCAGCGCCCGCCCTGGCCCAAGAGACCAAGCTCGGTTTTGTCAGCACCGAACGAATTCTTCGTGAATCCGCACCGGCCAAGGCCGCTCAGCAGAAGCTTGAACAGGAATTCGCGAAGAGGGAAAAGGGCATCCAAGACAGCGTGGCCAAGCTCAAAGAAGCCACCACGAAACTTGAGCGTGATGCAGCAGTCATGCCCGAGGCCGAACGCACCAAGCGCCAGCGTGAGGCCGCCGAACTGGAGCGGGACATCCAGCGTCGTCAGAGGGAATTCCGCGAAGACCTGAACCAGCGCCGCCAGGAAGAACTCGCGGCGGTCATTGAGCGTGCCAACCGCGTGATTCGACAGGTGGCCGAAGCTGAAAAGTACGACATCATCTTCCAAGAGGCCGTCTATGCCTCGCCGCGCATCGACATCACCGAAAAGGTTATCCGCGCGCTCAACGGTGCGAAGTAAGCACGTCACACGCCTCATTCTCTTCTTGTGATCACCGCACAAGATCTCATTTCAGCCTTGGGGGGTCACCTCCAGGGCTCCTCCGAAGCCACCATCCACCGGTTTGCCAGCCTGTCAAAAGCCACGTCGTCGGACGCAAGCTTTCTGGCGAATCCGAAGTATCAAGACCAGTTAAAGGCGACGCGCGCGGGCGTATTAATTCTTAAAGACGCGCAGCTGGCCCGTTCCGCGGGCCTTGAGGCGGTGGTGATCGAAACCCCTGACCCTTATCTCTACTTCGCGCAGGCGGCCACCTTGATGCTCGAACGAACACGTGCCCAAGATGTCCTCGAGACTCAGTTGCATCCTTCCGCATCGGTTCACCCTTCGGCCCGCATCGGTCGACGAGTTCGGATTTCGCCCCATGTGGTGGTTGAAGCGGATGTCCTGATCGGTGATGACGTCGATATTGGAGCCGGAACCGTGGTGGAGACAGGTGCACGAATTGGGGCGGGGTCGGTCATTGCACCGCGAGTCACGATTGGGAGGCAGTGCGTGATCGGCTGCCGTGCAGTGATTCATAGCGGCGTCGTGATTGGTTCGGATGGATTCGGTTTTGCGCCCAAGCCCGACCAATCCTGGCTGAAAATTCCACAGGTGGGGGCAGTCTGGATTGGTGATGATGTGGAGATCGGTGCCAACACCACGATTGACCGTGGCACTCTGGATGACACCCGAATCGGCCATGGCGTCAAGCTCGATAACCAGATTCAGATTGCCCACAACGTGGTGATCGGCGATCACACCGCCATTGCGGCCTGCGTGGGCATTGCGGGCAGTGCGGTGATCGGCGCACACTGCCAGATTGCGGGTGCGGCGGGCATTCTCGGTCACCTTACAATTGCAGAGGGAACGATCATCGGTCCGATGTCTCTGGTGATGTCCTCCATCAACACGGCGGGCAAATATGTTGGCGTCTTCCCGCTGCAGACTCAGGCGGATTGGGAACGCAGTGCCGTGGTGGTACGCCGGCTGCCTGAGTTGCGTCGCACGATTCAGAATTTAAAAAAGACTTGAAAGATTGCCGCTATGGATATCCGAGAAATTCTTGACACCCTGCCTCACCGCTACCCCTTCCTTCTGGTGGATAAGGTGAACGAATTGGTGGTGGGTGAGCGCATCGTGGCACAAAAAAATGTGACCATGAACGAAGAGTTTTTCACTGGGCATTTCCCCCATTTTCCAGTGATGCCAGGTGTCTTAATCATCGAAGCCCTTGCCCAGGCCGCGGGCATTCTCTCCTTCAAGACGATGGGCAGTAAGTCGGATGAAAACTCAGTCTACTTTTTTGTGGGCATTGACAACTGCCGATTCAAAAAGCCTGTGGTTCCGGGAGACATCCTCATGCTCCATGTCTCGATCGAGCGCCAGTCACGTCTGTTGTGGAAGTACAAAGGGGCCGCCATGGTGGACGGACAGGTGGTTGCTGAGGCCGACCTCATGTGCGCACTGCGCGACCTTCCCACCAAGGCTTAAAGGACAGGGAGAAGGTGATGTCCTTGATCCATCCAACGGCCATCGTCGATCCGTCGGCGGAAATCGCGAGCGATGTCGAAATCGGCGCCTATGCCATCATCGGTGCCGCTGCACGCATCGGCGCCTCGACCAAGATTCACCCCTTTGCCCAGGTCCTGGGTAACACCACGCTTGGCGAATCCAACGTGATTCACTCGCATTGCGTGATTGGCGGCCCGCCGCAGGACAAAAAATATAAGAACGAGCCCACCCGACTTGAAATCGGAAGCCGGAATGTTTTTCGAGAGTGCTGCACGGTGAACCTGGGCACCACGCAAGACGAAGGCGTGACCCAGATTGGTGATGACAACTGGATCATGGCTTATGTTCATATCGCCCACGACTGCCGCGTGGGCTCGAAGACCATCATGGCCAATGCCACCCAGTTGGCTGGCCATGTGACGGTGGGTGACTGGGCGATTCTCGGCGGCATCACCGGTGTCCACCAATTCGTCAAAATTGGCGCCCATGCCATGACGGGAGCAGGAACAACGCTAACCCAAGATCTTCCTCCGTACGTCATGGCCAGCGGGAATCCCGCTTCGGCCCATGGGGTCAATGCCGAAGGCCTGAAACGTCGGGGTTTCTCCGAGACCCAGGTGGCCGCGATCAAACGCGCCTATCGAGCAATTTACCGACTTGGCCTGCCATTATCCAAAGCGATCGAGCAGCTGGGCGACGATGCTGAGATGGGTGTGACCCAGCCCGGTGACCGAGCGGTGATTGATCCGTTGCGAGACTTCCTTCACGTGGCCTCGCGCGGAATCGTCCGCTGAATCAGCAGCTGGTGAGGTCACACCTGGGTTCGCCGTTGAAACCGCCATTGGGTTTGCCGAGCTCTTTGATGCGCCTTTGCCTGGGAGTCTGCCTTTGCAAGAACAGTTAAAGCTTCTGGTGGTGACCGGTGAAGCCTCGGGCGATCTCATCGCGGCGGATGCACTCACACGGCTCTCGACAGGGGTGACCAATCTCTCCATCGCTGGAATTGGCGGTGACCGTTTAAAGGCCTCGGGAATGGACTGCTGGTATTCCAGTCAGGAGCTTGCGGTTCGTGGCTATGTCGAGGCGCTCTCGAAGCTCCCCCGAATCTTGTCAGTCCGCAAGCAGCTGATCGCTCGGGCCGCGGCATTCAAGCCTCAGGTCTTCCTTGGCGTCGACGCCCCAGACTTCAATTTGGGTGTGGAGGCAAGGCTTCGCTCAAGCACCACCAGGACCGTTCACCTGATCAGCCCATCCATCTGGGCATGGCGCCCGGAGCGGATCCATCGAATCCGTCAGGCGGTCGATCATATGCTTTGCGTTTTCCCCTTCGAGCCCGAAATCTATCGCGGCTCAGGCGTGACCGCGACCTATGTTGGCCATCCCATCGCGGATCTCATCCCCTTGGAGCCCAACCAGCAGGCGGCCCGAGCAGCCCTTGGGCTTCCGAGCGAACGTCGTCCCGTTGTGGCGGTTCTCCCTGGGTCTCGTCTGGGCGAGATCCGTCATCACGGCGATGCCTTCTTGGGCGCTGCGCTCTTCCTGAGCAAGTATTGCAAGGTCATCATTCCCGCAGCCTCCGAGCCCATTGCGAAAATGATTCGTGCGCTCGCACACTTTGATTCGGTGGCAGCCAAAGGCGTTGAGCTTTTGGTGGATCATTCTTCAGACTCCTTCTCAGACTCTGCGATTGGCAAAACGAATGCGCGGCCACCACTCTCCCACACGGTATTGGCCGCCTGCGATATTGCCTTGGTGGCCAGTGGCACCGCCACACTGGAGACGGCGCTTTTTAAGCGGCCGATGGTCATTGGCTATCGTGTGCCGGGCTTGACCTATTGGCTGATGAAGCGAAAGGCGCTGATTCAAAACATTGGCCTTCCGAATATCTTGCTTGGGTCGCGTGTCGCACCGGAGTTCGTTCAAGACGAATGCGCCGCTCCCATTCTGGCCTCGGAGATTTTGAAGCTTCTGGATCAGCCTCAGCGTATGGCCGAGATGACCCAGCAATTTTCTGAGCTTCATCGTTCGCTGCGTCAGGGCGCGGCGCAGCGAATCAGCGAATGTCTTTTGCAGGAATTGCGCCATGCTCATCGGGGTGGATGAGGCCGGCCGAGGGCCTCTTGCTGGGCCCGTGGCGGCGGCGGCAGTCATTTTGAATCCTCTTCACCCGATTGCCGGTCTGGCGGACTCCAAGACGCTCTCAGTGAGGCAGCGCGAGCGTCTTGAGCTTGAGATTCGCTCGCGTAGCCGTGCCTTCGCGGTGGGCTTTGCCAGTGTCGAGGAAATTGATGAATTGAACATTCTTCGTGCGACGTTTCTTGCCATGGCGCGAGCGGTGGAAGGCTGTCTTCACGCGCTGGATCGTTCGGGTTCAATGTCACTTGATGATTTGCTGGTTCAGGTCGATGGCAATCGATCCCCCGCGGATTTCCAAGGGCCATGGCATTGGCCTTACACAACCGAGACGATGGTGAAGGGTGACCAGAGGGTTGCGGAAATATCGGCGGCCTCCATTTTGGCGAAGACCGCAAGGGACCAGGTGATGAGGCAGATTCATGAAGAGCACCCCGAATATGGCTTTGACCGGCATTCGGGCTACGGGACAGCGCTGCACCTCGAGGCGATTCGAAACCTCGGTGTGCTTGCGGTTCATCGTAAAACCTTTGCGCCCATTGCCCAAAAGCTGGCCGAGTCTTCTGTATGACGCCTAAGCTGATTCAGTCACCGCAAAACCCAAGCTTCAAGAAGCTTCAAGACATCGCCTCGAATGCCAAGGCACGTCGTGAGCATGGGCTTGCCTGGATCGAAGGGGAGAGGCTTTGTACCGCTGCCCTCGATGTCCATTCGTGGGTGGACTCATCCCGGGTCATCTGGGTCATCAGCGACCGTCTTGACCCTTCGGCCTTGATGCGCTCCATTCAAATTCCTGCAGGCCGCGCTCCAATCGAGCCTGAAGTCTGGCTGCTGTCGGAAGGGCTGTTCAAGACCCTGAGCCAGATCGAAAGCCCAACGGGCTGGGGCCTGCTCGTGCCCCTCAAGGAATCCGCCTTCGACAGCATCCAGATCCAGTCCACGGGCATGGCTTCCCATTGGGTGGTGGCGGACAGAATTCAAGACCCGGGTAATCTGGGCAGTCTTATGCGGTCTGCTGCAGCTGCGGGGATCCGACAGATGGTCTGCCTGAAGGGCACGGTGGACCCCTGGTCACCCAAGGTTTTGCGAGCCGCCATGGGTGCCCACTTCGTGATGGATCTGATGGCGGGGCTGGAAAGCGAAGCCCTAATTCAGCATTCCGAACAACTTGGTCGTCGGCTCATGAGCACGGCAAACCAGCCTGGCGCGGTCTCGATCTATTCCGCCGATTGGTCGATTCACAACCCGATGGCATGGGTCTTTGGGCAAGAGGGGCAGGGGGTCTCTGCGTCAATTCTGTCAGTCTCTCAGACCGTGGTGATTCCTCAGTCTGAGCAGGTTGAATCGCTTAATGTTGGCGTGGCCGCGGGCATCTGCCTGTTTGAGATGGTTCGCCGTACACAGAGCGCTGCCTAACGCCCGATTCCCAGCTTGGTCAGAATGGTTGTTGCAATTTCCTCGATCGATTTGGTCGTGGTCGACAGGGATGGGATGGACTCTCGTCGCATCATTTCTTCGGCGCTATTCACCTCCATCCGACAGTTTTCGAGTGAGGCATATTTGGAGCCCGGACGGCGTTCATTTCGAATCTGCGACAGCCGTTCAGGATCAATGGTCAGGCCAAAGAGCTTGCCTCGAAAAGGAACGATGGTTGATGGCAGGGTATTGCGTTCGAAGTCTTCGGGAATCAGCGGACAGTTCGCGACCTTCAAGCCATGCTGCATGGCCAGGTAAAGGCTGGTGGGCGTTTTGCCGCTTCGAGATACGCCAATCAGAATGACGTCGGCCTCACGCAGGTTTTTGATCGACTGACCGTCGTCATGGGCGAGAGAGAAGTTAATGGCTTCGATTCGGTTCTTGTAGGCATCGCTGTCGGTGGCGTGATGAAACCGTCCAATCGCGTGACTTGATTTGATGTCCAGCTCGCGTTCCAGGGGCTCGACAAAGGTCTGGAACATGTCAAGGTGCAGGGCCTCAATCTTTTTAATGCGAGCCAAAATCGCGACGTCCACCAGGGTGGAGAACACGATCGGGCGTTTGCCGTCCTCCTGGGCCTGGCTCTGAATCACATTGGCGGCCTCGTCGGCCTTTTCCAGGGTGTCGACGAAGGGGATCCGACGCAGGCGGAATCGAAGGCTGTCAAATTGGGCCAAGATCGACGACCCGAAGGTCTCGGCCGTAATGCCTGTGCCGTCGGAGACGAAAAAAACGGTCCGTCCAGCAGGGGTTACGGGGGCTTGGGAGGGGCTGCTTTGGGGCATGGGCTCTAGACTAGGTAAAATCCCGGATTAACCGTGGTCATCCCATTATCTTTTAGGTGCCTTGAATGAACAAACCAGCGCAAGCCCACGCCCAAGCTCAAGCCGTTTCGGCTTCCAGCCCATCCGAGGCCTGGGTTCTCCCGTTTCAGGAACTACGCATGCAGGACGTCGACTCCGTCGGCGGAAAAAACTCCTCGCTCGGGGAAATGATCTCCCAGCTGGCCACGGCTGGCGTGCGTGTTCCGGGCGGGTTTGCGACCACGGCCAATGCCTTTCGAGCCTTCCTTGATCACGGCGGCCTGCGCGAAAAGATCAACCAGCGCCTTGATGCGCTCAATGTGGAAGATGTCCGTGCACTGGCGGCCTGTGGCGAAGAGATTCGCCGCTGGGTGGTTGAAACCCCGCTGCCCCCAGAACTTGAGCGCCAAATCCGTGACCATTACGCCAGGCTCATCCAAGAGAGCCCCGGTATCTCTGTGGCCGTTCGTTCGTCGGCCACGGCAGAAGACCTTCCCGATGCTTCCTTTGCAGGCCAGCAAGAGTCCTACCTGAATGTGGATGGCATCGATGACGTGCTGGACAAGATCAAGCATGTCTTTGCGTCCCTCTACAACGATCGAGCCATCAGTTATCGGGTTCATAAGGGCTTTGCCCACGCGGATGTTGCGCTTTCGGCAGGGGTTCAGCGTATGGTTCGCTCTGACCTCGGCGCAGCCGGTGTGATGTTCACCATGGACACCGAATCCGGGTTTAACGATGTGGTGTTCATCACCAGCTCCTACGGCCTTGGCGAGACTGTGGTGCAGGGCGCAGTCAACCCGGATGAGTTCTATGTTCACAAGCCCATGCTCAAGGCGGGTAAATCCGCCGTGATTCGGCGTCAGCTGGGCAGCAAGCTCATCAAGATGGTGTTTGCGTCAGACGCCGAGCGCAAGAGTTCGGGCCGCGCGGTCAAAACGGTGGATGTTGAGGATGCGGATCGTCACCGTTATTCGCTCTCAAACGAACAAACGACCGAGCTCGCAAAATACGCGCTCATCATTGAAAAGCACTATGGACGCCCCATGGATATTGAATGGGGTCTCGATGGCCGTGACGGAAAGCTCTACATTCTGCAGGCGCGCCCAGAAACCGTGAAGTCGCAGCAGAAAAATGGCGACTCCCAACAAAAGTTCAAACTCAAGGCCACGGGCAGTGTCTTGGCTCAGGGCCGAGCCATTGGCCAAAAAATTGGCTCGGGTAAGGTGCGCGTGATCGAAGACGCGCGCGAAATGGAACGTGTTCAGCCCGGCGACGTGCTGGTCACCGACATGACGGACCCGAACTGGGAACCGGTAATGAAGCGTGCCTCGGCCATTGTCACGAATCGAGGGGGCCGCACCTGCCACGCTGCGATCATTGCGCGTGAACTGGGGATCCCGGCGGTCGTGGGCTGTGGTGACGCCACAGACCATGTCAAGGATGGGCAGATGGTGACGGTGTCGTGTGCCGAAGGCGACACCGGCAAGATCTATGAGGGCCTTCTTGAAACGGAAGTGTCCACAGTGCACATTGGCGAGATGCCACCCATCGCCTTGAAGGTGATGATGAATGTGGGCAATCCTCAGCTGGCGTTCGACTTTCAGTCCACACCGAACCATGGCGTTGGGCTGGCGCGACTTGAATTCATCATTAACAACAACATCGGCGTTCACCCGAAGGCCATCTTGGATTACCCCAAGATTGATGCCGATCTGAAAAACGCCGTGGAGAAGGTGTCTCGAGGCCATGCTTCGCCGCGTGATTTCTTCATTGATAAGCTTGCCGAAGGCGTGGCGACGATTGCAGCCGCCTTCTGGCCCAAGCCTGTCATTGTCCGGCTGTCGGACTTCAAATCGAACGAATATCGCAAGCTCATCGGCGGTTCACGTTATGAGCCTGAAGAGGAAAACCCCATGCTTGGTTTTCGGGGCGCCTCGCGATACCTTGCGAAAGATTTCGAGCCTTGCTTCGAGATGGAATGCATTGCGATGCAGCGTGTCCGTCAAGAGATGGGCCTCACCAACGTGGAGCTGATGGTTCCTTTTGTTCGCACCGTAAAAGAGGCTGAAGGTGTTGAGGCTTTGCTTGCACGTTATGGGCTCCAACGCGGCGGTGGTGCGGACGCCAACGGACAAGGTGGTCTACGCCTGATCATGATGTGCGAGCTGCCATCCAATGCCATTTTGGCGGATGCCTTTTTGAAGCACTTTGACGGGTTTTCAATTGGCTCGAATGACCTGACCCAGCTCACACTTGGGCTCGACCGTGATTCCGGTCTGGTGGCCGAAGCCTTTGATGAGCGTGACGAGGCAGTGAAGACCCTGATCAAGATGGCGGTGGACGCCTGTAATCGTGCGAACAAGTACGTGGGGATTTGCGGTCAAGGACCGTCCGACCATCCCGATCTGGCGCATTGGCTCATGAGCATTGGAATTCAGTCGATATCACTGAACCCCGACACCGTCGTTGACACCTGGAATGCGTTAGCCAAGCCTTCATAACGGAGCCTGACGAGAGAACGACTAGCCGCGCTTGGCCGTGTCTCGCATGAGGCGCTGTCTTTCCCGTTCCCATTCACGGTCTTTCTCGGTGTCACGCTTGTCATGTTGTTTTTTGCCCTTGGCCAGGCCAACCTCAAGCTTGATTCGCCCCCGCACGTAATGCATGTCAATCGGCACCAGGGCATAGCCTGCCCGCTCGACCTTTCCGATCAGTTTTCGAATCTCCTCCGCCTTAAGCAAAAGCTTGCGGGTGCGAACCGGGTCAGGGTGCACATGCGTTGAGGCTTCGGGTAGCGGAGAAATGTGGCACCCCAAAAGGTAGACCTCGCCCTGGCGAACAATGACATAGGCCTCTTTCAGGTTGGCCCGCCCAGCGCGAATGGCCTTGACCTCCCAACCCTCGAGCGCCATCCCCGCTTCATAGCGTTCCTCTATGAAGTATTCGTGGAAAGCCTTCTTGTTCTGAATGATCGACATAAAATAGAGGGATGCCTGACGTCTCGAAAACTGTTTTAGTGCCGTATTCGGCCCAACAAATGTATGACCTGGTGGTTAATTGTGAAGACTACCCGGCTTTTCTGCCGTGGTGCGCGGGAGGGCGAATTCTAGAGCAAAAGGGCGAGAGGGTCTCGGCCGAGCTCAAGATCGACTTCAAAGGCATTAAACAGTCCTTTAGCACCGAAAACATCAACGTGGAGGGTCGCCGCATTGACATGACGCTCAAGGACGGCCCGTTTAAGTCACTGCAGGGTCATTGGCTCTTTACCCCGCTTGCCGAAGACGCCTGTCGGGTGGACTTTCGGCTTGAATATCATTTCTCCAGTGGCCTTTTGGAGAAAGTGGTGGGGCCTGTTTTTGCCCACATCACCTCAACCTTTGTGGATGCCTTCGTCAAAAGGGCCGAGGCCATCTACCAGTGACCTCTTCGGGATTGCCGATGATCACCGTCGAGGTCTGCGCCGCCTGGCCCGACCGGGTGCTGCGCAAGGCCATTGAATTGCCTGCAGAGTCCTGCGTGGCCGATCTCAAACGTCACCCTGAATTGCCACCCGAGCTGCTTGGGGCGTGGCAGGAATCTTCTGCCCAATCCATCTTTGGCGAGATCGCCAGCGACGCCACGAGGCTTGAAAATGGCGATCGGCTTGAGCTGTTGCGGCCCTTGATTGCCGACCCGAAAGAGGCCCGACGCAACAAGGCAAGGCGCACTGCCAAGGCTCGCGCCCGACTGCGGATTGCGAAGGACACCGAGAAAAGAGCCATGATCCGAGCTCGCCGAGCTGCCAAGGAGGGCGGCTAGGTCGGTATAATTTGGCTTTGGAACTTAGGAGCGCCCATGCGCCTTCTGCAAAAAGCACTCACCTTTGACGACGTTCTTTTGGTCCCCGACTATTCGGCGGTGCTTCCAAGAGACGCCTCTCTGGCCACGAAACTCACCCGAGACATTAGCCTTAACCTGCCGGTCGTTTCGGCCGCCATGGACACCGTCACCGAGGCACGCCTTGCCATCGCCATGGCCGAAGAGGGCGGCATCGGCATCATCCATAAAAACCTGACCGCAAAACAGCAGGCACTTGAGGTGTTCAAGGTCAAGCGCTTCGAGGCCGGCGTTGTGAAAGACCCCATCACGGTGCCGCCAGATATGAGCGTGCGACAGCTTCTGGCTCTGTCCTCTGAAAAACGCATCTCGGGCCTGCCCGTGGTCAAAGACGGCAAGGTGGTGGGCATTGTCACCAACCGAGATCGTCGGTTTGAGACCCGCCTTGATCAGCCGGTGTCGAACATCATGACCCCCAAAGAGCGACTGGTGACCGTCAAAGAGGGCGCAAGCGTTGAAGAGGCCAAAGCGCTGATGCACAAGCACCGCATCGAGCGAGTTCTGGTGGTGAACGACGCTTTTGAGCTTCGCGGCCTGATCACCGTGAAGGACATTTTCAAGGGTATTGAGCATCCCCTGGCCTGCCGGGATTCGCAAGGCAAGCTTCGGGTGGGTGCTGCGGTGGGTGTAGGCGAGGGCACTGAAGACCGTGTCGCCCTGCTGGCTGATGCGGGCGTCGACGTTTTGGTGGTGGACACTGCCCACGGGCATTCCAAAGGGGTGCTCGACCGGGTTCAGTGGGTGAAAAAGAATTTTCCGTCCGTGCAGGTCATTGGCGGCAATATCGCCACGGCAGAGGCCGCAAAAGCTTTGGTGAAGCATGGCGCCGACGGAGTGAAAGTGGGCATTGGACCTGGCTCCATCTGCACCACACGAATTGTCGCAGGTGTCGGTGTTCCGCAGATTTCCGCGATTGCCAATGTTGCGCAAGCCCTCAAGGGCACAGACATTCCCTTAATTGCCGACGGCGGCATTCGCTATTCGGGTGACGTCGCCAAGGCGCTGGCCGCGGGTGCTCATGCGGTCATGATGGGTGGAATGTTTGCAGGAACTGATGAGGCGCCAGGCGAAATTATTCTTTTCCAGGGCCGCTCGTACAAAAGTTATCGCGGCATGGGCTCGGTGGGTGCCATGCAGGCGGGCTCGGCCGATCGATACTTCCAAGAGGGTGATAATCCGAACCCCGACAAATTCGTGCCCGAAGGGATCGAGGGCCGTGTCCCTTACAAGGGCAGCGTGAAGCAGATTCTGTTTCAGTTGGCCGGCGGTGTTCGCTCGAGCATGGGCTATTGCGGCTGTGGATCGATTCCCGAATTCCATGAGCGGGCGCAGTTTGTTGAGATCACCAGCGCTGGCATTCGTGAATCTCATGTGCATGATGTCCAGATCACCAAAGAAGCTCCGAACTATCACATTGACTAACGCACTCCGTCTTGGAGTGCGCTCTTTTTCCTGCGACCCACTGCATGCATTCCAAAATACTGATTCTTGATTTCGGTTCGCAGGTCACCCAGCTCATTGCGCGTCGAGTGCGTGAAGCGGGCGTATTCTGCGAGATCTTCCCCTGTGACAGCACCGATGAATTCATCAGCCAATATGGCCTTGAGGGCAGCCATGATTCCCTAAAAGGAATCATTTTGTCCGGCGGCCCCATGTCGGTGACTGAGTCCGAGACACCCCGGGCACCCGCCGCGGTGTTCTCCCGCGGTGTGCCTGTGCTTGGCATCTGTTACGGCATGCAGACCATGGCCGAGCAGCTTGGCGGAAAAGTCGAGACGGGGAAAGTGCGTGAGTTTGGCTATGCGCAGGTTCGAGCACGCGGCCATACAGCGCTCTTCAAGGACATTGAAGATCATCAAAGCCCCGAGGGCTTCGGGCTTTTGGATGTCTGGATGAGCCATGGTGACAAAGTTGTCGCCATGCCCCAGGGTTTCAAGCTCATGGCATCCACGGACTCCTGCCCCATCGCTGGGATGGCCGATGAAGATCGCCGATTCTACGGTGTGCAGTTCCACCCTGAGGTCACCCACACCCGAAAAGGCGTTGAGATTCTTCAGCGATTTGTGCTGGGAATCTGCCAGGCCAAGGCCGACTGGAACATGCCCGACTACGTCAACGAAGCGGTGCAGGCCATTCGTGACAAGGTGGGCTCTGATCAGGTGATTTTGGGTCTTTCAGGCGGGGTGGATTCCTCGGTGGCGGCGGCACTGATTCATCAGGCCATCGGTGACCAGCTCACCTGTGTGTTTGTTGATCATGGCCTTCTTCGCTGGCAAGAAGCTGAACAGGTGATGGATTTATTTGCCAAGCATATGGGCGTGAAAGTCATCCATGTGAATGCCCGGGACCAGTTCATGTCTGACTTGAAGGGCGTGAGTGACCCCGAAGCCAAGCGAAAAATTATTGGGCGCGAATTCGTCCAGGTTTTTCAGGCGGAATCGGCCAAGCTTCCGAATGCTAAGTGGCTGGCTCAGGGAACCATTTACCCCGATGTGATCGAGTCGGCAGGCGGGAAGAACAAGAAGGCCACCACCATCAAGTCTCATCACAATGTTGGCGGCTTGCCAGACACGCTCAAGCTGCAGCTGCTTGAGCCTTTGCGTGAACTCTTCAAAGACGAAGTGCGAAAGCTTGGCATCGCGCTGGGCCTGCCCCACGAAATGGTCTATCGGCACCCTTTTCCAGGGCCCGGTCTGGGGGTACGCATCCTTGGTGAGATCCATCCCGAATTTGTGCCCCTGCTTCAGCGGGCCGACGCCATTTTTATTGAGTCCTTACGATCCACCCAAGCAAGCGCTGCCGACCATGCGGCAGGCCTTTGTGAAGCGTCGGATGTGGGGCGCTCCTGGTACGAGCTCACCAGCCAGGCGTTCGCCGTGTTCCTTCCTGTGAAGTCGGTGGGCGTGATGGGCGATGGACGAACCTATGAATGGGTGGTGGCCCTGCGTGCGGTGGTCACGAGCGACTTCATGACCGCCCATTGGGCCCATCTTCCGCATGCGCTTCTCTCTCATGTTTCGAACCGAATCATTAACGAAGTTCGGGGCATCAATCGCGTGGTCTACGACATCTCTGGCAAGCCGCCCTCCACCATTGAGTGGGAGTGAATGTTGATCGTTGGATCGTCATGGTGATGACCCGATCGATCTCAAGAGCCGTCTCGTGGAGTCCGATCGTTTTTTCTTTGGTGTTGATCAGCTCGGTCAACAATGTTGCTTGGGCGGACGGTCTTTTTGTTTCCAAGGATCGACTACTCATCCAGACTTCGGCAATAAGTCGTCACTATGAGAGCAGGCCTGAACACAATAACCATCAAAAGCTCATTGGCATTGAGTGGCAGGCCCCAAGCCATTATCGTTTTGACTGGCAGAAAGAGGGTGGCTCAGTGCGGCGTATGCCCTTTTTGCGGGAAGTCAGCTGGGTGGTTGGAGGCGCAAGCTTTTTAAATTCCTTCTCTCAGAGAAGCACCTATCTCTATGGCGGCGGTCGCTACGACCTCTACGCCTCAGGACAGAGCACGCTCTACGTGAAAGGGACAATTGGCCTTCTGAATGGTTACCGAGGCGATTATCAGAACAAGATCCCCTTTAATCGATATGGCACTGCGCCTGCGGTTCTCCCCGCGTTTGGTTTTCAGTATCGGCGTGTTGGTCTTGAGGTCATCCCTTTCGGGGCTGCCGGTGTCATGGTGAACCTGGGGGTTTATTTGTTTTAGGCACGCTATGCTCGTCATCCCATAAAAAGCGGGCCAAGATTATTGGCCCGTTTTGCTGAGATTTGGATCGACTCTCCGAAGTGAGACGATCCAAGTCAAAACTGAATTACTTCTTCTTGCACTCAGCTTTGTCTTTGTTCTTGACATCTTTGCAATCCACGGCAGCGGCCTTCGCGGGGGCAGCAGCAGGTTTTGCGGGGGCTGATTGAGCCATCACAACAGCACTGAAAAGGCCCAGAGTTACGGCGGCAACTAGATTTTTCATTGTTTCCTCATACGTTTTAGTTATCACGGCCAAGACGGCCGCACCAAGACTCTACTCCTAACCTCTTCGCCTTGGTAGATTCCAAGTCTTGCCCCGACCGGGTTGTATCTTGGACGCCACAGCGGCGTTCTCGGCCGTGTCCAAGACAAAGTTTTCTCTGCGGTACCCCCGGGACGGACATGCCCACGCCCCAACTCTCCGTCAGTCCGTCAGCGTTAAACTTGAATCTGACCTTCAAAAAGGAGTTTTCATGTTCCCTGAATACCGCGACCTCATCACAAAACTTAAAACCACCGACCATCACTTCACGCGGCTCTTTGACAAGCACAACGAGCTTGATCAGAAAATCAAGAACATGGAAGACCACATCTCCCCGGGAACCCACGAGGAAATCGAGATCCTAAAAAAGGAAAAGCTTCACCTCAAGGACCAGCTCTACGTCATTCTCAAAAAGGCCAGTGAGCACAACGCATAGTCACGAGGACTTCATGCGGCTTGCGCTGGAGCAAGCCATGCTGGCCTATCAGACCGGTGAGGTGCCTGTTGGTGCGGTCGTCGTAAAAGATGATCAGGTGGTGGGCCTCGGCCACAACCGTCCCATCCAGGGACATGACCCGACCGCCCATGCCGAGGTCATGGCACTTCGCGACGCGGCGCAGCAGTTGGGCAATTATCGGCTGGTCGGCTGTCGTCTTTATGTCACCCTTGAGCCCTGCTTGATGTGCACGGGAGCCATCTTTCACGCCCGAATGGATCAGGTTGTCTTTGGCGCGTCGGACCCAAAGACTGGAATGGCGGGCAGCGTGATGAATCTTTACGATGAACGAAAACTCAATCATCACACCCAGGTGATTGGTGGGGTTTTGGCGGGCGAGTCTTCCGCCTTGCTGCAACGTTTCTTTGCCGAGCGAAGGAGGGGTTCATGATCACGCCACCCAACCAATCACTCTGTGCTGAGGCATCCAAGCCCCTTCATATCCGCATTTCCACCCAGGCTCAATCCCTCACCCTGATTCGTCTTGATGACGACTTTCTGGAAGGCGGCATGCGCTGGGCGCCCGATGCGGCTGGTGAGGTGTTGCTGCAGGTGGCCATTTCAAGTTCCAAGCACGGCGTTGGCCAGGCACGCGGCAGCTATCAGACGCCGCTTGGTCGACATCAGATCCGCGCCAAGATCGGAACGGGCGCGGCGTTGAACACCGTATTTGTGGGTCGACGGCCCACGGGTGAAATCTATTGCCCAGATCTTGCCTCACGGTTTCCTGACCGCGACTGGATTCTCACCCGAATTCTCTGGCTTTCAGGTCTTGAGCCTGGCCATAACCGCTTCGGTGATGTCGACACCATGAGGCGCTATGTTTATCTGCATGGAAGCCCAGATACCGCCGTCATGGGTGAGCCAGGATCCATTGGCTGTATCCGAATGAAAAACAGCGACATCGTGTCGCTGTTTGATTGGGTCACGCCTGGAACGACGGTGGATATTACTTAATCACCGCTTTGGCTTTTAACCCCTGCTGAAACTCTTGCATCTTTTGGCGACGCATGGCTTCCGCAAGCTGATCCTTAATCTCCTCGAATGAGGGCGGCTTGGATGTTCGAACATCGTCAAGCCGAATCACATGCCAGCCAAACTGAGTCTGAACGGGAGCCTGGGTGAACTTGCCTTTCTCCAGCGCAGCCATGGCTTTGGAAAACGGCTCAACGAACGAGCTTTCATCAGCCCAGTCAAGATCACCGCCCTTGCTTGCGGATCCGGGGTCTTTGGACTGCTTGGCAAGCTCTTCAAACTTCGCACCTTTTTTCAGCCGCTCGATGATGGCTTTGGCCTCGGCTTCTTTCTCGACAAGGATGTGGCGCGCGCGGTATTCCTTGGACTTGTCAGAGCTTGAAAGGCGGTTGTATTCGGCCTGAACATCGGCGTCGGTAACATTGATTTTGGCAAGTTGATCCTGCACCAGCGCATTGATCAGAACCTGTTGACGTGCATTGTCCAACTGAAACTTCACCTCGGGCTGACCAGAGAGACCGCGGCGTTCCGCCTCTTGAACCAGGATTTCCCGGTCCACCAATTCTTGACGTACCAGCGCCTGCAGCTGGGCATTGTCTTGCTGACCCTGCTTGACCAGCTCTTTGACAAACGCATCCGCGCGCGCGACGGGAATGGGGCGGCCATTGACCACGGCAATATTCTGAGCGAAGGCGGATGCGCCCACGCTGACCAACGAGGCCAGGACCACGGCCTGACTGCTTTTATTCAACCAATTCATGAAGACTCCGAGGGGGTGCGCGCGTCAATGGACAGAGCGTGGATGCGCGCAGGGATCCAGTCGCTCAGGGGATCATACACAAGACGATGCCGAGCCAAGCGGTTTTTACCCGCGAAAGCATTCGACACAATGGTGACGTGAAAGTGCCCGCCGCCGGTTTTGGCGCCCTCATGGCCATGATGTTTGGCGCTGTCATCGCGCACTTCAATGAATTCCGGCGAAATGGCCAGACGAAGCCGTTCTTCGATCTCTTGTGCGGATGGGGCGTGAAAGCTCATGGTGTCAGGCCCCGTCTTTGTTGGGTAGGCTTGCCTGCGCAGGCCGGTTAGCTTCAGGGGGGGTCGTGGACCCAGAGGCCTGGTCGGCGTCCTCGCCCTTGAGGACATCCGGAAGTTCGGCCGTGGCGAAGCGGTTCATCCACAGGGCTTGACCAATAATGAAAACAATCATGAGCCCCAGGGTGCCAAAGAGTTTGAAGTCAACCCAGGTGTCGGTTGAAAACTCGGCCGCAACCCACCAGTTCAGCGCCGCCATGAAGGCGAAAAAAATTCCCCAGGCCGCATTCAGCTTGGCCCAGGCCTCTTGGGGCATATCGATCTTCGAGCCCATGAATTTCTGCATCAGCAGAATTTTAGAGGTGATCTGCGGCACGAGCAGCGCGCCCGCAAACAAGGCATAGAGCAGGGTGGGTTTAAGCTTAATGAAACGTTCGTCTTGCAAAAGGATGGTCGCGCCACCGAAGACCACAATCAGGCCCAGGCTTATCCATTGCATGGGCTCAATGGCATGACCTCGAAGTCTTAGAAAGGCCATCAGGGCCAGGGTGGCAATAATGGCTGCGCCCGTCGCCCAATAAAGATCCACCGCTTTGTAGACGATGAAAAAAAGAACAATCGGCAGCCAGTCGGCAAGTAGTTTCATGCCGTTATTTTAGGCTTTCTCAAAGCTTGTCGAGACCGAGTTCACGCAATATCGAAGCCCCGTGGGTTCTGGGCCATCATTAAAGACATGCCCCAGGTGGGCGTCGCACTGGCTGCAGACAATTTCGGTGCGAATCATCCCGTGGCTATGATCCCGCTCCTCACGAATGGCCTCGGGGTTCAAAGCCTCCCAATAACTTGGCCATCCGCAGCCGGCATCAAATTTCGTTTCGCTTGAAAAGAGTGGCTGCCCGCAGCAGACACATTTGTAGATGCCTGCCTCCCAGTGGTTCCAGAACCGACCTGTGAAGGGAGGCTCGGTGGCCTTGAGTCGGGTCACGGCATAGGCCAGGTCCGAGAGTTCTCGGCGGTAGTCGTCGTCGGTTTTATTCATGGTGGTCATCTGTTGTTAAAAAATTAGCTTGAGCAGCTCACCTCAAGATTAACTGCCCATTCGGGTGGCGGCATGGAATAACGCGCGAGCGTTTCATGCTCATCAAAGGGTGCCGCCAGGACCGTCATCACCTCCTGAAGCTTTTTGGAAGGCTCCTTTTGGCTTGCCTCCTTGCAGTCTTGAATGACCTCTTCGGCCACCCAGTTACGCAGGATAAATTTTGGATTGGCCCGGTTCATGGCTACAGCCCTTTCCCCGCTGCTTTTCTGTTGGGCCTGAAGGGATGTTTTCACGGCAGCTCGGTAACGGGAAAGCCAAGGCCTTGCCGCTTCCCGGTCCACCACATGCGCCATGAATTGGCTGTCGTCGTCACTGCTCAGTGACCGAAAAATCAGGGTGTAATCCAGGGACTGTTCGTGCATCAGGCTGTAGAAGTCATCAAGCAGTACGGACCAGGTGTCTTCGTCCAAGCCATGGAGCCCAAATTTTTCACGAAGCATGGATTGAAGCGTCGCCGCATAGCTGCTGCGATAAGCCTCAATAGCAGGCATGAACCATTCGTTCGGCTGCGATGTGTGCGTTCCATGGGTCTTCACGAGATCGTCAAGCGCCCCGGCAAGCCTTCCAATATTCCACAGGCCAATCTGCGGCTGGGCCTGATAGCTGTATCGGCCCGAATGATCGGAATGGTTGCAGATGTGATGGGCGTTAAAGGCGTCCATCCAGCCGAACGGCCCGTAGTCAATGGTTAGGCCAAGAATTGAAAAATTGTCGGTGTTCATCACGCCGTGCATGAAACCCAACGACATCCATTGAGCCATGAGCCTGGCGGTTCGTCTTGACGTCTCTTCAAGAAGCTGGGAACAAAGCTGATCCATGGGCAGGCTCGCCGCCTCCGCGATTGCCTCTTGATGGCGATGGGTATCGAACAATGGGCTCTGAATCAGATGACTGGCATGAGCTGCCTGGCTCCACATGGAAGGCCAGGCTGCGCGAACCAGCGCCTCGATCTGTGGCAACTTTTGTCGGTGGGCGAAGTATTCGAAATGGCCGAAGCGAAGAAAATTCGGCGCAAGTCTGCAGACCACCGCGGCGGTTTCGATGGTCTCGCGCACGACCGGGCTCGGTGAGTGAATCAGGCTGAGCGCACGCGTGGTTGGAACCCCCAGGGCATGCATGGCCTCGGAACACAGAAACTCCCGTATGGACGAACGCAGCACGGCCCGTCCATCGGCAAATCGGGAATACCGTGTGGGGCCGGCACCTTTGAGTTGAAGCTCCCAGCCATTGATCGCCCCCAGGTTAAGCGCGCGCCCATCACCAAGCCTTGGCACAAAGACGCCAAACTGATGACCGGCATAAACCGACGCGTAACTTGGCACCTCTGGCGGGCTGCATGAACCGGAGAGGATCGCCAAGGCTTGAGGGTCGTTTTGCATATCCTGCGCGGATACGTTCAAAAGCGCTGCCGCCTGGGGCGATACCGCAAGCCATTCAGGGCTCTCAAGGGGTGTCGGGCCGCAAGGGTCAATCAGCGGGTCGTCAGAAAACCTGGCCTGGTCAAGTTGGGAAGCGATGCCTGGAGAAAGGCGGTTAAATAAGCTCATCACTGCCCATGTTAAGTCTTGCTATCGTTAGCGTCATGGATAACCCGTTAAAGCCTAGTTTTACTCCGTTTGTTCAGGCCCTTGGCGCTGAACTTGTTTCGATGGGCGAAAGCAAAGCCCAGATCAAACTCAATCTGCAGCCGCACCAGGAAAATGGCCTGGGGGTGGCTCATGGCGGTGTGGTGATGACCCTGCTTGATGTCGTGATGGCGCTTGCGGCGAAATCCTCCGACCCGGATGGCCTGGGCGTCGTCACCATCGAAATGAAAACCAGTTTCCTGCGGCCTGCCAAGGGCGAGCTGCATGCCTTTGGATGGTGTGACCACTATTCTTCCACCATGGCTTTCTGTCGCGCCGAACTGCGAGACACCTCGGGAAGGCTTTTGGCTCAGGCGATGGGCACCTTCAAACGAATGTCATCACTGGGCCGCGCAAAACGCGCCGTGCCACATTCAGGAAGCGATTAAAAAACGCTCGCTCACCTGGTGGACGGGTTCACCCCGAGGGGACCAGCTGGTCTCTTCAACCTGCGCATTTCCGGCCACCACACTCAGTATCGTGGTGGAGCGGGTGTGGTAGTCGTCACCAAGGATCATCGCTGGCGAGAGTCGTCGTTCCCAAGCAAGGGGAACCCCCGTGTTCGGAAGCCTCTGATCGTCAGCGGGGTCGGTACTGGTGAGACGCTTTGTGGCTTCAGCCTTGGCCTGCGAAGAGGCAGCGGGGTGCTGATCAAGGGACTCTTTTAGTGCAAACGCTTTTGGCCAGGGGGTGTTGAGCTCGGCGTTCGAAAGCACATGGCTTCCCGTTGGCAGTTTGTGAATCTGGCGTACACGGCCACCAAGCCACCAGAGGCTTGGTTCGCGGCCAAGTTTTCCAACCAGAAGATTAAACGGCGCGGGCGAAGAAAGCCCTGCATGAAGCTCTTGCAGATAATCCTCTGCAGAAATGACGCTGGATAGATATTGCGTCACCAAGAGGCCGCGCGAAGCCAGCGGAAGATTGGCCTCACGAATGGATGGGTCTCGAACATTGGTGATAGCCGCGAACCGACCGTCACGATGAAGGCCAAGCCAGCTGCCACCCGCTCGAAGATCTCTGCCTGCGAGAAAACCTTCATCCCACCACTGAAGGGGCTCGGTGGGTCGGTCGGCAAATTCATCACGGTTGGCCGCGATCAGACAGTCGCCATTGGCGTCGATTCGAAGACCAATCAGGCACATGACGGAATGTCCCAACCCTCGATCGTTGTTGTAGCGCCGATAATGCTGCGGCGTGCCCTAGGCCGCGGCAGGAATTTCATAGGGCAGGGTCTTTTGAATAAGCTCGGGGCCCGCTGTGCCCGATGCGCCTGAAGCAGAAGAAAGCCGCAGGTTCCCCGCCGCCCAGGCTTCTTGTGAGCATTCCACAAGCAGGGCAAAACCCGTGGTCTTCTCACCGGTTGCGGTGAACTGGGGCGCCACACTGACAACCTGGCCGCAGGGTTCTTGCATGTCACCTGAAAAGACGTCTTGTCCGGCAACCGGTGGCGCCATGTCAGTGACACAGTCGGCGCGAAAGGTTCGCCGTTTGAGCTTACCCAGGTATTGGCTGCGCGCAACGACCTCCTGACCGGGATAGCAACCCTTGGTAAAGCTTACCCCGTTCGTGAGTTCAAAGTTGATCATCTGCGGCACGAAGGCTTCTTGGGTTTGAGCCCAGACCCAGGCCTTGCCGTTTTGAATTTCCGAAAATTGCCAGGCGTCCTCGGGAAGTTCTTTGCCCAAGAGCATGGACTGGATGATTTGTTGCGTTTGGTCGTCCGCCTCATGGGGGCCGACAAGCCAGGCACGTGCTCCAAGAATCGGGCAGGGCGATTCGCTAAGAATCCAGACCCCTTGAGACGGCGAATCGGCTGGAGCTGCCTTGACGCAGACGCTCGCGCCATCGGCCAAGTTAGCGAAGGAGGGCCCCCAGAGGCCATAAACCTGAAAGCCCTGATCGGATGTTGAAAAAACTGCCTTGGCCCGAAGCACAAACATCCTGAGCCGTTTGAGAGTGGCTTCCATCGTCTCGACAGGCATGATCTGGCCCAGCGCATGTTCATCAATACGCCACTGCAGAAAGCTGGCCATCAGGCGCCCCTTAGGAGTGCAGTAGCCCGTCCGATGGTGAGCGTTTTGGGCAAGCCCATTGACGTCATTGGTCAGCTGCCCCTGCAAAAAGCTGTTGGCATCGGCGCCGGAGACGGTAAAGCCCGCAAACCCGGAAAGCTTCGAGAAATAGGTGCTTGAAAAGGAATGTTCAGTCATCCCTTTAATATACCGGTATGGTTTTTCCAAGACGACATTCCCCTCGACCCCGCCGATCTATTTCATCAGGCGTTCGCTTTCTGCGAATGATCTGGTTGTCGCTGGCGCTCGGACTCACCACCTTAGTCATCGCCTTTGCCTGGTTTTTGTATGAGGCGGATCGGCCCATTCTTCGCCCACCCCTTGTTTCGGTAGGCCCCCCGCAGCCCCAAGACCGCATGATGGATATCAAAGAGGGCGGGATTGAACTGCTGATTCCCTACGGCACCTCGGCGCGAGGGGTGGCCGAAATGATCAAGGAAGCGGGCGTGGATATTCACGAGGGTATGTTTTTGCTGCACGCCCGTTGGTTGGGCGTTCACCGAAACCTCAAGGCGGGGGTTTATTTAGTCGAGCCTGGGGTGACCAAAAAGGAATTCATCCTGCGGCTAGCCGGCCGTGATCCAGAGACCGCAGAGCTTCGGATGATCGAGGGCTGGACCTTTGAGCAGGTGGTCGGAGCCCTTCGATCCCACCCATTCATTCGTGATGATCTGCCGAGCCCTCGAAATGCAAAGGGCTGGGCCGAGGCCATCGGCCTGAATTACGCAAGCCCTGAAGGCTGGTTTTATCCGGACGCCTATTTTGTTAAACGCGGAACGTCAGCAAGAGCGGTGCTGGGTCGCGGCGTGCGGCTTCAAAAGACGCTTTTCGAAGAGGCTTGGGGAAAGCGAAAGGCTGACCTGCCTTACCAAGACCCCTATCAGGCACTGATCATTGCATCGATCGTTGAAAAGGAAACCCAGTTTCCGGGAGACCGTGAGCGGGTGGCGGCAGTTTTTACGAACCGTATTCGCAAAGGCATGCCATTGCAGGCGGACCCAACCGTCATTTATGGCATGGGGAAGCGCTACGAGGGCAAGATCACCAAGGCCGACCTTCGTCGTGACACGCCCTACAACACGTACACCCGAAAAAAGCTTCCGCCCACACCAATCTCCAATCCGGGGCCAAGGGCGGTTAAGGCGGTGATGAACCCTGCCGAGTCCAACGCTATCTTCTTTGTGGCCCGCGGTGACGGAAGCTCTCAGTTCTCAGAGACGCTTCAGGAGCACAATCAAGCCGTGAATCGATTCATCCGGAGGCTTGAGAAATGACCTCTAACGTGACGCCTCGGGGCCGTTTTCTGGTGGTGGAGGGCATCGACGGGGCGGGCAAAAGCACCCATCTGCCTTTCATGGCCGAGCAGATTCGAAGCCGCTTTGGGGTCGAGGTGATGCTCACTCGGGAGCCTGGCGGCACGCCTTTGGCCGAAAAGCTTCGGGAAATTCTTCTCCACGACCCCATGGAGGCTCGGACCGAGGTTCTTTTGGCCATGGCTGCCCGTAAGGACCACCTTGAAAAAAGTATCAAGCCTGCGCTCTCCAGCGGTGCATGGGTGGTCTGCGATCGATTTACGGATTCAACCCGGGCCTATCAAGGTGGGGGCGGGGGCGTGGATCAGGCCTTCATTGAAGGGCTTACCGCCGGGGTCTGCGGCAATCTTCAGCCTGATCGGGTTTATGTTTTTGATGCGTCTGCCGAACTTGCAGCAAGCCGCCGAGCCGGGC
This sequence comes from uncultured Bordetella sp., assembly GCA_964460315.1. Classification (GTDB taxonomy): domain Bacteria; phylum Pseudomonadota; class Gammaproteobacteria; order Burkholderiales; family Burkholderiaceae_A; genus Lacustribacter. The sequence continues at coordinate 2,498 of CAYWPQ010000017.1, read as the reverse complement.
GAGGTGGTGCCGATGATCGCTTCGAAGCCCAAGACCTTGAGTACTTCCAGAGGGTGCGCCAGGTTTACCTTGACCAGTGCCAATCGAACCCAGCCCGTTACCGGCTTATCGACTCAACCCAGAGTGTTTCACAGATTCAATCATTACTTGCGAAAGATATTGCAAGCTTATGATTAAAAACGATTTATTATTTCATTCGTCTTGGTGGATTCGGGTTAATCAAGGGCTTGATCGGCGCCCAAGCGCACTGCTCTTGACCGGCCCCAAACACACCGGCAAGACCGCGCTTGGACTTGAGCTTGCCGCGTCTTGGCTTTGCCAAAGCCCGCTTGCGGATCGCTCAGCCTGTGGGTCTTGTCCGTCCTGTGAATGGATGAAAACAGCGCAGCATCCGGACTTTCGCTGGGTAAGGCCCGATGCGGATGCTGCCGATCAGGCGAGCGAGCCCGAGGAGGGCGTAGAACTGACGCAGCCCGCGCAGGACGCCGCGAGCGAGGATAACAAAAAGAAATCCAGCGAAATCCGAATTGAGCAGATTCGGGGGCTTGCCCATTTCGCCAACGTTGGGTCTCACCGGGGTGGCCTTCGAGTGGTGCTGATCAGCCCTGCCAATCGGATGAATTACGCGGCGGCCAACGCGCTTTTGAAAGGCCTTGAGGAGCCTGCGCAAAGCCTTGTTTTTATTTTGGTTGCAGACAGCCTTCGAGGGATTCCTGCAACCATTCTCTCCCGCTGCCGGCGGATCGATCTCTCCACCGACGCGGAGACGCTCTCAAGAATTCAAACCGAGAAAAGCGAGGCGGCCTCATGGCTTTTGCCGCTTTTGGCATCCGGAGACGAGGTGAACCCAATCCTGTGGGCAGAAAAAGCCGGCAAGTCGCCTCCAGGTGATGCCATTGAACTTTTGCTGCGCTGGATGGCTGATGTGGCCAGACTCCATCACGGGCTGGGAGCCCGCGCCTTTCCTGAGCAGACCCAGGCTTTATCAAGAACTGCTGCGCGGGTTAGCTCACCAAGCCTTTGGTCTCAGGCGACCGCCGAGATTCTTCAAAAGCGCGCTGTGGCCGAGCATTCTCTGAACCCCAAGCTCTTTTTTGAGTCCATCTTCGACCGCTATCGCCGAGCATTTGGTGAGCGTTGAGTTTCCTGTGTAATTTCGCTATTCAAAAAAGCTCCCCATGCCCATTCAATTCATCGATTCCCACTGCCACCTGAATTACCCCGGTCTGGTTGAAGACACGCCCGGCGTGCTTGGCCGCATGAAGGACGCTGGAGTCAGCCAGGCCTTGAACATCTGCACCACACTGGAGGAGGTCGATCGGGTGGTGGGTCTTGCCCGTGAGCACGATTTTCTGATGGCTTCGGTGGGTGTCCACCCCGACAACCAGGGCATTGAAGAACCCACCGTCGAGCGCCTGATTGCGCTCGCCCAAGACCCGAAAGTGGTCGCCATCGGTGAGACCGGGCTTGATTACTACCGAAGGGAAGGGGACGGCAAGACCGATGACCTGGAATGGCAGCGCCAACGGTTTCGGGTTCATATCCGGGCGGCGAGGGCGGTCCATAAGCCTCTGATCATTCACACCCGGGAAGCGGCCGACGACACGCTGCGCATCCTCCGCGAGGAGGGCGCCGAGCAGGTGGGTGGCGTGATGCATTGCTTCACGGAATCTGTGGCTGTGGCCAGGGCCGCCATTGACATGAATTTCCTCATCTCCCTTTCGGGCATCGTCACATTCAAAAATGCGACTCAGGTGCATGACGTGGCGCGCGAGATTCCACTTGAACATCTCATGATCGAGACCGATTCACCCTTTCTTGCGCCAGCCCCCCATCGCGGCAAAACCAACGAGCCCTCCTATGTGGTGTGGGTTGCCAAGCGGATTGCCGAACTCAAAGGCCTTGATCTGGCCCAGGTTGCGGAGACCACGAGCGCCAACTTTCAACGATTTGTGTCTGGAAAGCTTGGACGCCCAGTAACCGCGGCCTAGAACCCGGGAGACCAAAACCATGATTGCTTCGTCAGCCAGTGAGCCATCTCTCCAACAAGGGCCAACCCAGGTTGCCCGGATGCTGGGCAACTTATTCGTTCCACTTGTTTTTTGGCCTTCCCTCGCCCTTGGCTTCGTTGCAGCGCCTGACGCCAAACCTTCTTCGGAAGAAGCGCAGCCCGCGGCGGTAGCCCCCAATGCGATGGATATCGCCCCGGATTTTCGTGGCTTCGGGCTGCAGGCGTTTGGGCTCGCGATTCGCTCAAACGACGAGAGTTTCGTGGGTCAGATGCAGGCCTTGGGGCTTGGGCCAAGCTACAAAGACAGCCTGCGGAATAACCTCCTCATGATGGCCATTCGTGAGGGCGCCGATAAGGTGGCGCTTGAGATGCTGAAGTTTGTGGAATGGCAGGTGAAAGACGTGCTCGAGTACCGTAACAGCATCAATGAAACCGCCATGATGCTGGCAGCAATTAAAGGGCTTGATGGTGTCATTCAGGAGCTATT